>JAPPHD010000024.1 GCA_028821125.1 Gammaproteobacteria bacterium
GCAACGGCATCGGGCCCCGGCATGGCGCCCCGCCGCGGAACGCGGCTCAGTTCAACTTAAGCAATCTACAATTGATGTCAAATAGAGAAAAAAATGCAAACTCAAAATCAAATGCGCCAATAAACGCCCGTTGCATAGCCCATTGGGTTCTGTTGGTGCGCGAGCAAGAAGGGGTCGCTAACTGATGTGTTTCGAAACAATGTTGACGCACGCATTTAGATTATTGCGAATTTCGTGTTCCCAGAAACGCAGAACCGTAAATCCGCTCTTATGCAACTCGATCGTATTTCGAGTATCGCGCTCTCTGTTTGCTTTTCGCTTTTCTGACCAGTACTCGGCATTATTGGAAGGAGCCTTATAGCATTGAGGGCAAGCATGCCAAAAACACCCATCTGCGAATACGATCACCTTTTTCTCGGGGAAGAAAAAATCTGGTTTACCCTTGAGATCTACCGGATGGCAAACCCATCCGGAAAGCCTCGACCTAACAAACGCCATCCGCAGCCTTATTTCTGTTGAACGATTTCCCCGTCCGCGAATTGCCCTCATCCTTCGAGACGTCATTGGAGTCACGTTTTCAAATTGTGCCTTGGCCAGTTTATTCTGTGAATGCCTTTCCACGTCTCAGGCAGGTTTAGCGTAAGTCAGTCGCGCACTTGTAGAGTGCCAGTACATGTGAGCCTCTACTTGCACCGCCTCGTTGACCTTGCGTCTCTGGCAAATCATATTTGTTCGCGAAGAGGCGCATCTGATTGTTGCGCACCGTCAGGCGCAGTAAAACAAACCTTAGCGTCGTCTTTGATCAACACGTGACGATTCCCCGATCGTTACCGCTCCTCTGATGCGAGTTTCAGACCCTGTTGTTGCTTTTGCTCGCAATGTTGTCATCGTGTGTGGTTGTTGTTGGCACAGCAAAGTGAACTTTCACCATGATCTTGCTCACGAGCTTGCAACATCTGCGCGGTGTCGGTCAAGTCGTCGAACCGGTGAAGGTCTACGCGCACATCTCTATGGCAGCAGTTGAGTGATTCGTAGGAGGCGGAGTCCATCGGTTCGAAGCGGATGGGGATCAACTGACATGATTAGTCCCTTGTTCGTAGAATTTTGGCTCTCCCAACGGACGGGTCTTGAACCGCCGATGCAGCCACAGGTACTGCTCCGGATGCTTCCGAATCTCCGCCTCCATCACCTGATTGATCCGGCACGCATCCTGCTGGTCATCACCGCTAGGAAACTCCTCGATCGGCGAACTGAACTCAATCGTCCAAGACCGCCCATCGTAATCCCGATGATGACTCAGCATCACCACCGGCGACCCCTTCAGCCCGGCAAACCGCGCAGTCGCCGTAATCGTAGCCGCCTCAACCCCAAAAAACGGCGCAAACACGGAATGCTTCGCCCCATAATCCTGATCCGCCGCATACCACACCGCCCGTCCCTCTTTCAGCGCCTGCAGCATCGCCCGCGTATCCTGCCGCTCGATCACTCCCCGGTAATAGTGCCGCCGCCCCCGCAACTGCACCCGCTCCAGCACCGGATTCTTGTTGTACCGGTACATCACATCGATCCGCCCGAGGTCCGCAAGCGCCTGTGAGACGATGTCCAGGCACCCGAAATGCGCCCCGAGCAGCACCACCCCCCGTTCCTGTGCCATGGCGGCCCGAAAGTGCTCCGCGCCCACGATCTTCATCCGCCCACGCAGATCCCGCAGCGGATTCAACCAGGCCACACAGAACTCCAGCACCCCGAGGGTCACCGCCTCAAAAGACCGCCTGGCCAACGCCGTAACCTCCGGTGCATCGAGTTCGGGAAAGCAAAGCCGCAGATTGATCTCGGCAATGCGCCGCCGCCGGCCCCAGAAGCGGAAGGCGATCCGCCCGAGGTGCTTGCCGAGCGGAAAGAGCATGCCCAGCGGCAGGCGCCCGATCACCCAGCCCACGCCCACCAGGCACCAACTGGGCCACATCCGAGGCGATGCCAGGTGCGGCGGCTCAGGTTTTTCGGAGCCCATGGTTCACCGCCTCACACCATGCGGTTTCGTTACGCCGGTCGCCCGTTGCGGTGGCGAACCCGCGAAGCGTCTTCGGCACGGTGGGCAGGTGATTCGAAAGTGAGGCATCGGCGGTACAAGCGCTCAAACGCGGCGGTGAAGCCCCCGGATTTTAGCAACTCACCCCTGTGATACCATCCGGCCCGAGCCGCCAGGGGCCACCCGAATTGAGGCATCTCCAACTCCCGTCGCTCAAGGACCTGTATCTGCTCGTCGTCGGCGATGTCATGCTCGACCGCTACTGGCACGGCGCCACCCGGCGGGTCTCCCCGGAAGCCCCCGTCCCCGTGGTCGATGTCGAGCATACCGAAGACTGCCCCGGCGGCGCCGCCAACGTGGCGGTCAATGTCAAGAGCCTGGGCGCCGGGAGCACCCTGCTGGGGTGCGTGGGCGACGATGCCCCGGGCGGCGCCCTGAAACGCAAGCTCGATGCATCCGGCGTCTGCGAAGATTTCATCGTCAGCCCCGATGCCTCCACCACTCTCAAGCTGCGCGTGGTGAGCCGCCAGCAGCAACTGCTGCGCACTGACTTCGAGAAGCCCACATCACCCTATCTCGCTCGCAGACTGGCGATGCAGGTGCCGGGCCAGCTCGAGGACGCCAATGCCCTGATCATCGCGGACTACGACAAGGGTGCGGTCGGCGACCCGGCCGTACTCATCGAGGCAGCCCGGCGCGCCAACGTCCCCGTGGTGGTCGACCCCAAGGCGAAACCCTTCCGTGCCTACGCCGGCGCCACCGTGCTGAAGCCGAACGAGCGCGAGTTCGCCGCCGCTACGGGCAAGTGTCGGAACGAAAGCGAACTCGGCGAACGGGCCGTCGCGTTATGCGAGGAGCTGGATATCGGCGCCCTGGTAGTCACCCACGGCGCCGGCGGCATGAGCGTCGCCACCGGCGAGGGCTATCACCACCTGCCCGCGCGCCCCGTCGAAGTCTTCGACGTCACGGGCGCCGGCGACACGGCCGCCGCGGTGTTCGGCATCACCAGCGCCCTCGGCTGGCCGGCGCTGGATGGCGCGCGGTTTGCCAACATCGCCGCTTCCATCGCCGTCAGCAAGGCCGGCACCGCGGCCGTCAGCGGCCCGGAACTCGCGCTGGCGGCGAGCCAGGGCAGCCTGAGCGACCGCGGCATCCTCTCCCGGGAGCAGTTGGCGCTGGCCGCAAAGGCCGCCGCGGCCAACGGCGAGAAACTGGTATTCACCAACGGCTGTTTCGACATCCTGCACGCCGGCCACGTCCGGTACCTGGAGGAAGCCCGCGCGCTCGGCGACCGCCTGATCGTCGCGGTGAATGACGATGCCTCGGTGGCGCGCCTGAAAGGAGAAGGCCGGCCCGTGAACGGCCTGGACCGGAGGCTTCGCGTTCTGGCGGGCTTGGAATCCGTGGATTGGGTGGTCGCCTTCGACGAGGACACACCCGATTCGCTCTTGGAACTGCTTCGTCCCCACGTACTGGCCAAGGGCGGCGACTACGAGCCCCATGAAGTCGTAGGCGCCGATCTCGTCCGCTCCTATGGCGGCAAGGTGCGGGTGCTCGGCCATGTCGAGGACTGCTCGACGACGGCAATTCTTGAGCAGATGAAAAACAGCGGTACGACAGGCTGACTCCGGTCACGCCATTGATCACGCCATGCGCATCTTGAGCTGGAACGTCAACGGCTTGCGCGCCTGCGTCAGGAAAGGTTTCCACGACTTCCTGGCTGCCTGCGATGCCGACGTGATCGGCCTCCAGGAGGTGCGCGCGTTCGAGCATCAGCTCGACGAGAAGACGCGCGCGCCGGCGGGCTGGCACACCAGCTTCTCGCCGGCGGAGCGCCCCGGCTACAGCGGCGTGGCCATCTATTCCTGCCGCCCGCCAGACCGGGTGGAAACCGCTCTGGGCGAGCACCGCTTCGATGCGGAAGGCCGCCTCATCATCGCCCGCTTCGGCAGGCTCTCGGTGGCCTCGGTGTACTTCCCCAAGGGCAGCGGCCGCGACCGCGACAACAGCCGGGTGCCGTACAAGCTCGAGTTCTACGCGGCGGCATTCGAGCGCTTCCAGGCGCTGCGGCGCCGGGGCCCGGTGTTTGTGGTGGGCGACTACAACACAGCTCACGAAGCCATCGACCTGGCGCGGCCGAAATCCAACAAGAAGACCAGCGGTTTTCTCGCGGAGGAGCGCGCGGAACTGACGCGATGGTTGGACGCCGGCTGGGTCGACACGTTCCGCGCCCGCCATCACGACGAGCCCGGCCACTACACCTGGTGGCGCCAGTGGGGCGGCATGCGCGAGAAGAACGTCGGCTGGCGCATCGACTACGTGCTGGCGTCTCCGGGAGCGGCGAAGCGGGTCAAGGATGCCTTTATCTTGCCTCAGGTGATGGGCTCGGATCACTGCCCCGTCGGGGTCGATGTTGACGTCAATGGATAGATCGCCAACGGTTCACGATTCGGCGCGAAGGGAGCATCTGACGAGCCCATGAAAATCGAGGAGTTCGCACTGGAGCGCATCCAGTCGCTGTACGAGAACAGGGTGGAGTTGAACCTGTCCGACAGCGGCGTCCACCCCCTGTCGCTCGACGAGCTGCTTTCCGTGAAGGAGCTGGCGGAACTCCGGTCGCTGGAACTCGGTTACGGCTGGACGAACGGTGCGGTTTCCCTGCGCGAGACGGTCGCCGCGCTCTACGAAAACCGCGGCCCGGACGATGTGATCGTCACCAACGGTTCTTCGGAAGCCAACTTTCTCATGGTGATGTCGCTGCTCGACCCGGGCGACGAGATCGTGGTGTTCACGCCAAACTACCTGCAGATCTGGGGTTGGGCGCGCGCGCTCGGCGTCACGGTGAAGACCGTTGCGCACAAGGAGGAACTGGACTGGGCGCCCGATCTCGATGAACTGAAAAGCCTGGTGACGCCGAAAACCCGCCTGGTCACCATCTGCCATCCGAACAACCCGACGGGCATGGTGCTGGACCCGGACGCCATGGCGGAACTCGTCGCCGTCGCGGCGGACAACGGCATCTACCTGCATGCCGACGAGATCTACAAGGGATCGGAACTCGTCGGGCCCGAACCGCCGAGTTTTCTCGATCTCTACGACAGGGCGATCGTGACCAACGGCCTGTCGAAGGCCATGGCGTTGCCGGGCCTGCGCATCGGCTGGCTGGCCGGGCCCGCGCAGGACATTTACGCCGCCTGGCAGCGCAAGGACTACACCTCGATCACTACCTCCGCGCTGAGCGAATACGTCGCCGAACGCGTATTGAAACCCGGCCTGCGGCGCAGGATCCTCGACCGCAGCAAGCGCATATTGCGCGAGAACCTGTCGCTGCTTTCCGATTGGGTGAGCGGCAATTCCAACTATTTCGGTTTCGTTCCTCCGAAGGCGGGGGGCATGGCGTTCGTGCGCTATGCACAAGAGGTGAACTCGACGGAACTCGTGGACGCGTTGAGAGTCGAGAAGGGCCTGCTGCTGTTGCCCGGGGACGTATACGGTCTCGACGGTTACTTCCGGGTCGGCATCGGCGGACCCCGGCGGCAGCTCGAACAGGGCCTTGAGCGGATTTCAGATTATTTCCTGGAAAACGCCCCTTCGACGGCGGCAAGCGAAAAGGACTGAAATGCGATCCGCCAACCTCGACGAGATCAAGTCCGCACTCGACGTTCCGGCGGCGATTGAGTCGATAGAAGCCGGCTTCGTGGCGCTGTCGAGCGGTGCGGCAACGGTTCCCCCGGTCGGCCATATCGGCTTCGAGGCGCCGCCGGGCGAGTGCCACATCAAGTACGGCCACATCCACGGCGATGCGGTCTTCGTCATCAAGATCGCCACCGGTTTCTACGAGAACCCCTCGCGCGGTCTTGCCACCGGCGGCGGCATGATGATCGTGATGTCGGCGGAAACCGGCGAGCCCCTGTCGTTGCTGGACGATTCGGGTTACCTGACGGATGTGCGCACCGCCATCGCCGGTTGTATCGCCGCCCGCTACCTGGCGCCGGATGCCGTCGAATGCATCGGCATCGTCGGTGCGGGCATGCAGGCGCGCATGCAGTTGCAGTACCTGCGCCATGTGCGGGATTGCAATCGGGTCATTGTCTGGGCGCGGCGCGGCGAACGGTCGGCGGCATACCGGCGCGAAATGGCCGATGCCGGCTACGACGTGCGAGTGGCCGATTCCCTGCGGGACCTCTGCGACTCCAGCAACCTGATCGTCACGGCCACGGCGTCGACCGCCCCTCTCGTACGCAGCGAGTGGGTTCGGCCGGGTACCCACATCACCGCGATGGGCAGCGACACGCCCGGCAAACAGGAACTGGATCCCCTGTTGTTCGCACGGGCCGGTGTCTGCGCCGTCGATTCGCTACCGCAATGCCTCGACCACGGCGAATCCGGTTACGCCGTTGCAGGTGGGCACATCGCGGAGGCCAGTCTCGTCGAACTGGGCGATATCATTGCCGGAAAGGCCAAGGGCCGCTCGAACCCGCGGGAAATCACCATCGCGGACCTCACCGGAGTCGCCGTACAGGACATCCAGGTCGCCAAGGCGGTCTGGAGCGCGTTGAGGAATTGGGCTTGACAAAATTGGGTGGAGTGACGACGATTCGAAGTGGAGGCTTTGGGGCGTTCCGGCGCTTCATTGCCTTTTTCTTTTCCCACCAGCGACCATTCCAGCGTTTGTTTCGAGATGCTCCGGGTTCAGCGTGCCTACGACAACGCTGCTAACGCCCGGATGCCGGACCGCGAAGCGCAGTGCCTGCGGCGTCTCTCGCCCACCTTCGAGCGCTTTCTTCACGAGTACGCCGCATCCTTGCTCTCTAGCTTGCATGATTACCTCGGCTTCCGATGTGTCTTTCGGGTTGAGCGTGGCCGTGATCACATCCGCGCGCTGCGCCAGGGCCGCCCGCGCTCCATCAGGCGACTTGTGCGAAATGCCGGCTGCGCGGATCAGGCCCGAGTCTCTTAGTTGCTTCAGGCAGTCCAGAGTTCCCAATTCGTTGAGAATGGTTTCATCGTTACCGTCGGAATGAATCAGCACGGCATCGAGGTAGTCGGTTCCCAGCCGACGCAGTGAACGGTGCACGCTCATGGTCGTATGTTCGGGGCTGAAATCATGGCTTGACCGTGCGCCGTCGAATTCCTCGCCCACCTTGGTGACGATCACCCAGCGTTGCCGCTGGCCGGCGAGCAGTTCGCCGAGGCGTTCTTCGCTCGAGCCGTAGGCCGGGGCCGTATCGATGAGATTGATGCCGAGCGAGTGCGCCTTGTCGATCAAGTGCCGCGCTTCCCGCAAGGTAGGTAGTCGGAAAGGACGAGCGTAGTCGACGCCGCTGTCCCGACCCAGCTTCACGGTGCCGAGACCCAGCACGGAGACGTCGATTCCGGTGGCGCCGAGTGGCCGGTACTCCATCACGTACTCCAGGGAGCCCGCCCGGTGGTGGCGGATGGCAGGTTCAATGGGCCGGGAGAGAGGTGTTCCGGCGGCGGCAACAGGCTCAGAACCCGATCCCCTAGATCGGGCGCCAGGGTGAGCTTTGTTGGCCAGCAGACGATGCAGGGGCCCGAGGCTTCAGCGAACGCGTGGTCGGGCCGAAGTCCCGTTCGCTGATGAGGCTCCGCCCGGTCGACCCGAAAGGTTTCGAACTTGGCGAGGCTCCAGTCCATCCAGGGAAAGCAGGCCTCGAGTTCCAGCCGTGCCTGGTCGCGCTGGGCCTGCGCGCTGCGTCCGGCGCCATCCGTGGCAAGCTGCCCGCCGAGGTACCAGAGTAGGCCGCCGGGACCCGAATTGCTGCCGGCGCCATGACTGGTGATCGTCAAGCGGGGTTCGGCTGCCTCGGCACCGGCCAGCCAGTGGCCATACAGGGGCGGCAGATTCGGGTGACGCACCATCACTTGGTGCAGCGGACGGCGCTGCATCGCGATGCCCGACAAGCCCAGCCCTTCGAGCACAGCTTCGTTTCCGGCGCCCGCCGCCAAGATCAGCCGATTGGCCTTCAGAATGTAGTCAGCCAGCCGTACTCGTACGCCATCGTTCAGTATGCAGGCACTGGGCGTCAAAGAATGCCGGTAGATGTTGCCCGAGGCGAGCGCGCCGAGGCGTTCAACCAGCGCCGTGGTATCCAGCACAAAATCTTGCAGACGGTAGACCGGCCCGCGGAAGGCAACGTGGCGAAGCGCTTCCGGATAGTCGCACCGGTGGAGTTGCTCAACCCGGCCGCGAAGTGCCTTGCTCGCGAAGAAGGCCGCCAGCCTGCCGAGCGCGCCCGCGCCGGAAAATAGATGAAAGCCGTCACTCAGGGGCACGAGCCCGCGAAGGTCGACCTCACCGTTTCCTTCGAGACATGCGCGCCAGCGGGCAGGGGCCTGGCTCATGACTTCGCTGGCGGCGGTAAGCGCACCCCCCAGCGCGTACTTGATGCCGCCGTGGACAATGCCCTGGGACGACAGCGTCTGCGCCCCGCCGAGGCCCTCCGCTTCGAGCAGCACGGCGCTGTACCCACGTGACCGAAGGACGTTTAACAGCCAGAGTCCCGCAATGCCGCCGCCGGCGATTACCGTGTCGATCTGTATGGTCGTGCTTGGCATCAGTTGGAAATACCGGGGGAGAAACGGGGCTCGCTATTGCGCGACTCATTGTAACAATCGCATGTCGGAGGTAACGCATGCGGGACGGCGAACGTGGGATGACGGAGTTGGTGATGGATCATGCCTCGATCCGGATTCATTTTTACCTGGATTCTGGAATGATAAAAAGAGAGCGAAACACCGGTTCGGGATTTTGCCACCTTGGGCCAGGGCTCATTTGACGGGAAGCCACATGCCGACTTCACGACAATCGTCCGACAAAAACTGTCCGGATGGGGAACCGGTCAAGCGGCTGATTCTCGAGCTTTCGGAGAGCTTGCATGAACGCTTCGAGGCAGCCTGTGTCGCCACAAACCGCAATGTGCTGGAAGAGGTTCAGCGGCTCCTGGAACACCGTACCCGTGAACTTGAAGACCAGGCAGGTTTGACTCCGACCGACGGGGGCAGGCCGCGGACAAGCCGCTCCGCAGTGATTGAGCGCAGGCTTCGCGCGCTTGACCGGGCACTTGCCTGCAATCATCCGACTGCAGACATCGATCGGCTGCTGGCCGATGTAAAGCTCGGCCGTGAGCACCATTGACTGCCGCGTGCAGATGTACCTGCTTTACGTTCAATCTGCCTCCCGCCCATGATCGGGCTTCTCTACCAGGCGCTGCTCTGGCTGAGCCTCCCCGCCGTGCTGGTGCGCCTGGAGTGGCGCGCGCGCCGCGAGCCGGAATACGGAAAGCGCATCGGCGAGCGGATGGGGCGGGCGCCGACGGGGATACAGCCAAATTGCATCTGGTTTCACGCCGTCTCCGCTGGCGAGACCATCGCAGTGGCGCCGCTCATAGCGGAGCTTGCGCGCGAGTTCTCGAACGATGACCGCCTGCCTTTTCTGGTCACCGCCATGACGCCGACCGGGTCCGCTCAGGTCACCGGCCGCCTTGGGAGCGCAGTGCACCACTGCTACGCACCCTACGACTTCCGGTTCGCGGTGCGGGCGTTTTTCGAAAGGGTCCGGCCTCGGATGCTGATTCTGGTGGAAACCGAACTCTGGCCGAACCTGATCGATGAGGCGCATCGCCGGGGTGTCCCCATATTGCTCGTCAATGCGCGACTGTCCGCAGGGTCTGCGCGGGGCTATGGGCTGTTTCGGCGTTTCACGCGAAGGGTGCTGGGCCGGCTCAGTTTTGTCGCCTGCCAGTATGGAGACCACCTCGAACGCTTCGAGGCGCTGGGTCTACCGAGCGGGCGGGGGGATGTCTTCGGAAGCGTCAAGTTTGATGCCCGATTGCCGGAGGACCATCCCGGGCGGGTGTCGGCGTTGAGGAATGAGCTGGGGTTGGGTCAAGCCAGGGTGTGGGTCGCGGGCAGCACGCATCCGGGGGAGGACGAACTGGTGCTCGACGCCCACGCCCGGGTGTGCGGGAGTTTTCCCGACAGTTGCCTGCTGCTCGTGCCTCGGCATCCGGTCAGGGGAAAAGACGTTGCCGGTCTGGCGGTGCGCCGCGGGTTCACGGTGCGCCGGCTTGGCGCGACTGCACGCGCTGAAGCGAACGATTCCGAATCAACGCAGAACGACGATTCGGCGAACCGAGGCGAACCCGCACAGGTCATCGTCTGCGACACAATGGGCCAGCTTCAAACCTTGTACGGCCTGTCTCATGTCGCTTTCCTCGGAGGAAGCCTCGTCCCCGTCGGCGGCCACAACCCCATCGAGGCCGCCCTCTGCAGCCAGCCCCTGGTTGTCGGCCCCCACACGTTCAATTTCGAGGAGGTGGTCGCCGCCTTCGCGGCGGCGCAGTGCCTTTCCCGCGTGGAGACGCCGGCGCAACTCGCCGACACCGTGATTGCGGCGTTCGAGGACGCCGCGGCCCGCACTGCCGCCGGAGCGCGGGCGCTGCAGGCGGTAGAGCAGAATCGCGGCGCCACAGAGCGTCTGCTCGAACTGCTGCGAACCCGGATTGACGCTGCTTCTGCGTAGCGAAGCTCGGGTGAAAAGCGTGTTGGAGGGGTTCGCGAACCCGGTTTTGCTCTGCGATCAGGTGGAGAGTGATCCCGCCCAGTAAGCGAGGTTGACGGAATCGCCGCCCCGTCGTGCGCGGCCTATCGCGATCCCGAACCCATGCCGCGATTGCGCAGCGAAGCCTCCCGCGTCACCGTATCGGCAGGGTCCGTGTACTGGTTCAGCTCCGTGAGGTGCATCTCTTCCAGGATTCCGGCCGTCTGCTGCAGCCGCATCAGGTCGATCACGTAGTTGTAGCGCGAGTCGGCGTAGTCGAACTGCGAGGAATACAGCCGCTGCTGGGCCAGCAGCACGTCGACTATGTTGCGGGTGCCCACTTCGTAGCCGGTCTCGGTGGCTTCCAGGGCCGATTCGCTCGATGCGATGGCTTTCATGCGCGCGCCCACCCGCACCACGTCGGTGGCCACCATCTGGAACAGGTTGCGGGTATCGCGGCTTACCGTGAGTTGCTGGTTGAGCAGTTCCTCCCGGGCCTGCTCGGCCAGCGCCCGGGCCTCCTTGGTGCGCGAGTTGGTGAAGCCGCCCTGGTAGATCGGCAGGTTCACCGACAGCGCATAGGTGGTGGTGTTGATCTTGTTGGCCAGGAAGCTGGCGCCGCCGGTGTAGTAGTAGCTGCGCGAGATGGAGCCGTCCACCGTGGGCAGGTGCCCCGACCGGCGGGCGGCGATGGAGCGGTTGGCGGCCTCGAGCTGGGCTCGGGCGGCGGCGATGTTGTGGTTGGTTTCCAGTGCCGTCTGCACCCATTGCTCTTCGTTCTGCGGTTGCGGGTCGACGACCGGCAGGTTGTCGGAGATGCGGTCGAGGCTCTCGAAGGATTCGCCGATCAGGGCCTGCAGGGTCTCGAAGAAGATGTACCGGTCGCCGTCCGCCTGGATGCGGTCGACCACGGTGCTGTCGTAGCCGGCCTGGGCCTCCAGCACATCGGTAATGGCTACCAGCCCGACATCGAAGCGCTGTTGAACCTGCTCGAGCTGCCGGTTGACGGCGGCTTCCCGGGCAAGGGTTGCGTCCAGGCGGTCCTGGGCCCGCAGTACGTTCAGGTAGGCTTGCACCACGCGCACGATCAGCGCCTGGCGGGCGTTCGCCAGGTTGAACTCGGCGCCTTCCACCGAGGCCTTGGCGCTGCGCCAGTCGAACCAGCCGCTCAGGTTGACGACCGGCTGTTGGAGGCGGGCCTGCCACTGGCGGTCGGTGAAGTTCTGGTCGGCCACCGGCGCTATCGTGCCGAAGGTGGGGCTGTCGGGGTTGAAATCGAGCCTGGGCGGCACGGGGAAACTCCGCTCGTTCCAACTGGTTGAGGCGTTGAAGCTCATTTTGGGGAGCAGGTTGGCCCGTGCCTGGGGAATGAGTTCCTTGCGCGCCTCGTAGCTCGCCTCGGCCGCGCCGAGTACCGGGTCGTTCTCCAGGGCGTCGCGATAGGCATCGGCGATATCGATCGCATGCGCCGGGACGGTGGCGAGGAGCAGCGCCACGGCAGCGGAACAGGCAGCGGAACAGGCCGCGGAACGCAAAAGAAGACTGCTGGATTTGCGAACTGACTCGTGCATGACGGGGGGAGGATCTCCAGATTTCGAGAAGGCGGGAGTGTAGCAGAGCGGGAGTGGCAAAACCGTAGGCGGCTCGCCACGGCGGGCGTGCGATTTGTTGGTCGTCCGCCACGAATCCGGCGGATAACCGTTGCGAACCCGCCGGGCGCCCGCCGCGCTCCTCGGGGGCAACCTGAAACCGCGAAACGCGACCCCGCAGGGAACGCTCCGAATGGCCGTGGGAGACCCGGTTGCCCAATCGCATGAGCTTGTTCTACGGTGGCTTCATGTTCAAAGGGGTTAGTGTCCTGTCCCATAAGTTTCTTACATTTCAGCGTGCCGCACGGGGCCTGTGGCAAGGCGCGGCCCGCCGGGAATGGCCCGCCCCATTGCCAAGGGTCGCAACACAGCCACAGGCCCCGTGCGGCGCGCCCTTCGGGAGCTCGCTTGGCGCGCCGGAGCCCTCAGCCGGGGTGCACGAGGGGCTTGCCCCTCGTATGCAAACGCGTTGCGACCCTTGCCAATATGCTCGATATTGGCTGCGGGCCGCGCCTTGCATTGGCGCACCGAGCGAACTCTGAAATGCAAGAAACTTATGGGACAGGACACTAGCTGACGCGCCTGGATATGTCGCGTGCGTTCACCATTCTGCTGGCGCTGCTGATCGCCGGCTTTTTCTTCGTAGGCGGGCAACACCAGCGCAACTGGCTTCTGTACGTCGCCGCCGCGGCGGCGCACGGCTTTCTGTTCGACAGGCGAACCCTGTGCAACGCCTTCGCGGGAAGGGCGGGGTGGACGGTGCCGGTGCTGCTCGCGATACCGCTGCTGTCGTTGACGTGGAGCGGGCCGATTGCGGGGGATGTCGCGGCAGACATGGTTCTGGCGGCCTATTGCATCCTCCTGGTCTACCTGGGTGTCGCGCACCTGGCGGGGAACGCGCCCTGGGCTTTCGAACGATTTCAGCAGGCGCTGCTGCTCGGCGCCAACCTGGGTGCGCTGCTGTCGCTCGGGCACTGGGCGGCAACCTACAGCCCGGAGTGGCCGAGGCTCCCCGGATGGCTCGGCCTCGACAACCCGGTGCATGCCTCCGTTCTGCTGCTGGCCGCCACGCTGCCCGTCTGCACCGGCATTGCGCAAGGCAGGCTCCGGCTCCCCTGGATGGGGGCTTGCGCGTTGCCCGTCGCCTTCGTGCTGCTCGCCGGGCCGCGCACGGCGCTGGTTGCCTACGTGATTGTGATTGCATTCGTTTTCAGGCCGCGATTGCGCCCCCGCACCATGCTGGCCGGCGCCGTGGTACTGGGCCTCGCCGGCGGCGCGGCGCTGTTCGGCAGCGATGCGCTCCGGGCCATCTGGATCGGCCGGGGTCTTTCCTTTCGGCCTGAGATCTGGTCGCAGGCCTGGTCGGCGTTCCTGTCCTGCAATCCGTTGATCGGCTGCGGCGTTGCCTCGCCGCTCGAAGTCGAATACCTGCCCGGAACCGTCACCGATCGCGCCCACAGCCTTTACGTCGCGGCGATCTATCATCAGGGGTTGCTGGGTGCGGCGGTATTCCTCGTTGCGATGGCGTGGCTGCTGTGGTGCGTGCGGGGCAGGGCGGTTGCCGCGCCTGCCGCATCCACCCGCAAGCCGCTCTCGGCCTGGCGGATTCCGCTACCCGGCCAGCGCCGCGACTGGGCCGTGGTGCTGGTGTATGTGCTGCTCGCCAGCACCACCAGCGGCGACCACATCCTGGTGCGAACCACCCTCTTCTGGTGCTACTTCTGGCTGCCGGTCATGGTTCTTGCGGCGTCCACCACGGCACTCAGCGAAAGGGAAAACTCTCCAGCAGTTCCCGCTTGATCGTTTCGATTCGGGGCCGGGCGTAGCCGTCGAAAGCCGCCTCCAGGTCCAGGCCGGGCAGGCGCACGGGTTCCTGGTGCAGGTCGAAGGCGCTGTAGTAGTCATCGAACTTGTGGCGGCCGCCGGTCAATGCCCCGGAGGCGGTGAACCAGCGGTTGGGAATGCCGAACGCATCCGCGAACACCAGGCCATGCAATCCGGAGGAGAGGATGCGCTCGCAGGAGGCAATGGCGGCGAGCAGGTCCCCTACCGGGGAGGTCAGGTCGAGCAGCCGTGCTTTGGCCGTTCGCGAAACGAACGAAACAACCTCCGTGTGTTCCCGGTCGGCCAGGTGCGGGATTACGCCGACTGAATGGCGCTTTTCGACCGGCCCATCGAGCAGCAGGCCGGCAAGCAATCCCGGGTCTCCCAAGCGGGGAGGCGTTTCCACGCGCTCGCAGCGGGCCAGCGTCAGTCGTCCGCGCAGGGCGTGCAGGCGATGGAGACCGGACAGCCGGTCCTCTTGACGCAGCGAGCCGGTGCCCCAGACGTGTAGCGAGCGCCGCAGCCCGGCTCGGTGCAGGGCGTGGGACTTGTTGAGTCGGGCCAGCAGGCTTCCCGCGGCCGCCAGGTCACAGCGCCGCGGGTCGGCGTACACGACGGCCCGCCCGCTCAGGCGCTCGCAGATCAACGGCGAAAACCAGTCGCCGGCATTGCGCTCATGTCCTCGCGACCAGAAGAGCTTCAGCGCCTTCATGTCACCTCGCCGCGGTTGGGGCTTTTACGGGTCATCGGGGTTGAATCGTACCGCCAACTCCGGATTCTGCGAAAACGCGCGAAGTGGCGAAGGCGCCCTGCCGGCCGCGGACGGCGGGTCATTACCCGGCCACGTGTCGGCATTCGGCCACGAAAGTCAGGGTGATTGCCTACATCGGCCGACGAATGCTTTGTATATCGTGGATACCCCGGTATATATTTGGGACAGGATGGAGTTCCAGATCTGCATGAAGCGCACGGACAACCATTACAGCATTGATTTGCCTCGGCACATGGCGGAGTGCGACGCCAACTATCTGCGCCTCATGCGGCTGTTTCCCGAATTGCGCGAACGTGACGGCGATACGCTGGGCGTGAGCATGGCCGGTTGCCGTGCCGCAGTCAGTCTCGAGGTGCTGGAACGAAGCCCCTATACCACGCTGGTCCGCCTGGTACAGGGCCCGGAAGCGCCCTGGGGCCTGAATCCCGGTTTCACGGTGCGCATCTACCACGATGCCCGCTGCGCCGAGGTGGTGGAGTATCAGCGGGAGCGCCACTTCAAGGCCGTCTACGACTATCCCAACGACGCCATGCGGCAGCGGGACGAGAAAGTGCAGGTGAACCGCTTCCTCGGCGAGTTCCTGTCGTACTGCCTGCGCAACGGCGTGGCATTGCGGGAACCGGCCCCCGTCTCCTGATGGCGGCCGCCGGCACCGCGCCCGGTGTCCAGTCGGTTCTGCACATCACGGACCTGCACCTCCTCGACAGCGAAGAGAAACGCCTGCTCGACACCGACACCACCGGTACACTGAGATCGGTACTCGCGGCGGCCACCCGCGAACGCCAGCCGGCGGCGCTGCTGGCGACGGGCGACATTGCCCACGATCCTGTCGTTGCGACCTATCGGCACTGCCTGGACATCCTGGGCGAATTTCATGGCGGCCCCCTGCTCTGCCTGCCAGGAAACCACGATCTGTTGCAGCCCATGGTGGACGCCGGCATGCCCATGGAACCCGTCCGCCTGGGACCCTGGCGCATCCTTCCCTGGGACACCCATGAAGACGACGGACCCGGCGCGGTCTGGCGCAGGGCGGACTGGGAGGAGCTGCTGGAGGCGATCGAAACCTCGGGCGATCACCTGGTGGTAGCCACCCATCACCCACTGGTGGATGTGGGCTGCCCCTGGCTCGACAAGGACCGCCTCAGGAACGCTCCGGAACTGGTAGAATGTCTGGCGCAAGCGACGTCTGTGAAATCGGTAGTGTTCGGCCATGCCCACCAGACGGTCGAGAGCCGCCATGGCCACATGGCGCTTCTCGGTACGCCATCGACCTGTTTTCAGTTCGAGCCCCACTCGCTCGAATTCGGTCTCGACGGCTCCGCGCCCGGATACCGCTGGCTGCATTTGCACGACGACGGCAGTCTTCGCACCGAAGTGCGGCGAATCAAGGAGATTCACTGACAGCATATTCATCTGAAACCACGAACGGGGCGATGCCCCAGCCCGACGGGAAGACAGTGACCGGGTGCAAACTCGATTCATTCGACAACTTCGTCCGCGAATAAGGGTCCGGATGCACCCGGACCCCTCGGCAGCGGATGAATCATACGAACGCAACAGGTTCGTGACGGTCCCCCGCCCTCTTCCGGGTCTGCGTCATCCGCACGATCGACCGTTTACGCAGGTATAAGGAGCCATTCCCTCCCCCATGGCCGTTCAATACTCTGCAGAGTCACTGCAAGTCCTTTCGGGGCTCGAGCCGGTGCGCCGCCGGCCGGGCATGTACACCGATGTCAGCCGCCCCAATCACCTCGTCCAGGAGGTGGTCGACAACAGTGTCGACGAGGCGCTCGCCGGCTACGCCCGGGAAATCGAAGTCACCCTCTACCGGGACGGCACCGTCGAGGTGATCGACGACGGCCGCGGCATGCCCGTGGACGACCATCCCGAACACGGCATTACCGGCGTGGAACTGATCCTCACCCGCCTGCACGCCGGCGCCAAGTTCGACGATGTGAACTACACCTACGCGGGCGGCCTGCACGGTGTGGGCGTATCGGTGGTGAACGCCCTTTCCGAGTGGCTGGAGGTCGAGGTAAAGCGCGGCGGCAAGGTCTACCGGCAGCGATACGAATCCGGCGAGCCGGTCACCGCCCTGCAAGCGGTGGGATCGGTCGGGCGGCGCAACACCGGCACCCGCATCCACTTCAAGCCGGACCCGGCCTATTTCGACTCCCCCAACGTGGCGCCCGCCCGGCTCAGGCACCTGCTGCGCGCCAAGGCGGTGCTGGCCCCGGGGCTCGGGGTAAGCCTGACCATCGAAGGGAAAGAGGACGAGAGCAACTACTGGGTCTTCGAGGACGGCCTGGTGGGCTACCTCGACCAGTCTCTCCAGAATGCGGAAACCGTGCCCGCCTCGGCGTTCACCCACAGCGCCGAAGGCAACCGGGAGGCGGTGGACTGGGCGGTCAAATGGGTCCTCGACGGGGGCGACCTCATCACGGAGAGCTACGTCAACCTGATCCCCACCTCCCAGGGCGGCACCCACGTCAGCGGCCTGCGCAGCGGCCTCGTCCAGGCGCTGAAGGAGTTCTGCGAGTTCCGCGACCTGCTGCCGCGCGGCATCAAGCTCACCGGCGACGACCTCTGGGACCAGTGCGCCTACGTCCTCTCCGCCAAGCTCTCCGACCCGCAATTCTCCGGCCAGACGAAGGAGCGCCTCTCATCGCGCAACTCCGCCGTCTTCATCGGCGGCGTCGCCAAGGATGCCTTCAGCCTGTGGCTGAACGAAAACCCCAAGGACGGCGAACGCATCGCCGAACTCGCCATCGGCAACGCCCAGCGCCGCGCCAGCGCCGCGAAAAAGGTCGCGCGCAAGAAAACCGTCGCCGGCCCCGCGCTCCCCGGCAAGCTCGCCGACTGCTCCGGCCAAGACACCTCGGCAGCGGAACTCTTCCTGGTGGAGGGAGACTCCGCCGGCGGCTCCGCCAAACAGGCCCGCGACCGCGAATTCCAGGCCGTAATGCCCCTGCGCGGCAAGATCCTCAACACCTGGGAGGTAGACGCAAGCCAGGTCCTCGGCTCCCAGGAAGTGCACGACATCGCAATAGCCGTGGGCGTGGACCCGGGCTCCTCCGACCTCTCCAGGCTCCGCTACGACAAGATCTGCGTCCTCGCCGACGCCGACTCCGACGGCGCCCACATAGCAACGCTCCTCTGCGCCCTGTTCCTCAAGCACTTCCGCCCCCTGGTGGAACAGGGCCACGTCTACGTCGCCATGCCCCCCCTCTTCCGCATCGATGTCGGCAAGGAAGTCTTCTACGCCCTCGACGAAGCGGAAAAGGAAGGCGTCCTCGACCGCATCGCCGCCGATAAGAAACGCGGCTCCGTCGTCGTCCAACGCTTCAAGGGCCTCGGCGAAATGAACCCCAAACAGCTCCGCGAAACCACCATGGACCCGGAAACCCGCCGCCTCGTCCGCCTGACCCTCGACTCCCCCATCCGCACCCAGGAAACCATGGACATGCTACTCGCCAGAAAGCGATCCCAGGACCGCCGCACCTGGCTCGAAAAGAAGGGCCATGAAGCCAGCCTTGTCTAGTCCTGAACAAACTTTGGTTGTGGGAAGAAAGCATGGTTGTGGGATGAGAGCGGGTGTGAGGTGCGGGCCTCCGGCACCTTTAAAGCAGTTCAGGACGCCCGGAATCCACCAGCAACCCCTACGCTTGGCGTGCCGGAGGCCCGCACCTCATGCCCGCTCGGTGCTTGGGAAACGAACTCCACTGTAACTCGGCCCATGTGAGCTTAAGTATATGGAACTCACCGACATCGAAACGATTCCACTGCGCACCTATACCGAGCGCGCGTACCTGGATTACTCCATGTACGTCATCAACGATCGTGCCTTGCCCCACATCGCCGACGGCCTGAAACCCGTCCAGCGCCGCATCGTCTACGCCATGGGCGAACTCGGCCTCAACAACTCCGCCAAGTTCGCCAAGTCCGCCCGCACCGTCGGCGACGTCCTGGGCAAGTTCCACCCCCACGGCGACAGCGCCTGCTACGAAGCCATGGTGCTCATGGCCCAGCCTTTCTCCTTCCGCTACCCCCTGGTGGACGGCCAGGGCAACTGGGGCGCCCCCGACGACCCCAAGTCGTTCGCCGCCATGCGCTACACCGAGTCGCGCCTCTCCAGATACGCGGCCCTCCTGCTCGCCGAGACGCGCCAGGGCACCGTCGACTTTGCCGCCAACTTCGACGGCACCATCGACGAACCGGTGCTGCTGCCGGCCCGGGTGCCCATGCTGCTGCTGAACGGCGGCGCCGGCATCGCCGTGGGCATGGCCACCGACATCCCGCCGCACAACATCAACGAGGTGATCAGCGCCTGCATCCACCTGCTCGACCGCCCGTCTGCGTCACTCGAAGACATCATGACCCACATCAGGGGGCCGGACTTCCCCTCGGACGCCCTGATCGTCACGCCCCCCGAAGACATCAGGGAGGTGTATGAAACCGGCAAGGGCAGCATCAAGGCGCGGGCGGTCTATACGCGGGAGAACGGCTCCATCGTGGTCACCGCCCTGCCGTACCAGGTTTCCCCGGCCAAGGTGCTGGAGCAGATCGCCCAGCAGATGCAGGCCAAGAAACTGCCGATGCTCACCGACATCCGCGACGAATCCGATCACCGGAACCCCACCCGCCTGGTGCTGGTTCCCCGCTCGAACCGGGTCGACGGCGACCGCCTGATGAGCCACCTGTTCGCCTCCACCGACCTCGAGCGCAGCTACCGGGTGAACCTCAACGTCATCGGCCTCGACCAGAAGCCGCAGGTGAAGACCCTGGTGGGCATTCTCAAGGAGTGGCTGAAGTACCGCGAGGAGGTGGTCACCCGGCGCATCGCCTGGCGCCTGGAGAAGATCAACGAGCGGCTGCACGTGCTGGAAGGCCTGCTGGTCGCCTATGTCAATCTCGACGAGGTGATCCGCATCGTCCGCGAGGAGGATGACCCCAAGGGCGAGCTGATGCGGCGATTCAGCCTCTCGGACGTTCAGGCGAGCGCGATCCTCGACATCCGTCTGCGGCAGTTGGCGCGGCTGGAAGAGGCGAAACTCGTCGACGAGAAGAACGGCCTCGGGGCGGAGAAGGAGGAATGCGAAAAGATCCTGAATTCCCGGGCGAGGCTCAGAACGCTGATCAAGAAAGAACTGCTCGAGGACGCGGAATCCTACGGCGACGCCCGCCGCTCACCGCTCGCAAGCGTCGAGGAAGCCACGGCGTACAGCGAGGAAGACCTGGTTTCCAACGACCCCATCACGGTCGTGCTCTCGGAAAAGGGTTGGGTGCGGGCCGCCAAGGGTCACGAACTCGACCCGGCCGAACTCGCCTACAAGACGGGCGACAGCTACGGGCACGCGGTGCGCGGCCGCACCAATGAACTGCTCGCCTTCCTCGACTCCACCGGGCGCTCATACAACGTCCAGGCGGCCAGCCTGCCGTCGGCGCGCGGCCAGGGCGAGCCGTTGACAGGGCGGCTCAACCCGCCGGAGGGCGCGCGATTCGTCGGCGCCTGCATGGGCCCGGCGGGTACCCGGGTGCTGCTCTGCTCCACCGCGGGCTACGGCTTCGTCGGCGGCTTGAGCGACATGGTCACCAAGAACAAGGCCGGCAAGGCGTGCGTGAGCGTGCCCGCGGGCGGCTCGGCGCTGCCCCCGGGAGAATTGGGGGCGGGCGACGGCCAGCGGGTCGCCGCAGTGACAAACCAGGGGCGCCTCCTGGTGTTTCCCCTGGCCAGCCTTCCGGAACTGGCGCGGGGCAAGGGCGTCAAGCTCATCAACATTCCGACCGCCGCATTCAAGGCCGGAGAAGAGCATCTCGTGGGCGCCGCCGTGCTGGGCCAGCGGGATGCACTGATGGTCTACGCCGGGCAACGCTACCTGCGGCTGAAGCCGAAGGACCTGGAGCACTACACGGGGGAACGCGCCCGCCGCGGCCTCAAGCTGCCGAGAGGCTTCCAGCGGGTAGACGCGGTCGCCGCGGAACGGCGCGGCTGAAGCAGCGCCCGGGGTCAACGATAAGCCATTGAGGTCAGAGCAAACGCATCAATGGCAGAAAGACCACCCTCGGGCTCGGCACCTGCCCGGTGATCACTCTCGCCATGGCCCGCGAGCGGGCGCTCGAGAACGCCCGTGCCATCGCTCAGGGGCGCGATCCCCGGCGCGCATCGAATGGTGTGCGGACCTTCGCGAGGGCCGCAGAAACGGTCCTGGCCATCCCCTTGAAATGTCCGTTGGCCTCGCCTGCCCAGTCCTGATCGTCCACCTCACCCGGCAGACCCGCGATCGCGCTCTTCACTTTCGCCTCCGGCGATTTTCTCATGGCCTCCATCCGTTCACGCGCCTGACGGTCACGCTCTCACCACCGCTGTCCGCCGGCGAGAACTTGGCCGTCAATCTAGTGAAATAGACTTCCGTGCGGCTCTCGAATCCCGAGTCGACACCGAACAACAGCCACGCGCGGCCGTTCGCGGACGCCGCCACAGTCGCCGGTATCGGCCGGGCCGGCAACGACTTCAGTTGCCATTGCCGAGGCTGTTCACAGCTTCGGGAGTTGGCCATGTCGCCGAGCACCGCGGCATGTTCGCCGCCGTTCGACTGGTTGCCGACGTCGATGTTCATCCGAAGGTAAGATCCCTCGAGAACCGCCAGCGGTTCCACTTCGCTCGCCCCACCCTTTATCCAGACGCTCTCCCCCGGCGCGCCACCAACGCCAACGCAACCCGCTGGCGTGTCTGTCGCGATCTCCGCGCTGACCGACACCTGATAGTTCGCACCCGGCACAAGCCCGCCGACGCGGCCCTTGTAGAACATGAAGAGATCGTCGCTGCGATTCACTCCGGAAAGGTAGAGGGCGGACGTCGGCCCCAACGCTGACGGAAGCGGCCGATAACCGGACGTCAGTTCGTAGATTTCTTCGTCAGCGGGCGGATAGTCGGCGAAGCCGGCCATGAATCCCTGTTCTCCGCGGCGAAAATCGAGCGAGCGCGTCGAGCCAACGCTTCCCCGGCTCGACAGGTTCGAAAGGTGACCCGTGGGACTCGAGAGCAGGCTGAGAACCACAATCGGCTGATCCGAATCCACTGCCAACTGCCATTTTCCCGCGCCATCGCCCAGCCACCCTGCCAGGCCGGTTACGCCACCCGATTCCAGGTCCGCCGCGGTGTAGGTCCTGGCCGCCCCAGCCGGCACTTTCGCCGTCACCACGTCGGCGCCGGGCGACCCCGAATCGTCTGTGCCCACAATGGAAATCGTCGCGTCGGCATCGCCGATGTTCACCACTCGCAAGAGGCTCTGTTGCCTCCGATTGCTTCCCGGGTTGAAGAACGCGACCCGGTACGCGCCGTTTTCCCATGCCGCGATGTCATGCATCGAGGTGACGAAGCCGTCGCTCGTGCGCAGGTAGGACAAAACACCGAGCTCGCGGTCACTGGAAAGCACAAGCCGCCAGGCACCCGCGCCCCGACCGGTGCTTCCAGTCAGCCCCTTGCCGACGTTGCCGTCTTCCAGGTCGACGGAATTGAAGTGCGCGGCACTGCCCGCATCGACGGCGAGCGTCAGCGGGCCGTACGCAACGCCGTCGTCATCGACGGCCTCGATGCGCACGTCACCCGCCTCGCTCGAGCGATTGATTACCCGAACGAATCCCTGGCGGCCAAACGCGTCCGACGCCGACGGGAACAGTGGCACCATGTGAACCGATCCCGTGGCTAATGACACGACCGCGATGCCGACTACGGCCCCGGCAAACGAGACCACGCCAAGCTGTTTCTCGATACCATTCACGATGCGGTGCACCCGTTGGCACTTGCTGGACGGCAACACCTGCTCCGCCCGCGACCTCCGCCTCCCCAGCGGGGTTGTCGGCGCGGTGCAGGGAATGTCGTATCAGGTTGAACTGTTGGGCGGTAACTCGCTGTTGGATCCCGAAACCTTGATCTGTATTGTCGGGATTGCCGGGATTGCCGGGATTGCTGCCAAGTTCAGTAAGTCGTGTTGAGTTCAAGCCCGTCGAAATTATCGAGCTTCCGGACCGCCCCCCGTCAGACTGTGGCAACTGGCGCACAGAGACAGGAATTCGCCATATAGACCACTGCGCAGTTCCGTGGAAGCTGCCAGGCCACCCTGCTCACCCATTCCACTCGCACGGCTCAGCAGCTCACTCATCCGCGATTCGTTTTCCGCTGAACTTGCGCCTTCCGCGCTGGAGCCGGTGAAGTCGGAGATGTCCAGATGAATCTCCGAGAGGATGGCGGCGCCCCGGTTCCAGGCTGAATCGGACGGCCCGATCAAGCCCTCCCACATGCGATCCGCAGCCCACAGATGCCGTTGCATCTGGGTCATGAGACTCTGCTCCTCCTCGGGGGGACGCTCGTCGAACCCGAATGCGATCGATACACCGCTGGCGCGGTGACAATCCCCACAAGTCCGAGCGATTTCGCTGACCGCGCTGGCGGCGGCAACCAGGTCTGTGGCGTCGGCTGCGCGGCTCGCGTAGCGACGCATCTCCTGCACATACGGCATCCAGGGCAGTGACAGGCCCGGGGGTTCAGAAGCCGCGAGCCACCTGGCCGGTTCCCGCACGTCTGGCAAATTGCCAGCGATCACAGCGTCTTTAATCTCGCTGATCTGCTCGAGGTGGCTGTGCATGTGCTCAAGGAAGGCGGTGTGGGTGTCCTCTGACGGTTCCTCGGCCAGCGCGGGAGCATTCAGGATCGGCAGCAGAAACAGTACAAAACCAGAGCGTATTCGAAACGACGTCATGACTATCCTTAGTTAAATATGCTGGATCCTCTTTCCACGCAAGCCTGCGCTCAGCGTTGCTGCTGCAGTTCGGCCGCGATATCCGGATCCGGCATGAGCACGAACTCGGGATAGGCTTCCAGACCCAGTTCCGCAGAATCCTGGCCGACTTCCTCGACGGCGCGGGAAACCCGTACGCCGATGGTCTTTTCAATCGCGAACCAGACCGCGTACGACACGCCGAACACGAAAGCGCCGATTGCGAGCACGCCGATGAGCTGCACCATGAAGTCGCCGCCGCCGGCGATGCACACGGCGAGGGTTCCCCAGACGCCGGCGAACAGGTGAGCCGGAACCGCGCCGACCACGTCGTCGATCTTCAGGTCTTCGAGGAACTTGATGCCGGCGGTGCAGATCACCCCGCCGACCGCACCGATCGCCACCGCCCAGCGATGGTCGAGGATGTCCGGAGCCGCGGTGATGGAGACCAGGCCGGCGATGGCGCCGTTCAGCCCCGCCAGCAGGTCCACCCGGCCCAGGATGGGTCTCGAGACGCTGATGGCGGCCATGACGCCTGCCGCGGCAGCCAGATTGGTGTTGACCAGCACGTTGCTCATCGCCACCGCATCGACCGCACCGCCGAGGGCGAGTTGCGAACCGCCGTTGAAACCGAACCAGCCGAGCCAGAGGATGAACACCCCAAGGGTGACGATGGGAATGTTGGAAGGCACCGTGGGCCTGACGCTGCCGTCGGCGCGGAACTTGCCGAGCCTCGGCCCCACGATCAGGGCCCCGGCCAGGGCCGCCCAGCCGCCGGTGGAGTGCACGATGGTGGACCCGGCGAAGTCCTTGAACCCCATCTCGCTGAGCCAGCCGCCGCCCCAGGTCCAGGCGCCGACCACCGGATAGATGAAGCCGGTGAGCAAGACGGTGAACAGGAAGAACGACCAGAGCCGCACCCGCTCCGCCAGGGTGCCGGAGATGATCGACGCGGTGGTCGCCACGAACACCATCTGGAAAAACCAGTCCGACATGGTGGAATAGCCGTTCTCCACCACCGCGGCGGCGGCGCCCTCGTCACCGCCCAGGAGCGCCAGTTCGCTGTCGGATGGGCCGTAGAAGAAATTGAACGAGCCGATCCACCCGCCGACGTCCACGTACATCAGGTTGTACCCGACGAAGAAATACATCAGCCCGGCAATGGAGTAGAGGCCGATGTTCTTCAGGCAGATCACGGAGGCGTTCTTGGTGCGCACCGACCCGGATTCGAGCATGGTGAACCCGGCGCACATCCACATCACCAGCGCGCCCCAGATCAGGAACGAGAACGTGTTGAAGACGAACTGCGTCTCGTCGGACACGGCGGCAGACGCCACCGGGGAAGCGGCGAGCAGAACGGCCGCTGCCAGCACACGCTTGAATGCCGCGCTGCCGATTGCTCTGGAACGGTGTTGTTTCATGGTCCCTTCCATCCTGTTTTTGAAACAATTGAAAATCATACAACCGAACCGGACTCGACAGGAAGCGCTTCCGTTCGGTGGGGCGAACCCGTTCGGTCGTGCCTCAGCCGTCCGACTCGAGGTCCCGCAGTTCCGCCGGGTTCAGCGGCAGCCGTATGGAGAACCTGGTGAACGCGCCCACTTCCGACTCGACGTCGATCGAACCGCCGTGCCGGGTGACGATGTCCGCGGTCAGCGACAGCCCCAGCCCGGTGCCCTTGCCGGTGTCCTTGGTGGTCACGAAGGGTTCGAACATGCGCTGTTTCAGCTCCTCGGGGATGCCGGGCCCGTTGTCGCGCACCCAGAACTCGAAACCGTCGTCGAGCCGGCGGCTGCCGATCTCCAGCTCCGGCTTGTAATCGCCGTCGAGCGATTCGCGTTTCTCGTCGATCGCCTGGCAGGCGTTGGTGAGGATGTTCAGGAAAGCGCGGCTCAGGTCCTGGGGCACCACCTCGAGCATGCCGATGTTCTCGTCGAGGCTCTCCTGCATCTTCAGGTTGAAGTCGGTGTTCTCGGCGCGCATGGCGTGATAGGCGAGGTCCCGGTACTGCTTGAGCAGCGCGTTGAGGTCGGTTTCCCGCCAGTCGCCGCCCTCGGCCCGGGAATGCTCCAGCATGCTGTGCACGATGCCGTCGGCGCGGCTGCTGTGCTCGCGCACCTTGCCCAGGTTCGTGCGCAGGTCGCCGAGGATCTCGTTGATCTCTTCGACCATCTCGGCGTCCTGGTCTTCGGTTTCCTCCAGGATCTCGCCGATCTCGTCGATGAGTTCCACCGACACTTCGGTGAAGTTGTTGACGAAATTGAGAGGATTCTTGATCTCGTGGGCCACCCCGGCGGTCAACTGGCCGAGGGACGCCAGTTTCTCCTCGGCGACGATCTGTTCCTGGGCGCGGTGCAGGCGCTCCAGGGCGTTCTCGAGGTCCTTGTTCTTGCCGTCGAGTTCCTGGGCGAGCTTCTCGACGAGGTTCAGCCGCTGCACCTCCAGGGCATAGCGCCGGAAAACCTCCAGGGCGTTGGCCATGTCGGTGACCTCGTCGTTGCCGGAAACGTTGACCGGGGCTTCCAGGTCGCCGCTGGCCATGTCCCGCATGGAGACGGCCAGGCCCACCAGGCGCCGAATCAGGTAACGGCCGACGAACAGCCAGCCGATGAGCACGGCGCCGGCAACGCTCAGCATGGTCAGCAGCACCAGCACCAGGATGCCGGTGGCCGCGGCGGACTGGGACATGGCGTTGACGGTGACGGCGTCGGTGTTCACCTCTTCGACCAGCCGTTCCATGTCGCGCAGCAGTTCGGCGGATGCTTCGCGGCCGGCGGACAGCGCTTCCCGTTCCTGGCGCAGCCGCTCGAGTGTTTCCCGGCGCAGCGCGAACACCCCCTGGGGGGACTCGCCGATTTCCACGAGGCGCACGACGTCCCGGGTGAGCGACTCCATGGGCATGTGCATCTCCAGCCGCCTGACCACCCGGCGCAGGTTGTAGGCGGCGCTCTGGAAACGCTCTTCCAGGGGCCCGAGCAGGTCGCGGTCGGTGAGCACCAGGGTCTCGCCCATGTGCAGCCCGGCCAGGTTCGCCTGCTGGCTGATCTCGATCAGGTCGCGGTAATAGGCGAGCTCTTCGCTCCAGTCGCGCTGGGCGAGGGGTTGCGCCGCATCGCCGAGATTGCGGATGCCCTCCACCAGGAAGAACCCCTGATCGTCGATGGCGGCCACCACCTCGCGTTCGATGCCTCGGTTGACCTCGCCGAGTTCCTCGGACAGCCCCTCCAGGGAGCGTTCGATCTCCAGCCGCCGTCCGGAGGACTGGTACACCTCTTCGAGCAGGGCCCCGAAACTTCGCAGCCGCGACTGGAGCGCCTGTACCTGGCCGTCCAGGGAGGCTCCCGCACTCAACTCCTCCACGACGTCGAGCAGCTCTTCCCGCTCCCACAGCACCTCTCCGGAAACCGCCTCGTGTTCGTCCAGGGAGGTCGCCGACACCATGCGCACCGCGCCGTTCACCAGGGTGGCGCTCTGGCGGGCGACTTCCACGGTCCGGCTCAGGTTGGGGATGCTCTGCACGGCCAGGCGCGACTGGTAGTCGACGATCTCGTCCAGGAAGTAGTAGGCAACGAAACTGGCGATGCTCACGAGCGCCACGCTGCCGAACAGCCCCATGTAGATCTGCGGGCCGATGCCGATCCGCTTCCTGATGGCCCGCACCTCCCTGGCATCGGGAGCCGGCGCTTTTCCGGTTACGGCACTGCTCTCCGGCGTGTCGCTCATCGCCTGGCCATCCTGGCGACCGGCCTGACCTCGCCGTTGCGGTCGATAACGGTCAGATACACGCGGTCGGAACCCTGATTGTCGTTGGGGCCGTATCCCAGTTCGAATCCGCCGAGGTCAATGCTGGGTGTCTGCCGCAACGTATCCAGAAACGATGCGGGCGATGCCTGTGGCCCCGCCCGGCGCAATCCCTCCGCGACCAGGCGGCCGGCCAGGTACCCCTCCAGGGAGACGAAGCCGGGTTCGTTGTCGGTGGCGACCGAGGAGAGGGCCCGCTGATAGCTGGCGACGACCGGAACGCTGCCGTCGCCCGGAAAGGGCACCACCTGCGTAATGTAGACGCCTGCCCCGGCCGGACCGAGTTCCTCGGCCAGGGCGGAGGTGCCGACGAACGAGATGTTGACGAAAACGGGGTTGAAGTTGAGCCGCCTGGCCCACCGGATCAGGGTTGCCGCCGGCTGGTAGGCACCGATGATGATGACCGCCTCGGGGTTGAACCGGCGCAGGTCGAGCAACGGCACCTTGACGCTTACCGTATTGCGCGGATAGTCCACCTCGGCGGCGAGCGTCAGGCCGTGGGACTCGAGGCCCCGCCGCACGCCCTCGAGGCCGGCCCGGCCATAGGAGTCGTCCTGGTAGAAGATGCCGATGCGCCGGATGCCGAGATCGCCGGTCAGGCGCGCGACGATCTCGGCGGTTTCCTGGAAGTAGGAGGCCCGCACGTTGACCACGTTGGCCGGCTCGCCGGCGTCGCGCAGGAACTCCGCACCGGTGAAGGGGGCGATGTAGGGCACACCCGCGTCACTGGTCACCGGCTGTGCCGCCCTGGAAGTGGGTGTGCCGATGGCGCCGACCAGTGCGAACACATCGTGTTTCTCGATCAGCTCGCGGGTGTTGGCGATGGCCGCTTCGGGCTCGTAGGCATCGTCCAGCGTGGTCAGCGCCAGGCGGCGCCCGTGGACGCCGCCGACCCGGTTGACTTCCTCGAATGCCGCGAGCAGTCCCAGTCGCATTCCCGTTCCCAGGGCACTCGCGGGGCCGCTCAGTGCCGCGGATTGGCCGAACAGGTATTCCGCGGGCTGGCCGAGGTTTGCGGGGTCTTCGCCCGCCGCGGGCAGGGCGGCGAGCGCGAGCAGTGCCGCTGCGGGCAGCAGCGAGTGCCGCATCAGTGCGTTCCGGGCGCGGCGTCCGCCGGTTTGACGGCGTTCCAGCGCAGCGCCAGGCAGGTCATGTCGTCGAACTGCTCCATGCCGATGGCGAAATCCTCGACGGCCTTTACCACGACATCCACGAGGTCGCCCATGGCCGAATGGCGTTTTTCGCCCAGTTGAACGTCCAGGCGGTCTTCGCCGAATTCATCGTCGGTTGTGTTGCACGCCTCGGTAATGCCGTCCGTATAAAAAAACAGCGCATCGCCGATGTCGAGCTGGACTTCGTCCTGATTGAACTCGTGGCCGGGCACAATGCCAAGGGCCAGGTTGCCGGTTTGCGGAACGGCCTCGATGGCGCCGTTGCCTCCGCGCACGATGCGCGGCGGGTTGTGCCCGCCGTTTGAGAACTGCAGCCTGCCGTCGCGCAGGTCCAGCACGCCGTAGAACAGGGTCACGAACATGCACGCATCGTTCTCCTGGCTGAGCAGCTCGTTGACCTCGCTCAGGCAGTAGGCGGGCGATTCGTGGTTGCGCGCCGCGGATTTCAGGAGGGCCCTTGTCACCATGGTAAAAAGCGCCGCCGGCACGCCCTTGCCGGAGACATCGGCGATCACCAGCCCCAGCCGGTGATCGTCCAGCCTGAAATAGTCGTAGAAGTCGCCGCCGATCTCCCGTGCTGGGGTCATCTGGGCATAGAGGTCGTAATACTCGCTGGGGGGCGGCACCGCGGGCAGCACCGACTCCTGCACGTTCTTGGCGACCGCAAGCTCCTGCTTCAGCGAGACCAGGCGGTCGCGGGAAGCGAGCGCCTGCTGGATCATCTCGATATGCGCCAGCGTCTTCTCGATGGTGATCTGCAGGTCGTTGAAGTCGATGGGCTTGGTGACGAAGTCGAACGCCCCCCGGTTCATGGCGGTGCGGATGTTTGCCATGTCGCCGTAGGCGGAAATGATGACGGCGCAAATCTCCGGATTGGCGCTTTCGAGCTGGCTCAACAGGGTGAGCCCGTCCATTTCCGGCATGTTGATATCGGAGAGTACCAGGCGGATGTCAGGGTTATTCTCGAGGGTCTCCAGCGCTTCCACGCCGTTGTGGGCGAAGAGGAATTCGAATTCTCCCTTGCGGATGCGCCTGCGAAACCGCTGGCGTACCAGCAACTCGAGGTCAACCTCGTCGTCGACCATCAGGATTCGTGAATTAGCCATGGCGGCGGCCGGGCTGCCAGACCTTGCTCAGATGGCCCCGAGCGCCTCGTCGCGGCTGGAGTGAACGGCAAGGATCTTGTCGAACCCGCTAACCGCGAACACCTCGGCGATCTGTTTGGACAGGCCGCAGAACACCGACTTGCCGCCTCGTGACTGCGTATCCCGCGCCGCCACCAGCAGTACCCTCAAGCCGGCACTGCTTATGTAGTTCAGACCGCTGAAGTCGAATACCAGTACGGACTGGCCCCCTTCCAGTTGATCCCGGATGACACCTTCCAACGTTCCCGCGTTGGTGCCGTCCACGCGCCCGCTGGGACACAGGATCACCCCCTTGTCGTGCTGTTCGGTTTCTACCGAAAGTTGAGTCTGATCGCTCATTCAATTCTCCGTTTTCATCCGCAAGGTAATCCGATTGACGTCACCCTCCCGCTCGTAGCTCGCGCTGTCGGCAAACTGCGTCACAAAAAAAACGCCCAACCCGCCTATGGGCCGCTCGTCCAGCTCCTGTGACGTATCCGGCTTCGGTGCATCCTGGAACGGGTCGAATGCGGCGCCATTATCCTCCAATTGCGCGGTCACGCCATGCGGCGTGCGAGTGAGGCGCACGCGCAGCAGCGGTTCCGCTACCTCCGGCAGTGCGTAATTGACGCTGTTCGTGACGAGTTCGTCAAGAACCAGGTTCAATCGGAAAGGGATTTCCCCCTCGATTGAGTGACTGGCGGCAAACTGCTCGATGGTTTCCGCCAGTGCGCCCAGGGCCTGGGTGAGTTCCGGTGCCAGGCACACGTCGACGCTAGTCTCGATAGAGGCTGGTTTGCCGGTGTCAAGCATTCACCGGATAGTACACGTAACTCCGTTCAAGGGCATCATGAAATTCCCGGAACTGAAGGCGTATCGGCCCGAGGCTTCGGGAATCCGGGGGTTCGTTGTCTGCAGACGATTCTGCGTACCTGTCGAAAAGGTCGTCGAGCCGGTGCAGAATTGCGAACGGAGGAGGCCGGGATTCGCCGGGCGGGGCGGGGTCAATGACGCTGAGGCCGGAGTGCAGCCGCTCCAGGCAGAAACGGAGCGAAAAAGGCAGCTCCGGTTCGTGCACCAGCAGTTGCAGGACATTGCCTTCCTCGAAGGCGCCGCCGTACTCGTGGCCGTATGCCTCGAACGCGTTGCAGGACCGAAGCAGAACCGGCCACTCGGCGTCGCCGTGCGCGTAAGCCGAACCTTCGCCGCAGTGCGCCGCGAGCAGCGAGCCTACCAACTGCGCCCGTTCGACGTACTTGCCGAGCTGCATGAAACACCACTCTTCGCCGTGGCGCATCGAGGTATCGCAGACGCCGTGAAAGCGCTCGATGCCCTCGGCGATGTCCCGGTAGAGCAGCTCCGGCTCACGCTTCCACACGTCGACCAGCCGTGTCCGGCGCAGCGCCAGGTATTCCCGGTTGAGGCTCGACCAGATGCGGGGACCGATGCTGCTGCGCACCTCGCGGGCGTTCTCCCGGGCGGCGGTCATGCAGTTCAGCATGGAAGCGGGGTTGCCGGTCTCGAAGGTCAACAGGTCGGTGAGCGTGTATCCGTCCGCGAACAGATAGTCGTCGTCCTCCAGGCTGCCGGGCGGGACGAATTCCGACGGGTCGGCGCCGAGGCCGGCGAACAGCAGTTGCCAGCCTTTGGCGATTTCCGCGGCGGAACCCACCGGCAGCCGCTGCACCTGCAGGCTGACCAGGCGCGCGCTGAATTCAGTCCTTTCCAGGTAGCGGTTCATCCAGTAGAGGCTGTCGGCGACCCGCGCTAGCATCAACCTACCGTCCGGCCCACTCCCGGTCTTCGACGATCCAGGCGTCCTTGGCGCCGCCGCCCTGGCTGGAGTTCACTACCAGGCTCCCCTTGCGCAGCGCCACGCGGCAGAGCCCGCCTGGAACCACGCGCGTCTCTGCGCCGTGCAGCACGAACGGCCTGAGGTCGACATGGCGTGACTCGACACGGCCGTCGACCAGGCAGGGGGCCCGGGACAGGTCCAGCGTCGGCTGTGCAATGTAGTTTGCGGGATTGGCGCGGATCCTCTCGGCGAACGCCTTGCGCTCGGCGCGGCTGGCGTGCACGCCCACCAGCATGTCATAGCCGCCGGATTCCCCCACCGCCTTCACCACAACCTCGTCGAGGTTCTCGAGGGTGTAGGCGAGCCCTTCCGGTTCCCGGCAGAGATGGGTTTCCACGTTGAGCAGAACGGGTTCTTCGTCGAGGTAATAGCGAATGATGCGCGGCACGTAGGCGTAGACGGCCTTGTCGTCCGCCACGCCGGTTCCCGGGGCGTTGGCCATTGCCAGGTTGCCCTTCCTGTAGACCTCGAAGAGCCCGGGCACGCCGAGCACAGAGTCTCGGCGGAACGCCTCGGGATCGATGAAGTCGTCGTCGAGCCGCCGGTAGAGAACGTCCACGGGGCGCAGGCCCCGGGTGGTGCGCATGTACAGCCGGTCTCCCTCTACGGTCAGGTCGTCGCCCCGCACCAGTTCGATCCCCATCTCGGAGGCGAGGAAGGCGTGTTCGTAGTAGGCGGAGTTGAAGATGCCGGGGGTGAGCAGGGCGATGCTCGGAGACTCGCCGTTCGGCGACAGCGATTGCAGCACCCGCAGCAACTCGGCGCCGTATTGCTCGACCGGGCGTACCCGGTAGCCCCTGAACACCCGTGGCCAGGCCCGGCGGATCGCCTGGCGGCAGGCAAGCATGTAGGAGACGCCCGAAGGAACACGCAGATTGTCCTCCAGCACCATGAAGCCGTCGTGGGTACGGACGATGTCGCTGCCGCAGACCGACACATAGGCATCGAGGGGCACTTTCACGCCTTCCATTTCCGGACGGTAGTTGGGGCAGCCCCGCACCAGGTCCTCGGGCACCACGCCGTCCCGGAGGATGCTGGCCCGGCCGTAGACGTCGGCCAGAAACAGGTTCAGTGCCCGAACCCGCTGAACGAGCCCCCGCTCGATGTGTTCCCATTCGCTCGCGAGCAACAGCCGGGGTACGCAGTCGACGGGGAAGACCCGTTCGATGGACTCCTCGTCACCATAGACCGTAAAGGTGATTCCCTCGTGCAGCAGCGCGCGGTTCACCCGCTGCTGCAGGCTGCCGAGTTCGTCGGCGGGCAGTTCCGTGAGCGCGCCGATCAGCGCATGACATTGTGGCCGCGGCTGCCCGGGAGCGGCGAACATCTCGTCGTGGTAGCGTTCTTCGAACTCGTATCCGCCGAAAAGGGGGGAAGAAGCAGGGCCCGGCTGGCCAAGCCCGGCATCGTTGGTGGCGCCAGTGGGATCGGCGTGCAAAGCGGGTCAACCCTCCCGAGTGGCAATCACGTCATGATACCCGCCGGCGGGACCATGATTTCCGGGTGGTGCGTCGCGTGGTGAGACAACCACCGGGACTGCCTTTGATTCTACGCTGGTACAGAGTGGTTTCAAGTGCGCTCGGGGAAGTGGGGAAGGTGCGCGGGGATGGCCGTTGCGACCGTATTCTTGAATCAATGCTAATTCTCGCAGCCCTTTTCAAGCCATTGCTTGTAGTTTTTTTATTATCATAAAAAGTATTAATAATCAGGTATTTAAATAATGATAACGTTTGCATTTGTAACACATTTTTAATTTTGTTCTCTATACAACTATTGCGGAATCACTGCCAAACGATGAGAATGCGCCGGTTGTGGCAGGTCGAACGGGATGCGCCCGGAAAGCGCCCGCTTCGTCCCGGAAATTTTAACGGCAACCGGCTGCCTGATGTGAACACAGAAGCGCTTCCGGTTGCAGTTGGCAGCCACGTCGGCAGCCACTGAAGAAGGGGACAAGCAATGAAATTCATCGCAACATCGAAGTTGTTCCGGGCCGGCGTGGTCCGTGCCGCAGTCGCGCTGCTGACGCTGTGCTCGGCAAACATTGCCCTTGCCGAAGACGCGGATGAAGCGCAGGTTGCGTCGGCATCCGGCGGCGAAATCGAGGAAGTCGTCGTGGTCGGCTCGCGGCGCCGGGACCGTTCCGCGGCCGACTCGCCCGTTCCGGTCGACGTGATCGGGGGCGATGAATTCTCCGCCCAGGGCGATTCGAACATGGATTCCCTGATCGCGAGCCTGGTGCCTTCCTACAACGTCAGCCAGGAACCGATCAGCGATGCGGCAACCTTCATTCGCCCGGCAACGCTAAGGGGCCTGGCGCCGGACGCCACGCTCGTGCTGGTCAACGGCAAGCGCCGCCACCGGGCCGCCGTCATCGCCTTGCTCGGAGCGGGCATTTCGGGCGGTTCGCAAGGTCCGGACGTATCCGTCATCCCCGCCATTGCGCTGGACCGGCTCGAAGTGCTGCGCGACGGCGCCTCCGCCCAGTACGGCTCCGACGCCATCGCCGGCATCATGAATTTCGTGCTCAAGGAAGACAATTCCGGCATGGCCGTCGACGCCAAGTGGGGCAGCCACTACGAAGGCGACGGCGATGCGCTCACCCTGTCCACCAACGTCGGCCTGCCCCTGACGGAGTACGGCTTCGCCAACTTCAGTTTCGAATGGAAGGAATCCGACCCCACCAGCCGCAGCCGGCAGCGGGGCGATGCCCAGGGCCTGATCGACGCGGGCAACACTAACGTGCGCCAGCCCGCGGCGCAGATCTGGGGCGCGCCGGAATACTCCGATGACTTCAAGCTGTTCGGCAATTTCGGCATCGACCTCGGCAACGGCATGGAAGCCTATGCGTTCGGCAACTGGGCGGAACGCCAGGTGGAAGGCGGCTTCTATTTCCGTAATCCGCATACTCGCGGCGGCGTGTTCCGCGGGCCGATGGTGGACGGCGAGCCCACGGTCAAGGTCGCCAATCTTTCCGGCGACCTCTCCTACCAGTGCCCGACCATACCCATCCGCAACAACGTACCGGATGCCGCGGGCATGGCCGCCGTAGGGGCCGACCCGAACTGCTACACCCTCTACGAGAAGTTTCCGGGCGGTTTCACGCCCCAGTTCGGCGCCTTCATCGACGACTACTCGATGGCCGGGGGCGTCCGCGGGCAGCTCGGCGACTGGTACTTCGACCTCAGCGCGGTGGCTGGCCGCAGCAACGCCGAGTTCTACATCTACAACACGATCAATCCCCAGTTGCTGGGCCAGCGCAACGACATCGATGTCCACTACGAGGCGGGCGCCTACACGGAGACCGACCGGGTCGTGAACATCGACGTATCGAGGCCGATTGACTTCGCCAACTTCTACGGGCCGGTGAACGTGGCGGCCGGCTTCGAGTACCGGGACGAGACCTTCAAGATCACCAACGGCGAACCCAACTCCTTCTACATCGACACCGAATACGGCCTGGCGGCGCAGGGCTTCGGCATCGGCTCCAACGGCTTCCCGGGTTTCCAGCCGGGCGATGCGGGCAGCCACAAGTCGAGCGCCATCGCCGCCTATCTCGACCTGGAGTCGAACGTGACGGAACGGCTGCTGGTGGGCGCGGCACTGCGCTACGAAGACTACAAGGAATTCGGCGACACGCTGGACGGCAAGATCGCGCTGCGCGTTCAGGTTACCGACGCCATGGCCCTGCGCGGCGCGGTCAGCACGGGTTTCCGCGTGCCCACGGCCGGTCAGGCCAACCTGCGTAACGTCACCACCGAGTTCAACATGGGGTTCCTGGCCGACATCGCCACCCTGCCGCCGACCAACCCCGTCGCCCAGCAGAAGGGCGCCCAGGCCCTGACCCCGGAAGAGTCGACGAACATCACCCTCGGCGCCGTGTTCGAGGCCGGCCCCGCCGATGTCACCATCGACTACTACAACATCAAGATCGAGGACCGCATCGCCTTCACCAGCCGCTTCAACCTGAACGAAAGCGATATCCAGTCGCTGCTTGCGGCCGGCGTCAGCGACGCCACGAGCTTCACATCGGTGCGTTACTTCTCGAACCAGCAGGATGTCAAGGTGCAGGGTGTCGACCTGGTGGTCACCCTGCCGTTCGACCTTGGCGGCGGCACCTCGACCCTGACGGCGGTCGCCAACTGGTCGGATATCGAACTCAGCAGGTTCAACCCGGATTTCACCAGCGACAACCGCCGGCTGCAGATCGAGAGGGGCCGCCCGGACACGCGCTTCGTGGTGACCTGGACGCACCTGCAGGGGCCCTGGCGTTTCATGGCCCGGGGGCGCTACTACGGCGACTACTACGATGCTCCGACCAACGACGCCTCGGTGTCCTACTACCCGGATCCGGACTTCCTGATGGACTTCGAGATCTCCTACGATATCGGCGATCAGGTGACGCTGCTGGCGGGCGCGCAGAACGCGTTCGATGCCTATCCGCAGGAGAATCCGGCGGGTGAGGTGGCCGGGCTGATCTACCCGGAAAGCTCTCCCTTCAGCTTCAACGGCGGGTTCTACTACCTGCGGGCGCGCTGGGAGAGGCAGTAACCGATTGGTTCAGGGCGGGGATTGTCGCCCGACAATCCCCGCCGCCGGTTCTTTCCATGCGCGAAGCGGATGCAGTGGCGTCTCAGCGCACAGAGCTGACGTGCCTGCCGATTCTTTTCCTGTAATCTTGCAGACTGCGGAAGGCGTCGCGCGCTGCTGGCAAGCGAACGTCTGCGCGAATAACAAGGTTGTGCGCAGGCAGCCCAATTGAGCCGGAACCCCCGCTACGACATTCTCTTCGAGCCCGTCAGGATCGGCCCGGTCACGGCGCCCAACCGGTTTTACTGCACGCCGCACGCGCTCGGCACCGGCAACGCGATGCCCCACACCCGGGCGGCCATGCGCTCCATTCGGGCAGAAGGCGGTTGGGGAGTGGTGAATACGGGCTATTGCTCGATTCATCCGAGTTCCGACGACGCACCGCTTCCCTTTGCCCGCCTCTGGGATGACGAGGACATCCCCGTGCATGCCCTGATGGTCGACGCAGCCCATCGCCACGGCGCCCTGGCCGGCGTCGAACTCTGGCACGGCGGCGGTGGCGCCGGTAACCGCATGACACGCATGCCGATGATGTCGGCTTCCGGCATCGTGGGCGAATCGACCTATCCCGGCTGGATGAACCTGGCCGGGTCGCGGGCCATGGACAAGCGGGACATTCGCGAGTTCCGCCGCTGGCACGTCGATGCGGCCAAACGCGCAAGGTCGGCGGGCTTCGACATCGTCTACGTTTATACGGGCATGAGTTTCGGACCGTACCAGTTCCTGCTGCCGTGGATGAACAGGCGCACGGACGAGTATGGCGGCAGCCTGGAGAACCGCGCCAGGCTGACCCGGGAGATCCTGGAAGACCTCAAGGAGGCCGTCGGCGACCGATGTGCCGTCGCCCTGCGCTTCAGTACCGACGAACTGCTCGGGGTGCCCGGCGAACACATGGAATCGGAGGCGCACGAGGTCGTCTCGATGCTCTCCGACCTGCCCGACCTCTGGGACCTGAAGTCGTCGAGCTGGGTGGTGGAAACCGCGTCGGCGCGATTCGCCGAGCAGGGCGCACAGGAGCCTTTTGTCGGCTTCGCGAAAGCGCTGACCTCGAAACCGGTGGTCGGCGTCGGCCGGTTCACCTCCCCGGACGCCATGGTGAGCCAGATCAGGCGCGGCATACTCGATCTCATCGGCGCCGCGCGGCCGTCCATCGCCGACCCGTTTCTGCCGACGAAGATCAACGAGGGGCGTGAGGACGAGATACGCGAGTGCATCGGCTGCAATATCTGTGTGTCGTCCTATCACGATGGGGTGCCGGTCCGCTGCACCCAGAATCCCACCATGGGCGAGGAATGGCGGCGGGGCTGGCATCCGGAACGGGTTCCGCCCGGTGACGGGGAAACCAGTGTTCTCGTGGTGGGCGCCGGGCCGGCCGGGCTGGAATGCGCGAGCATCCTCGGCAAGCGCGGATTCGAGGTCACGCTTGCGGAGGCGGGCAAGGACCTCGGCGGTCGTGTGACGATCGAGTCGAAGCTGCCGGGTCTGGCCACCTGGGCTCGCGTGCGCGACTACAGAACTTACCTGATCGAGTCGATGGCCAATGTCGCGGTCTATCGCGACAGCCCGCTGACGGCCCGGGACGTCTTCGAATTCGGCAGCGACCACGTTGTTGTCGCAACGGGCGCTGAGTGGACTACCGACACTCTCGGCAGCAACGGATATCCCTGCGCGGGATTCGCAAGCGACGCGGTCTTCACGCCGGACGATGTGCTCGCCGGGGCGAACCTGGAAGGCCCGGTCGTCATCTACGACTTCGACCACTATTACATGGGCGGCTGCCTGGCCGAGCTACTGCGGGGGCGCGGTCACGAGGTGACGCTGGTAACCAACGCGAACGCCGTGTCCGCCTGGACGTTCATGAACAACGAAATGGCGGAGGTCCGCTCGCGAATGATCGAACTGGGAATACGCACCGAATTCGAGAATACCGTTACCGGGTTTGCGGACGGCGCTGTCGAACTGACGGGCGTTTTCCGCGATCGGACGGTCAGGTCGATCGATTGCGGCGCCCTGGTCATCGTTGGGGTCCGGCAGCCGAACGATCGCCTGTACCGGGAACTGGTTGCCGACGAAGACGGCTCGGCTCGAGCGGGCATCTCCAGCGTGCGAAGCATCGGCGACTGCCGGGCGCCGGGCGCGATCGTCCATGCGGTGTATTCGGGGCATGAGTGTGCCCGGACGATCGAAGGCGGGGAAGAGGTCGAACCGATTGCCTGGGAGCGCCCGAAGCTGTTCGACCGTTGAAGCGGCGAGCGCCGGCCAGGCCACCACCAGGTTCGATTCTGCGAAAGCCGAGTGGGAATTCGCCGGCTCCCCGTCGAGCCGCCGACGCCGCCGGGCTGCCGGCTGTCACGAATGGAGGGTGTCTGCGCATGCGGCGGCGTCCCGGTCACCCGTCGTTCGCCCATGGACCCTTCAGTCGGGTTTTCCGTAGTCTTCCGTGTTGTAGCACTCGAAGATCAGGTGAATCCGGTCTGTCGCGCCGTCGTTCCTGACGGCGTGGACGCGTTTGTTGTTCACCTCGTAGATCTCCCCGGCCGGCAGGTGCATTGCCTGGCGGCCGACGTGAAAGACGGCCTTTTCGTTCGTGATCAGCGGTACGTGAATCTTGTGGACGTAGTGGCTGGCCTCGCCGTCGTAGTGGCCGGAAATGTCGCCGCCTGCGGGCACCTTCGCGAGCATGACGCGTGGAAAGCGGTAATCGCTGTAACCGAGTTTTTCCGCTGCCTGGTTCATGACCGGCAGCAGCGCGTTCTTCCACTCGTTCCAGAGCACGGGATGGTCGCTGTAGTCGAACACCCTTTCCGTGTCGGTGATGAAACGGAACATGATGTGGCGCGTTTCGTTGAGCTGCGCGATCTTGTTGGGCTTGGCTTCGTTTTGCGATTCCCACAGCGACTCGGGGATCTCCCTCACCCGCCGAACCAGGGCGGTGATGTCGGCCGGCCCCAGGTGTCTGAAATAGTCGGTTTTCGGGTACTTGTGCGCTTCCGAGAATTCGTAGCCGAACCGGTCGATGATCGCGCGCTCTTTCTCGGCCACCAACTGTTCCAGTTCCGGGCCGTAGGCGCCCACGAAATGCTTCGGACGCGGGCTCGGATTGAGTGGGGGGGCAGCGTTGAGGTAGGCGGCAATGCGGTTCGTGATCGGCGTGCCGGTCTCTTCGAAAAGGCGATGCGTCTCGTGCCGCAGGTTCTCGAATCTTCCGATATGGATGGGATGGCCGCGATCGGAGCGGAACATGAGCTGGAACAACCAGCCGTAATAGCCGATGCCCTCGGGATAGTTGGCGAAATGATCCGAGCGGAGCCCCGGCAGGTGATTGCGGGCGGGCCGGCGGGCATTGATGGACCTCGGCGCGATCCTGGCCAGGTGCTTGAGGAGCCTCCGGCTCGCGGCGCTGCCGTCGCCGAGATTCAGAAACCGGGTAACCGTCGGCTCGAAATCCAGGGTGCCGCGGTCTGAGAGAACACCGAAGACAAACTGACCCTTGCGGCGGTAGTCGCTGAACATGGAGACGTACCAGTCCCAGGGGTTGCGCACGAATCCGATCACGGGGAGGTGTGAGCAGGCCTCGGGCAGGTCTTCCAGGTGGCCGTGATACTGGAGCATTCGCGCACCGGGAACCTGGTTCATGATGAGTTTGTTGAGGAAGGTCCCGCCGGTGCGCGAAACGTGGATATAGATGAAACGGTCAGTGACGATCATCGCTCACCGGTAGCGCGACCAAGCGCTGGTCATTGGTGGAGCCGATTCGCGTTTCAAGCAGGAACTCATGCGGCAACTCATTTCTGTCAAGCACGCATTTTCGAGGCGGTGGGGTCGTACGGGGGCCTGGGCAACAGCCGGGCCTGCCTCTTGCCGTCGACGAGATGCACGGAGAACTCGCTGGAGGCCGACTCGAGATACGGCGACTTGATGTAGCCCAGCGCCAGGCTCTTGCCGACCCGGTGACCGTAGGCGCCGGACGTCACGAATCCGGCGTAGTCCCCGTCGAGCCAGATCGGCTCATAACCCCAGGCATCGGCTTCGCCGGCATCGATTTCGAGCGCGACCAGCCGGTGCTCGGGCTCCCCGTCGCGGTCGGCAAGCGCCGCCTCGCGGCCGACGAAATCCGCCTTGGCGTAGTCGATCCACCGGTCCATGCCGCACATTGCCGGCGTGTAGTCCGGCGTGAATTCCCGGGACCAGACCCCGAAGCTCTTTTCCATGCCCATCGACACGAGCGCGCGGTTGCCGAACGGACGGATGTCGAACTGCCGTCCGGCTTCGAGCACCAGGTCGTAGACCGCGCCCGCGAACGTTGTCGGAACGTAGATCTCGTAGCCGAGTTCACCGGTGAACGACACCCGCGCCACCTGAGCCTCGGCCAGCCCCACGTCCATGGTGCGCACCGACATGAACGGCATCGCGGCGGTGTCGAAATCCCCGTCGGCGACCGGCTGCATGAGCTCCCGGGATGCGGGGCCGGCAATCGAGATTGCGGTCAGTTCGTCGGAGCGGTTCCTGAGTTGTACATTGCAATCGCCCAGATGCTGCTCGAACCACAGCATGTGGTATTCCTGCAGGTAACCTGAGCCGATGATCCGGAAACGGTCGTCTGCCAGGCGCATCAGCGTCAGGTCGCCTTTCATGTGGCCGGAGGGCGAGAGCATGGGGCTCATGCGCATCCGGCCCACGGCGGGCAGGCGGCCGGCCAGCAACCGGTTCAGAAAGCCTGCGCTGTCCGGGCCCGACACGTCGTACTTCGCAAACGAGGTGCCGTCGATGATGCCGACGCCGCCGGCGACCGCCCGGCATTCGTCGCCGACCGGGCCGTGGGAGTTCGAGCGCCGGAAACTCGGCTGCTCGACCGGCTCGGTGCCCTCGGGCGCGAACCAGAGCGGTACTTCGAGGCCGAAGGAAGAGCCGAATACCGCGTTCGCCGCCTCGAGCCGGCCGTGCAGGGCCGATGTCTTGAGCGGTCGCGCGGCGGGCCACTCGTCGTTGGGACACAGGAGATAGAAGCGGTTCTCGTAGAATTCCTTCGCCTTCTCGACGGCGTAGGCGCTGGTCGCATAGGCGCCGAAGCGGTTCACGTCCATCGCGAACACGTCGCCTTCGGGCTCGCCGTCGATCATCCATTGGGAAAGGGCCAGCGCCACGCCGCTGCCCTGGCTGAATCCGGCCATGACGCCGCAACAGGACCAGTAGTTCCGGACGCCTCGTACCGGCCCCACGAGCGGATTGCCGTCGGGCGCGAACGTAAAGGGCCCGTTGACGATGCGCCGGATTCCGGCTTCGGCGACGGAGGGGAATCGCTCGAATCCCTTGGTGAGCGCGTCGGCGACGTCGTCGAGCCGGGCTTCGAGCAGGTCGGTTTCGCCGAAGTCCCAGGACGTCCCGTTGACGGACCAGGGCGTCGAGTTCTGCTCGTAGACGCCGAGCAGCACGCCGTTCTGCTCCTGGCGCAGGTACATCTCCCCGTCGAGATCGAGAACCAGGGGCAGCTCGCTGTCCCATCCGGCCAGTTCATCGAGTTGTTCGGTCAGCAGGTAGTGGTGCTCCATCGGGACGATGGGAACGTGCACGCCGGCCATCGCACCCACTTCCCGGGCCCAGAGCCCCGCCGCGTTGACGATGTGTTCGCAATGGATGTTCCCCTGGTCCGTGACGACCGTCCAGGCGCCGTCCGGCCTGTGCACCAGGTCTTCGACCATCGTGTTCAGGTAAACCTCGGCGCCCCCCTGGCGGGCGGCCCTGGCCAGCGCCTGCGTCGAACCGTAGGGGTCGATGTGGCCTTCGTTGCCGTCGAACAGCCCGCCGATCACGCCGGCGGTGTCCATGATCGGGCAGAGTTTCTTGATTTCGCCGGGTGTCAGCAGATGGCTGTCGATGCCGAGCACCCGGTGTTTCGCGTGCTCGTAGTTGATGTTCTCCCAACGCTCTTCGGTTGCGGCAACCTGGATGCCGCCGGTGACGTGCATGCCGACATCCTGGCCGCTGATCTCTTCCACCTCCCGGTATACCGATATGCCGTAAGCCTGCAGCCGCGCCACGTTGGGGTCGCTGTTCATGGCGTGAAAGCCGCCGGCGGCGTGCCAGGTGGAGCCGGCGGTCAACTGCCTGCGCTCCACAAGCACCACGTCGGACCAGCCGAGCTTCGTGAGGTGATAGAGCACGGCGGCCCCGACGATGCCGCCGCCGATGACGACGACCCGGGCATGATCCTTCACGACGGTTGACCCTCGTTCATGGGGCAGCAGCTTATATCAGGCTCATATCAGGCTTCGAACGGCCAGGGGGCGAGGCCACCAATGGCGTTGCGGATATCCATGGAAAGATTGACGGAGGCCACCCTCTGCCGGGACTGGAAGTCGTACAGGCTGATGGTCGACGGTGACGAACCGGCGGCCACGAACCTCTCGCCGATCACGCAGAGGCCGCGGGCGAATCCCTGCCGCAGGTCGCCGGTGTCTTCCTTGGCGCCGAATTCGATTTCAGACTCATCGAAGGATGCCGCCCTGAAAGCGAGGCTGGTCCCGTCGCGGCCGGCGTAACGCACGCAGCCGCTTTCCGTGTCGTTCAGCAGCACGCCGTCCCGGTACGGCCGGGCGTTGTGCGCCTCACCGGGCAGCGAGCAGACCGCTGACACCTCCATTTCGTTGCCCAGGTGCAACAGCGCCTCGGTGCGCAGGCCGCTGAAGTAGATGCCGGTGCCGTCGACGTGAACCATGTTGATGTGGTAGTCGTTGACGGGCACCGGGCCCATGTTCGAACGCGGGTCGAAGGTATGGCCGGCCCATTGGCCGTGCTGCCGGATGAGGTGGTAGCCCCAGACGTACTCCCGGGTGCCCAGGTCGAAGGCGAGCAGGCTGTCGAAACCCGGCGAGGTCAGGAAGACCTTGTCCTTGTACCGGCAGATCTCGTGGCAGTCGTCGAGGTAGCGGTTGCGGCTGAAGGTCTTGATGCTGAAGTCGGGGCCGCAGCGGAACAGCAAGTCGCTCCCGGCGATCAGCACCTCCTCGTCGCAGGGGGCGATGCCCCGCAGGCCGCGGTCGCCGCTGGCGCCTTCGAAGTCCATGCCGCCCGTGTTCCAATCGAAGAGCTGCTCGGTGGTGCGCTCCTCGAAGTCGACCACGAAGACGCCGCCTTCGCTCTTGTCCCTGTGGGTGCCGCGTACGACCGATGTCGTGACGAGCCTGGGCAGTCGCAGCGTCATGGCGCGGTCAACTCCGGCCGAAACGGGCCATGTCGTCAGCCGGCGCGTTACGTTGTTCGCCCGGAGCGGGAGCCTGGTGCCCGTTTGCATTCATGGGTGGCCGAACTTAGGCTGGCATCGGAAAAGATTCAGCCTATCTTACATCGCCCGCCACCATGGACATCGAGGTACCGTTGCGCGATCTCGGCGCCGTCGACGCCACTGCGTTGCGCGACGCCATCCTCGCCCAGGAAGAGGTCGCCTGGCACGAAGACCGGTCCCGCCAGGAGTCCTTCTACGTCCACGACCAGACCCGGTCGATCGTGATGATCGCGGTGGACGACGATTCCTGGCCGGCGGGCGCGGTCAGCCGCGGCCCCGGTTGGAACCGCATCGCGGACGCCGCCTTGCCGGTCATGCAGAAAATCGTCGCCGCCCACTACCCCGAAGGCGGCGAAGTCATCCGCGCCATCGCCGCGAACCTCGAGGCCGGCAGCAGAATCCGTGCCCACAGCGACATCCACCAGTCGTTCCATTGCGCACACCGCATCCACGTGCCCATCACCACCAACCCCAAGGTCTGGTACACCATTCACGGCCGCCCCTTCCAGCTCAAGCCCGGCCACGCCTTCGAGATCAACAACCAGGCCCAGCACAGCGTCACCAACCGGGGAACCAAAGACCGCATCACCTTCATCTTCGACTACATCCCCCCCGGCCCCCTGGCCTACGACCCCGGCCGCGGCAGGCAGAGACCCGAGAACCTGAGCATCCAACCCCCCGGCCTCGCATTCCGCGTTCCACGAGAAACTTCGGGTGCCGACAATTGAACGTCAGGCGAGTCGGGAACCCGACGCGCCGGGACGTCGGCGTGGAAGGAACCATGTCGAGTCTCGGGAAAGAGTTCGTATGCGGCGCTTCCCTTTCGGCGCGTTAAGCTCGTCCG
>JAPPHD010000124.1 GCA_028821125.1 Gammaproteobacteria bacterium
GGGGTGCTTTAAAGGTGCCGGATACCCGTACCGCACACCTACTCTCTCCCAGCGGTCGTCTGTTCCTTGCGCGTCAGCGTCCAGGTACGTCGGAAAAGCTATTACTGAGAGATCATTCCCGGTGCGAGTTCCGTGGCTGCGTCGCCCGCCACTCGGGTATGCACCAGCACCCGGGGGACGTTCGGGTTGCAGGGACGTGCGCGGTGCATTACGCAGCGGTTGTCCCAGATCGCGGTGTCGCCCACCTGCCAATCGTGTCGATAGATGCGGGGCGGCTGACAGGCGAACTCAGCAAGCTCGCCGAGCAGGCCTTCCGACTCGTCTTCCGACAGGCCCGGAATGCCGTAGGCGTGGCGGCCGATGTAGAGGGCGGGCCGGCCGGTGACGGGGTGCACCTTGACCAGGGGTCGAAGTGGCTTGTCGCCGCCGTAGAATCCGTAACCCGCACCGACATCGGGCTTGTGGCCGATGCGGCCCTGGGAATAGAAAAGGGAGTGGTAGGCGCACAGGCCGGTAATCCGGTCTTTGGTCTCCTTATCGAGTGCATCGTAGGCTGCTCGCATGTCCGCCCACTCCGTGCTGGCGGCGCCCGGCGTCACATCCACCGCACTCAGTATCGACGCCTTGGCCGACAACGGCATGTAGGAGCTGTCGGTATGCCATTCCTCGTTGCCCTTGAGGATCCTGGCGCCGTGCCCTTTCTGATAGAGCGGCAGGCCGTCTGAGCGGCGGTTGCTGAAGGGCACGACCTTGAGGTTTTTGCCCGGCACCAGGTGCTCGATGTCGCCGAACCGTTCGGCGAACCCGTACTGCTCGTCGGCGGTGAGGTGCTGGCCGGGAAAGATCAGGACGCCGTGATCGTGAAAAGCCCGCTCGATGGCCGGCCAGGTGGATTTGTCCAGTGACCCGAGGCTGATACCCGTGACAACGGCGCCCAGGGTGGCATCCGTGGGTTCTATGCTGAGGGGCATCGCGGTTTCCTCCGGTTGGGAAGTATAACCCTCTCGGTGGGGCGCAGCGCCGTTACCCGAGCCATTCCGCCACTTTCGAACCCACCGTGTACACCGCGAAGCTGATGTAGGTTGCCGAACCGATGACGACCATGACGACGTTCACCGGTTTCGGCTGTACCGCCTTCGGCAGGTGGCGCAGGTTCATGTAGAGCACCACCGGCACGTAGGCGGCCATGGCGAAACCGCTGATGGTGGCGCTGATGAAGAAGAAGTCCAGGGCGCTAACGTCAAACGTGCCGAAGAACCAGGTCGAGGCCACGCCGATGCCCGAAAGGCTGAGCGCGAACATCAGGTAGAGCTTGTTCGCGGCGTAGCGGTGAGCGAACGGGAAGTTCGTGTGCAGCAGGTCGACCCACAGCCGCACGCCGCCGTCGAGGCCCGCCAGCACGGTGCTGAACAGGGCCGCGATGCCGATGATGAGGAACAGGTAACGCCCGCCGGCCCCCATGGTTCCCTCGAGAACGATGGCCAGGTCCCAGACGAGCTGGCTCTCCTTGGGCACGATGCCCAGGGGGTGCAGCACCACCAGGGCGCCGAACATGAACAGGAACATGGTGAAGGTGTTGGTGAGCCAGAAATAGACCACGCTGTCCTGGATCACGAAGCGGAACCAGGCGCGGAAACGCGCGAGGTTTTCCGCCGTCGCGGGAAACAGGTAGCCGATCTCGCTGTCGCCGCGCTGGGCTTCGCGCAGGGGATTGAGCAGCACAGGGACGCGCCCGCCCATGCCGATGTTCTTGTCGCGCAGATAGTAGGCGTAGTAGAGGTTGCTGACCCCGCCGGCGCCCGCGAACACGAACGCGCCGAAGAAACGGTGGAAGGTGAACTCTTCGTCAAGGGTAATGTGTCCCACGTTGAGCACCCCCTTGATCATGATCCACAGGTCGTCCAGCGTGCCCACGCTGAATGCGACGACCAGCAGTCCGGCCACGATCAGGAGCACCAGGAAGATGACGGTGCGTTCCACCGACGCATAGATGCGCTTCGGCCCGAACACGATGGCCAGTGCCAGCACGAACACCAGCGCCGTCCATGCCCAGTCGGGCCCGGGCCCCCCGGTGCCGAACAGGAGAATCTTGATGGATGTGCCCGCGGCGCGGCCCCAGCCGGGAAGAAAGGCCGTGGCGAGCAAAAGGACCATGAAGAACAGCACCCAGAAAACCGACATCCTCGCAAAGCCGGTGAAGGCGCTCTCGCCCGTGGCGACGGCCCAGCGGCCGATCTCGATGTTGATCCAGAGCTGCAGGAAAACGCCCAGTGCCGCCGCCCACATCATCTCGGCCCCGAACTTCGCGGTGATCCAGGGCCACAGGATGAGTTCGCCCGAGCCGATGGCGATTCCGACCATCACGGCGCCGGGCCCGGTCATCTTCCAGAAGCCCAGCTTGCGCTCCGGCATGTCGGCGGAGCGCAGGGGCGGAATCTCGAGCAGCTTCATCCGGGTCGGTCCTCGCAGGGGCTTGAAAGGCTCGGCGGGCCGGCTATCGCCCAGTTTCCATCGGCAGCGTCTCGTCGCGCACCCACTCCGCCATGGAGCCGTCGTAGACCGCTACCTCTTCCTTGCTGCACAGCAGGCAGGCGAAGGCATCGATAGTCGCCGAGATGCCGCCGCCGCAATAGGAGATCACGCGCTTTGCCCCGAGCATCCCCTTCGCGCCGAGCGCTTCGCGTAGCGCCGCGGCGTCCCTGAATCGGCCGTCGTCCAGCAGATCGTCGTAGAACAGGTTGACGCTGCCCGCGATGTGGCCCCTGCGCCCGTAGGAGAAATCGCCCTCACCCGCGTATACCTCCGGCGACAGCGCATTGACCGTGCACACTTCGGCATCTCCGATGGCGGCGAGCACCGCGTCCTTGTCCGCGAACAGCGCCGCGTTCGGGCTCGCCTTGAAGTCGCCCGCCGGATAGTTTGCCGCGGCCGTCGAGGTGGGGTGCCCTGCGGCACGCCACGCACGCAGGCCGCCGTCGAGCACGCGTGCATGACGATGGCCGCAATAGTGAAGCAGCCACCAGGCGCGCGTGGCCCACATGGTGTGCCCGCTGCTGTAGAGCACGACTTCGGAGGCGTTGGAAACGCCGAGACGGCGAAACAGCGCCTCGAGCTGCGCGACCGGCGGCAGCGTGAATCCCAGTCCGGTGGACGTATCCGACGCATCGCCGACCAGGTCCAGAAACAGGGCGCCGGGAATGTGTCCTTCGTTGAATCGTTCCAGCCCGGATTCAACGCGGTAGCCCCCTTCCGGCGCAGGGCTGAGCAACACCGCGGTGTCCAGGACGCGCTTGCCGGCCGGGTCTGCAGCCAGTTCGTCCGCTGAGATCAGGTATTCGGGATGGGCATATGACATCGGTTCGCCTCTTATGGTCCGGTGCGTATTATGCTCTCTTCCCGATCAGCCGCAGGGTTTTCAGGAGGCACGATGCGCTTGCGCGACAGGGTGGCGGTCATCACGGGCGCCGCCAGCGGCATGGGCAAGGCGACGGCCCTGCGCTTTCTGGCCGAGGGCGCAAACGTCGTCATGGCCGACTACAACACCGATACGGGCGCGGCTGCGCTCCACGAGGCATCCGATGCGGGGTTCGGCGAACGCTGCAGGTTCGTCCGGGCCGACGTGACGGTGGAAGCGGACGTGCAGAACATGATCGACAGTGCCGCGCAGAATTTCGGGCACCTGGATATCGTGTTCAACAATGCCGGCGTCGGCGGCGCCATCGGTCCGCTGACCGAGACCCGTGCCGAAGACTGGGACTACACCTTCGACGTGCTGGTGAAGGGGGTCTTTCTCGGCATCAAGCACGCGGTTCGAATCATGCGGCAACAGGGGCGCGGCGGTTCGATCATCAACACCGCCTCCGTTGCCGCGCTGAGCGGCGACGGCGGGCCCCTCGCCTATTCGGCGGCCAAGGCGGCCGTCATCAACCTGACCAAGGGCGCGGCCGTGGAACTGGCGCCGGAGCGCATCCGCGTCAACGCCATCTGTCCCGGCTTCATTGCCACGCCGCTCGCGGAGCAGGGACGCCCCGAGTCAACCCGGGCGGCGTTCGCGAAGTCGCAGCCCTGGCCGGATTTCGGCCGCGGCGAACACATCGCCGGCGCGGCGCTGTTCCTGGCCAGCGAAGACGCGGAGTTCGTCACCGGCGAAGCCCTGGTGGTCGACGGGGGCTTGAGCGCCGCCGGGCCGGAACTGTCGAAGAAATTCCGGCACATTTCCGGCCGCGCCGCCGGCAAGGCGGGCGTTACCCGTGGGTCCACCGGGGAACCGCCAGACCTGCGGCCCATCTGACACGCAGGCCCGTGGCAGACGTCCCGCTGCATGCGCATCGGCGGGCGTCACTCAACAATTTTCTGTACGATAGCGACGGGCGCCGCGGGGAGCCGCATCCGCTCCAACGGGTGGCACCAGCGTTAACCACACCGGTTCGCCCTACCCGGTCAGGATGTCGTGGCGACGGAATGATTCATCGGTGGCAACGGTTGGGCATCGGTGATGAAGACGCGGCCATGGCCGTATCGCCCTGATTCGGGCGGCAGGAGCAACGATGTTGCCTGACCAGGTTGAATGCCATCAACAGCCGGCGAATGAAAGCTAGCAGCCCGTGTCAAAAGTCCGGCGTAGCACCGAGAGCGCCGATGCGCCCGCCTGGCAAGGCGCGAGGAGGGAGAATATTGGGCATATTTGAGCGACGAGCAACGCAGTCAGGCGGGATGCAGCGGCGTTCGAATGCAGGCGGACTTTTGCCACGGGCTGCTAGCCCGAAAATCTCACCAAAAAATTGGAATGGGATCTCGATTTGTCGG
>JAPPHD010000067.1 GCA_028821125.1 Gammaproteobacteria bacterium
GGCTCGGGCTGCGCCCGACCGGTGGCGACCCCGTACCGCATACCTGCTCTCGGTGTCGAGTCTCTGGTATTATGTCAAATAGAATATCTATTTAAATCAACGAGTTGAATATTGTTCCATGAAAGTTCCCAACCCGGCCCGCCGGGACGCTGACGCGCAAGGAACAGAAACTCGCTGGGAGAGAGTAGGTGTGCGGTGCGGGTATCCGGCACCTTTAAAGCACCCCTGCGCCCTCGAATTCCACGACAACGCGTCCGCTTGGTGTGCCGGATACCCGTACCGCATACCTGCTCTCGGAGCCGGATCGAATGAGCAGTTCAAAATCCGGCTAAAAAAAACATCCATTTAAAACAATGAGTTAAAGATTTGTTCCATGCGAGTTCCCAACCCGGCGCGCCGGGACGCTGACGTGCGAGGAACAGACGACCGCCGGGGGAGCGTAGGTGTGCGGTGAGGGTATCTGGCACGCCAAGCGGACGCGTTTTCGTGGAATTCGAGGGCGCAGATTGTTCGACACCCGGCCCCGCAACCAGTTGCGGGGCGTCGCCACCTGCCGAAGCGGTGCTTCGGCTCGGGCTGCGCCCGACCGGTGGCGACCCCGTACCGCACGCCTGCTCTCGGTGCCGAGTCACTGGTGTTATGTCAAATAGAATATCTTTTGAAATCAACGAGTTGAAAATTGCTCCATGCGAGGATTAGCTCAACCGCAGCACCGGCGTCTTTGGTACCAGCCCGCCGAGCTGGGATTCAAGGTCGGAACCTTCGATCAGGCCCGCGGTAAACGCCTTGATGGCCTCGAAGTCATAGCTGTCGCAGGCCTGTTCCAGGGTCTTGAGCGCCACCCGCAGCTCCGGCCAGGGCACGAAGCCTTCCTCCGCCCGCATGATGCGGCGGTGTTCGGTACCGGTGACATCCTCGCCCACCAGCAGTTCCTCGTGCAGTTTCTCGCCGGGCCGGAGCCCGATGAACTGAACGTCGATATCGCCGTCGGGCTCGAATTCCGTCTTCAGGCGGTGCCCCTTGATGAGCGCCATGCGTGCGGCCAGGTCCATGATCTTGATGGGCTGCCCCATGTCCAGCAGGAAGACATCGCCGCCCCGGCCGAGGCTTGCCGCCTGCAGCACCAGTTGCGCTGCTTCCTGGATGGTCATGAAGTAACGGGTGACGTCCGGATGGGTCACGGTGACCGGCCCACCGTTCTCGATCTGTTCGAGGAAGAGCGGCACGACGGAGCCCGATGACCCCAGCACGTTGCCGAAGCGGACGATGGAAAAACAGGTATCCGGCGCGGTTTCCTGCAACGCCTGCAGGATCATCTCCGCCAAGCGCTTGCTCGCGCCCATGGCGCTGGTGGTGCGCACCGCCTTGTCGGTGGAGATCAGTATGAAGTCCGTCACACCGGCGGCGAGCGCGCCTTCCGCCGTGCAAAGCGTGCCGAAGGCGTTGTTCTTGAGCCCCTGGATGACGTTGTTCTCGACGATGCCCACGTGCTTGTACGCCGCCGCGTGATAGAGCGTTCCGATCTCGTGGACCTCGATCGAGCGATGGATGAACGCCCGGTTGGTGACCGAGCCGAGCAGGCTGACGATGGGCACGTCGAGTTTCTCCTCGCCGCAGATCTGCTCGACTTCGCGCTGGATCTCGAATAGGCCGTATTCGGACTGATCGAGCAGCACCAGGCGCCCCGGCCCCTGGCGCACGATCTGGCGGCAAAGCTCGGAGCCGATGGAGCCGCCGGCGCCGGTCACCATGACGTTGCGGCCTTCCACGGATTTCCGCAGCAGGTGAGGCAGCGGATCCACCTCGCTGCGCCCGAGCAGGTCCCTGATTTCCACATCCGGCACCGCGGGCAAACCCTCGCCCTTGTCCAGCATCAGGTCGCCGATGTCCGGAATGAGGCGGATGCGCACGCCGAAAGGCTCCAGGAAATTCAGAATCCTGCGCCGGGCCGCCGCATTGGAAGCGCCGCCCACGGCCACGAGCACCTGCCGGGCGTTGGTTTCCCGCAGCAGCCGGGGCAGCGAGCGCGGCGAGTGGACCCGGAGGTTGTCAATCACCCGATGCTGCAGCGCCGCATCGTCGTCCACGAACGCCACCGGCCGATAGTCGCCCTGCCGCAGCAGCGACCGCACCAGCTCGACGCCCCGCTTGCCCGCCCCGTACACCACGACCGGCTCGCCCGGCTGCAGGCCCGCAGTACGCCATTGGAACCAGCCGCGTATGACCAGGCGGCTGGCGACAATGCCGAACACGCCGATCAGCCAGAACATCATCGGCACCGAGCGCGGGAACCCGGCAAGCGGAACCATGTAGGCCACCACTGCGATCATGGCTGCCCCGATGGCCACGCCCTTGGCCACCGTCCACATGCCGCGGCCGCCCATGTAGCGCACTACCTGCCGGTAGAAACCCTGAACGGCCAGCGCCGGTATGCAGGTCAGTGCGGCAGCGAACGCCGGCCACAACCAGGCGATCTCCAGCGACCACTCGCCGAGGCGCAACCCCAGCGCCGTCCACAGGGCCAGGGGCAGCACAACGGCATCGAAGAGCAGCGCGAGCCCCTGCTTGTGGCGCCGTGACAGTTTGCCGATGACGTTAATCACTCAGGCAATCCCGCCCGAAGGCGCCGGGCGGCCACGGCCAGCGGAAGCAATGCAAGCACCTGGAATGCGACCCCGAGAATGAGCGAATCCCCAAAGGAGGCGGCCGCCACCGCAAGCGGCAGGAGCCACAGAACGCACAGTGCTGAAAAGCCGACCATCGTCCATGAAGTTCCGAACCTGGCCGCCACTTTCTGATAAAGATGGCTGCGGTGCGGTTCCGTGAATGGCTGCCGGGTCGCTATTCTGACACAGAGCGTGTAACTGGCGTCAAACCAGAACGCCGTCAGCAGAATCGTGCAGGCCAGAAGCGGCACGCCGTATTGCGCCACCAGTTGCACGACAAGAACGCCGATGAGAAGCCCGAGAAAGACACTGCCCGTATCCCCCATGAATATCCGGGCCGGCGGCCAGTTGTAGACGAGAAATCCGAGCATGGCACCCGCCGTCAGCCACAGCAGCGCACCCTCCCAGCCGGGCACACCCCCGGTGAGCAGGTGCGCGGCAAGACAGAAGAACAGCGTCTGGGTGCCCAGGATGCCGTCGATCCCGTCCATGAAATTGGAAAGATTGATGTGCCACAGCAGCAATGCCGCCGCGGGCGCGTATACCCACCAGGGCCAGCCCGGCTGGAGCGTCCAGAACACCAGCCCAACGGCCAGTAGCTGAACGGCCATGCGCACACCACGGCCGGTCTCCCGCAGGTCGTCCACCAGGCCCATGAGCGCCAGGCCCGCTCCGCCCGCCAGCAGCCCGTACAGCGCGGAAGTCGCCACGCTCTCCAGCCCCAGAAACACCAGCACCGGCAACACGAATCCCAAGCCCCCGACAGTCGGCGTCGCAACGGTGTGAAAGCTGCGGGCATTGGGCACCGCCAACAAGCCGCGCCGCCGGGCAAGCGTCACCATCAGCCCCACGAGCACCACCGTGGCGGCGAACCCGGCCCCCAGCAGAATCAACGCTTCCGACGAGTCCATGCGACGGTCTCCTTGAGAAGCTCCTCCGACGGCCACGGCGGTTTCCAACCCACCCGGCGCGCCGACGCCTCCCCCTCCACCCGCAGCGGCTCGAACAGCCGGGTGACCAGGTCTCGCCCGCCCAGCCAACCGGCAATCGACCCGGCGAGCTTCCCGGACATGGGAAACTGCCGGCTCGAACGGCCGGAGAGCCGCTGCAACTCACCGGCCAGCTCGGTGACGCTCCATTCCTTCGCATCCCGTACATGCAGTATTTCCTTGCCATCAAGGTTTCCGGCAGGCACTCGCGCAAGGAAATCCACGAGATTGGCAAGGCCCACCATCGACCGCAACGCCGTGGCGCCCGCCAGGGGCAGAGGCAGGCCCGTCCCGCACAACCGCATCAGGGCTGCAAAGTTGCCCCGTACCCCCGGCCCGTACACCAGCGGCGCCCGAACGATGGCAAGCGTCGTCGATTGGCGCCCCGCATCGAGCAACGCCCGTTCCGCGCTGGCCTTGCTCCGCGCATAGTCACTTGCCGGCGCTTGGGCGGCATCCGGTCGCAGCGGCGCTTCCGAAACTTCGCCAAGGACCTTGATCGTGCTCAACCACACGAACGCCCGCACGCCGGCCGCGCAGGCCGCGTTGAACAGGCGCAGCGTCAACTGCCGGTTGACGGCATCGAAATCCGCAGCGGTCGCATGCCTTGACCCCTCGTGCAACCCAGCCAGGTGGTAGACGGCATCGGCACCGGCCAGCGCCCGCGCCAGTTCGGCCCGCGAACGCCTCGACAGATCGCCGATGCCGGTAGCCGCCGCACCCCGATTCGCCGGCAACACTTCCTGGTCGAGTTCCTTCAGGCGCCGCACAAGAGCCCCGCCGATGAACCCCGAAGCGCCCGTAACGCATACAACCGTCACGGGCAGCACACCCTTTGTTCAATGGCCGCTTCCATCGAGCGGCATCATTTCTTACCGGCACAGAAGGGGTCAAGCCTCCGCCAAGCGCACAGCCGGCGGTTTTCACCTCCGCGGCAAACGCGCTGACGCGGAGCGTAGCGGGCACTTCCATGAAAGTTCCCAACCCGGCGCGCCGGGACGCTGACGCGTAAGGAACAACGCCGAATTACGGGGAAGAGTTTGCATGCGGGGCTTCCCTTTCGGCGCGTTAAGCTCATCCGAAAACCTTGCGTACTGCTGAGTGCCTGCGTACAACAGAAAAAGGGGCCGTGCGCCGAAAGGGAAGCGCCGTATGCGAACTCGCTGTTGCGAATGACGATATGTAGCCCGCAATCTTTTCTACGCTCGCTCGTATGCCCGCAGAAACTCGGCCCGGCTTACTCCCGACTGATTGCAGATCGCGCGCAACGTCGATGACTTCAGACGCGCGTGGTTGGGCATCGTCAACGGGGTGACGCTGCCATCGTCGTTACTTCTCCGCAGGGCGATGTGGCTGCCCTCGCGCACCACCTCGAAACCAAGCTCACCCAGGGCGCGAACGACCTTGCGCCGAGGCGCGTCCCTCGGGAACCGCGCCACGGCCTAGCCGGCCATGCTCGCCTCGGCGACGAACGCCTCGACGACGGGAGAGTCTTCGTCCAACAGCGCCTCGGCGCCGAACGTCTCTACATGGAACGCGATCGCCGAGCGCACATCGTCGAGTGCCGCCTGATACGTATCGCCCTGCCCGACCACCACGCCCTTCACGCCCAACGGATAGGCAACATAACCGTCGGGGTGCTTTTCCACGATCAACTTGATCTGAGTTTCCATACGTCATTCCTTGGCCAGGTTCGCTTTCGCCTGACCTCCGTCCGACAAACCTAGCGCACGGTTTCTTCGATTTCCACCGGGATTTGCGGGTTGGCACAACCTGTTCCTGAATGAACGTAGCAGGGCCGGCAAGAGTAGTGAAAGAAACTATTGTGAGTGTGTCGCTGACGCGCACGAAACAGATCGCGCTGGGAGAGATTAGATGTGCGGCAAGCCCGCCCTCAAGCGCGAGCCTGCCGCACTCGTTTGTGCCGCTGCGTCAATCGACCGCGATACGGTCGGAATTGACGGCGACCGTCCGGGCGCCGATGCCCTTGACGTCCGCCAGTTCGCCCGCATTCCGGAACGGGCCGTTGGCCTCCCGGTACTGCACGATGGCCTGGGCGCGCTTGAGGCCGATGCCGTTGAGCCCTGCCGCGATGGCAGCCGCATCGTCGGTGTTGATGTTGACCTTCAATGCGTCCGCCGACAGGTCGCCGGAAGCCGTTTCGCTCGCTTCCGGTTCGTCCGCCGGAGCCGCGAGCGCCGCCGGTGCCGGCAGCAGCATGACCGCTACGGCCACGATGGTGAGAAATCGATGCATGGGGGAAACCTCCTCAGTTGTTTCTGGCTGGAGTCAGGAAGGCTATCGAGGCGGCACCCCGTTGAATGCGAGCAAGCGCTGTATCTGGCGTAATCCGGAAACGCTTTGCGTTGTGCGCGTTCTCTCGCCCGCGCCGTCAGGGAGCAGGGTCGGCGGGCGAGTGCTCCCGCAAACGCTCTATCTCCTCGCCGGCGGCGCGCAGTTCCTTCCTGAGCCGGCGATTGCGCATCGAGCGTCTCGCGGTCACGCCCGCAGCCGACGCCAGACCCAACAGCAACCCCAGCAACAGAGCGATCAGCAGCCACCAGAAAACGCTGAGTTCCGGGGTCTGCCAGGCGAGAAACCGCAGCGAGATCCGGTCCTGGTTCACGGCCACCACGGCGACCAGAAACAGCACGAGCGCAAGGAGCAGGGCCAGTGCGCGCCGCAACCAGGTCACGGGCGGCCCATCCCGCAAATGGCACCAACGGCCGTGACGCTGCCGCCGGGATTCGTACTTCCGCGCGCTCTTGAGGAGCTCTCAGCCGGAGAGGGCGAGGAGATACCCCGCTTCATTCGCCGTGCAGCTCTTCGCGTACCGTCTCCGGCGAACGGCCGGCGGTGGGCAGGTGCACGACCTCCGCCAGGCGCTTGCCGGGCTCTTCGGTATCCCCCTCCACCCCAAGCGCCTCCGGGCCTGTCTGCCGATCGTCCGGCGCCACGCTTGCCCCGGCCTGGCTTTCCGTTCGCTCTTCGCCGTCTTCCTCCGCCACCAGCGGCTCGATCATCGACCGGATCTCGGCCAACGGCGGCAATTCGTCGAGCTTCTTCAGATTGAAATAGTCGAGAAAGGCCCGGGTGGTGCCGTACAGGTTCGGGCGGCCCGGCGTTTCCCGCTGGCCGACAACCCGCACCCAGCCACGCTCCAGCAGCGTACGCACGATGTTCTGGCTGACGGAAACCCCGCGCACCTGTTCGATGTCGCCGCGGGTCACCGGCTGTTTGTAGGCGATCAGCGCCAGCGTCTCCAGAAGCGCCCGCGAGTAACGGGGCGGCTTCTCTTCCCACAGCCTGCCGATCCATTCGCTCAGTTCGCCGCGCACCTGAAAGCGAAACCCGGAGGCCACCCGCTTGAGTTCGTACCCGCGGCCGGCGGCTTCCTCGCCGAGTTCGCGCAACGCGTCACGTATCTGTTGCCTGCCTTCCGCCGGATCCAGTTCACCCCGCTTGAACAGCTTCACCAGCCGGTCGACCGAGAGCGGCTCGTCCGCGGCCATGAGCGCGCCTTCGACAATCTGCTTGAGCTTGGCGGTGTCGACCCCGGCCAGCATCAGCCCGCCGCCCGCACGTAGATGGGCGCGAACGCCTCGTTCTGAACGAAGTCGATCAGGCCTTCGCGGATCAGTTCGGTGAGCGCGAGAAAGGTCACCACGACGCCCCGGCGCCCCTCTTCGACGCGGAACAGGTCCGGGAACGCCACGAATTCCGGATTCTCGCCCAGGCGCGCCAGCACGTCCGACATCCGTTCCCGCACCGACAGCGGCTCCATCTGAACGGCATGGTGCCGATACATTTCCGCCCGGTGCAGCACGTCGGCCAGCGCAACGAGCACCTCTTTCAGGTCCACCGTCGGGTTCGCCCGTTTCCTGACCGGTTCGGGCCGGTCCGGCCGTACCGGGAAGATGTCCCGCTCCATGCGCGGCAGTTCGGCCATGCCCTCGGCGGCGGCCTTGATCTGCTCGTACTCCTGCAGGCGCCGGATAAGTACCGTGCGCGGGTCTTCCTCGTCTTCGTCGTCGTCGCGGCGGGGCAGCAGCAGGCGGGACTTGATCGACGCCAGGGTCGCCGCCATTACCAGGTACTCGGCGGCGAGTTCCAGCTTCAGCACCTTCATCAGCTCGATGTAGCGCATGTACTGCCCGGTGATCTCGGCAACGCTGATCTCGAGGATGTCGAGGTTCCGGCGGCGGATCAGGTACAGCAGCAGGTCGAGCGGGCCTTCGAAGGTTTCGAGGAAGACTTCCAGCGCATCCGGGGGTATGTAGAGGTCGGCGGGCAGTTCGACAACAGCCTCGCCGTCGACGACCGCCACCGGAGCGTTTTTTACCTCACCGCGAAGACCTTCACCGCGAAAAACTTCACCCCGAAGCACCTCGCCCCGAAGCCGCACGAGCTTGCCGGGGCGATCTGCTGCCGGCGGTGTGTCCTCGCGCTCCTCGTCGATCATCCGTGCACGATTCCAACGCTGGCGCGAACGTCCTCGAGGGTATCCCTGGCGACGCCGCGCGCTTTTTCCGCCCCTTCCTGGAGGATGGCGTGCACCAGGTCGGGCTGGTCCCGGAACCGTTCCGCCCGATCGATCATCACATTCTGCTCCGCATTGATCGCCTCGATCAGCGGCCGCTTGCAATCCAGGCAGCCAATGCCGGCGCTGCGGCAGCCACGGGCGGCCCAGTCCAGGGTTTCCGGCTCGGAGTATACTTGGTGCAGGTCGAAAACAGGACAATTGGCCGGGTCGCCCGGGTCTTTCCGCCGCACCCGCGCCGGGTCCGTTTTCATGGTACGAACCTTGCGTTCAATATCCTCGGCGGGTTCCCTGAGCCGAATGGTGTTGTTGTAGGACTTCGACATCTTCTGGCCGTCGAGCCCCGGCATCCTGGCGTGCTCGGTCAACAGCGCCTGTGGCTCCGGCAGCACGATGCGGCCGAAAACATGATTGAAACGGCGGGCGATCTCGCGCACGAGTTCCAGGTGCGCCACCTGGTCGGCGCCCACCGGCACATTGCCGGCGCGATACATCAGGATGTCCGCCGCCTGCAGCACGGGATAGCCGAGAAACCCGTAGGTGGCCAGGTCGCGGTCGCTCAGCTTCGCCTGCATGTCCTTGTAGGTCGGCGCCCGCTCGAGCCAGCTCACCGGCGAGATCATCGACAGCAACAGGTGCAGTTCCGCATGCTCCGGCACCTTCGACTGGATGAAGATGGTGGCGGCGCCCGGGTCGACGCCGGCGGCCAGCCAGTCGACCACCATGTCGAAGGTGTTCCGTTCGATCTCCTCCGTATCCTGGTAGCCGGTGGTGAGGGCATGCCAGTCGGCGGCAAAGAAATAGCACTCGTAGGTGTGTTGCAGCCGCACCCAGTTCTTGATCACGCCGTGGTAGTGGCCGAGGTGCAGGCGCCCGGTGGGGCGCATGCCGGAAGCGACTTTCCGGCTGGAATCGCCGGCGCTCATGTTTCACCGATCTTCATCGACAGCGTTCGAGACGCCGTCCGGCAGGATGGCACGGAACGGGACTCGGCGTTCTCCTGGAACGACGCGCGGCATTATACGGATTTCAGGGGTTTGGAGTTGTTTCAGCCCGTTGTTGCTTCCCTTCGGCCTATTCCCCGATTGCGGCCATCTGGGTAGTCAGCCCCACCGCATCCTCGACGTCGATGACAAAGGCGATTCCCGCGCCCGGCTCCCCGTCGAACCGCCCCGCTTCGCGAATACGTTCGAGGATGTCATCGGCCCGGGCCGCTGCCACCAGGAACAGAACGACGTCCCGTTTGGAGGCGAGTTCCAGCCCCAGGAAGGTCTTTTTCGGTGAGCGGCCCTCGCCGCGCACGCTGGTGATCACCGTGGCGCCGGTGGCGCCGGCGGCGCGCGCCGCATCGATGACGGTATCGGTCTTCTGGTCGTCCACCAGGCTGACGATGAGTTTCAGATTCATGGATCAACTCTCCTCCGCGGGAGTGGCGTGGGATTCGCGGCGCCGGCTCAGCCAGGTGGCGGCCATGGCGTAACCGAGCACCGACATGATGGGAAAGACGCTGGCAAAGGCGATGAGGCCGAAGCCGTCGATCAGGGGGCTCCGCCCCGGAACGCTCGTTGCGAGGCCAAGGCCGAGGGCGGCAACCACGGGCACCGTCACCATCGAGGTGGTGACTCCGCCCGAGTCGTAGGCCAGCGGCACGATGGTGCGGCTCGACCGGAATGTCTGCACGATGACCACCACGTAGGCGGCCAGGATATACCAGGGCAACGGCGTGCCCGTGACAATGCGGACGCAGCCGAGCGTCACGCCCACCGCGACCCCCACCGCCACCGCCAGCCTGAGGCTCCAGGCGCGCACGGCGCCGCCAGAGACTTCCTCGGCCTTCAGCGCAACGGCGATCAGCGACGGCTCCGCCACGGTCGTGGCAAAGCCGATGGCCGCGGCGAACGCATAGACGAGCAGGTAATCGTCCCAACGGACGCTGCCAAGAACTTCCGTCCCGGCTTCGACCCCCGCCCCCGCTTCGACCCCGGCGCCGGCATCGACCGCGGCAAGCTGCAGTGCCATGGTCTCGCCGATGGGAAAGAGCGCTTGCTCGAGGCCGATCAGGAACAGGGTCAGCCCGATGAGCACGTAACCGAATCCGGCAACGATCCTGCGGGCGTTGGGCAGCCTGCGGCGCAGAACAGCGAACTGGAAGAAGACGAGAACGCCGACGATGGGAGCGACATCCAGCGCCGTGGAGAGTACGGTTCCGCCCAGGGTCTCCAGAAACCCGGCCATCAGACCACCATCCCGTACAGGAGCACGAAGACTATGGGCGTGAGGCTCGCAAAGGCGATGAGCCCGAAGCCGTCGATCATCGGGTTGCGCCCCCTGATGGACTTGGCAAGCCCGACCCCGAGCGCCGTGACCAGGGGAACCGTGACCGTGCCGGTGGTCACCCCGCCCGAGTCATAGGCGACGCCGATGATCTCGTCGGGCGCAAAGAGGGTCATGACGGTGACCAGCACATAGCCGCCGATGATCAGCCGATGGATCGGCCATCCCTTGAGGATGCGCACCACCCCCAGAACGATGGCCGCGCCGACCGACCCCGCCACCACCATGCGCAGGTTGAAGGCATACTCCGCCCGGGCCGCCGCGTCCGCGGCGATGGCGCCGGCCTCCGCCGCAACCTCTGCCGCCTCCCCCGCTACGGCAATCAGCGCGGGTTCCGCAACGGTAGCGCCGAATCCCAGGCAGAACGCGAACGCCAGGAGCGCGGCCAGGCTGCCCTTGTTGGCGAATTCCTGTGCGATCTCCTCGCCGAGGGGAAACAGGCCGCTCTCCAGGCCCTGCACGAACAGGGTCAACCCGGCGATAACGCAGAGGAGCCCCACCAGCACCCCACCGAGGTTGGGGAACGGTTGCTGCAGCACGACGATCTGAAAAAAAGCAATGACCAGGATGATCGGCGCGAGGTCGCGGATTGCGCCGATCACTCCCCGGACGAATGTCGCCAGCACTCCGGTCATCGTTGTGGCATGCCCTCCTCAGTTCGGCGCGATACTACATTCGCCGGCGGCAACAGGGCTACCGCGGCGAGGCATGAGGCGAACGCCCGGGATCAACTCGTACCGAAAAACAGATAGCAGAGCGACGAGATCACCAGCGCGCCGATGAAGTTCAGCGCCAGCCCTTCCCGGATCATGCGCTTCACGGTAAACCGGCCGGTGCTGAACATGATGACGTTGGGCGCCGTCGCCACCGGCAGCATGAAGGCACAGCTCGCGCTCATCGCCGCCGGTATCATCAGCAGGCGCGGGTCGATGGCCGCCCCGACCGCGGCCGCCGCCAGGATCGGCATGAGCAGCGATGTGGTCGCCGTGTTGCTGGTGGCCTCAGTCAGAAACGTCACCGCCAGGCAGATGGCCAGGATGATGGCGAAAACCGGCCAGGCGGAGATCATGGAAACCGTATTGCCGATCGACTCCGAAAGCCCCGAAGACTTGAACGCCGCCGCAATGGCGAGCCCGGCGCCGAACAGGATCAGCATGCCCCAGGGAATTTTCGCCGCCGTTTCCCAGTCGAGCAGCCGGCCCCCCTTGCCGTTCGGAACGATGAACATGGCCACCACCGCCAGGAACGCCACCATGGCATCGTTCGTATACGGCAGGTCGAACAGTGCCGTCCAGCCGCCCATGGGTTCCACCCGGGTGATCCAGGCCAGCGCCGTCAGGCCGAAAACCGCGAGAACCCGTTTCTCCTCCGGCCGCCAGGCGCCGGTTTCCGGCAACTCCAGCGCGCCCCTGTAGGTGACCGAGCGGGTCAGCCACAGCCCCATGAGCGGCAGGAAAATCAACACCACCGGCAGGCCCAGCGCCATCCACTCGCCGAAGCCTATCGTCGCCCCGAAGGTTTCCTCGTAGACCCCGCGGAAAATCATGTTGGGCGGCGTCCCCACCGGGGTACCCACCCCGCCGATGTTGGCCGCGTAGGCAACACCGAGCAGCAGCGCCGGAGCCAGCTTCGGGTCGCGGGCGCGTTCAAGCACCGCCAGCGCGACCGGCAGCAGCATCAGCGTCGTCGCCGTATTCGAGATCCACATCGACAAGGCCGCCGCGGCGATCATGAAACCGAACACCACCCGGCGACTGCTGCCGCTCCCCACGCGGTGCAGCAGGGCGAGCGCTATGCGGCGATGGGCGCCGCTCCGCTCCATGGCCGTCGACAGGATGAACCCCCCGAGCAGCAGCAGCACCACCGGATGGCCGTACGCCTGACCCACCTCCGCCCCGGTCAAAACGCCGGACATCGGCAACACCGCCAGGGGTACCAGCGACGTCGCCGGGATCGGAATGGGCTCCAGCACCCACCAGGTCACGCACAGCACGGTTACCCCCAGCGTGACGGCGGCGCCCGGCGCGGCGCCCGCGGCCAGCATCCCGAACCAGGCGCAGAGGGCGCCGGCGGGGCCGAGCAGGAGGGCGATTGTCCTGAACTGTATCATCCGCGCCCGCGACCGCCGTCCCGGGCAGGTGTTCCGGTCGCCTCCGCAGGGCGATGCCCGGGCCGTGCGCGGGCATGCGCAGGATGGGCAACGGCCGGCATCAGGCGGTCAGGAAGGCGACGCCCGTCCAGCAGACCGCGGCCAGCCCGGCCGCGACGCTCGCCTGGGGAATCTGTGTCCTGACGTGGTCCATCAGGTCGCAGCCGGTACAGACGGAACTCAGCACCGTGGTGTCCGAGATGGGCGAACACTGGTCGCCATAGACGCTGCCGTCCATGACGGCGGCAAAGCAGAGCGTCATGAACAGTTCCGGATGGGAAAGCCCCTGGCCCGTGGCCACCGCCCAGGCCAGCGGCATGGCCAGGGGAAAGGCCACTGCATAGGTGCCCCAGCTCGTGCCGGTGGAGAACGCGATCACCATGGTCATCAACTGCAGCAGCACCGGCAGCAGGAAATAGGGAATGGCATTGCCGAGCTGCTCCACCAGGAAGATGCCCCCGCCGGTCTCGCGGCTGATGCCCCCGATGGTGATGGCGAGCAGCAGGATGACAGACCCGATCAGCACGCCCTTGACGCCCTCGTGAAACCCCGTCATCAGGTCCTTGAGCGACATGCCCTTGGCCAGCGCAATGCCGGCGGCGAGCAGCAGCGCACCGCCGAATGCCCAGTGGACGTTGGGCGAGCCGAAGGCAAGGAATGTCCCCACCGCGGTAACGATAAGCAGACCGAGCGGCAGGAAGAACTCCAGCACGTTCGGCGTATAACCCTCCGGCACATTGCTGCCCTGCAGTTCCTTCGCGGCAAGCGGTGCGGCATCCGGCGCATCGAGCGCGCCCGTCGAACGGGCCCGGGCCATCGCCTCCCCGAGTTGACGGCCCAGGAAAAGGGGTTTCTCCACGCTCAAGAGAAATGTGCCGAGCACCGCGAAGATCGCATAGAAGCAAAACGGCACGCTCTGGAAGAAAAAGGCGATGCGGTCCGCTTCGGTGGCCAGAAAGGCCACCCCCGAGACGAAGATAAACGCCTGCACGTAACCGGGCCAGGCGTTGAACGCGAGCTGCGAAGCGATGGGCGAGGCCGTGGAGTCGACGATGTAGGCCAGCTCCTCGTGGCTGACCCGCTCCTGGTCGGCGATGGGCCGCACCGTGGTGCCCACCAGCACCGTGCTGACGGTGCCCCCCTGGAAGAACACCACGCCCAAGAGCCAGGCCACCAGCTTGGCGCTGCGCGGCCCGCGCACGAACCGCACCGTCACGAACTCCGCAAACGCCTGGGCGGCGCCGGTACGCGACCAGACCCCCATGAGCCCGCCCAGCAGCCACAGGTACAGCACCAGCACGCTCGCCGAGCCGGTGGTGGCCACCGATGGAATCAGCACCTCGCCGGTGAGGTCGTATTTGCCCAGGATGAGCGCGCCGGAGGCTATGCCGCCGAGCAGGGCCGTAACCGGCTCCCGGGTCAGCCAGCACAGCATCACCGCGACGAGTGCCGGCAGCAGTGACAGGTAGCCGAAGTGAAACTTTGCGGCCAACTGATAGTAGACGGTACGCTCCTGCCCGTCGCGCACCTCCACCGCAGAGACGAATTCCTCCTTCACCGCGGGCGTCCCCGCCATGCCGGCCACGCGGAAAGCCTGAAGTTCCGATTCGTCAATGGGAACCGGATCGAAGGGGACGGACTCCCCCTCCAGCCGGTAGTAGGGGCTGCCGGTTTCGTCCATCCGGGCATCGAGTGCGATGCGCTCGACCGTCCAGGTCGGTTCTACGTACAGCCCCGCCAGCCAGGAACCGACCAGCGCCAGGGCGAAAAGGACGAATCTGCGCACTCCTGGAGACATGGCTTCCTCAAAGACGGGAAAGCGGCGCATTGTAGCGGGAACGCCGCCGGTTTGTTCGGCAGACAGCCGCTGTCGGCGCAGCTAACATCGCCCTGGTGTCGTGTGACATGACGCCGGCTTCCGGAGAACAGCGTGAGACGAGGCATCCTGCTGATCAACCTGGGCACACCCGACTCGCCCGGCAAACGGGACGTGGCGGCCTGGCTGCGGGAATTCCTGATGGACGGCCATGTGCTGGACCTGCCGCCGCTCCTGCGCCGCCTGGTCGTCTCGTTTCTGATCCTCCCGTTTCGCCCGGTGCGAAGTGCACGGGCATACGCGCGAATCTGGGACGCCGCGGGCAGCGGCACCGGGTCGCCGCTGCTCCACTACAGCCGTCTCTGCCGGGACCGGCTGGCCGATGTCGTGAACATCCCCGTGGCACTGGCCATGCGCTACGGCAAACCCCGCATCCCGGACGCGATGGCGGAACTGGCCACTGCCGGCGCCGAAGAGATCCTGTTGCTGCCCCTGTATCCGCAGCATGCCGACTCGACGCACACCACCAGCATCGAGGCCGCCCGGGCAGCCCTTCCCCCGGGCGCGACCCTGGAGGTGGTTCCACCCTTCTTCGACAGCTTGGTGTACCTCGAATCACAGGCGGGCGTTATCCGCGACAGCCTTCCCGAAAATTGGGACTATCTGCTGTTCAGCTATCACGGCCTGCCCGAACGCCATTTGCGCAAGGCCGACCCCACGGGCAACCACTGCCTGACCCGGCATGACTGCTGTGACGTCCAGTCCGCCGCCCACGCCACCTGCTACCGGCACCAGGCCTACCGCACGTCCGCGCTGCTGGCGCAACGCCTGGGCGCCAGCCGCGAACGATACGGAGTCAGCTTCCAGTCCCGGCTGGGCAGGGCGCCCTGGCTTACGCCCTATACCGATGGGGAACTGCGCTCCCTGCCCGGGCGCGGCGTCAAGCACCTGGCCGTTGCCTGCCCGTCCTTCGTAGCGGACAACCTGGAAACGCTGGAGGAGATCGGCATCGCCGGACGGGAGGCATTCCTGGCAGCCGGCGGTTCCTCGTTCACCCTGGCGCCGTGCCTCAACGCGGCGCCCGAGTGGATTGCGGCGCTCAGGCAATTCTGCACGCGCTGAAGCGGCACGGTTTGGGTTGCCCGACGTAGCAGGCTACACTGCCCGCGCCATGGCGAGCGAACTGCACTATCCCTACGCCGAACACCCGGCCCCCGGCACTACCGTCGAGGTAGCCGACGGCGTGCGCTGGCTCACCATGCCCATGCCGGGCTCGCTCAATCACATCAACCTCTACCTGCTTGAGGACGACGGCGCCTGGTGGGTGGTCGACACCGGCCTGGGCAACCCCGAAACCGACGAGTGGTGGCGCGAACTCTACCGCGGTGAGATGGGCGGGCGGCCGGTCAGGGGCGTCATCTGCACCCACATGCATCCCGACCACGTCGGCCAGGCCGCGGCCATCACCGACGAGTTCCGCTGCCCTCTCTACATGACCCGAACCGAGTACTACCAGGCCCGCGCCATCGCGGCCAGCGACGGCAGCCACCACTCCTCCTGGCTCGGCCAGCAGTTCTACCGGCGCGCCGGCATGTCGGAAAACTACCTGGAAGAGGTTTTCGGAATGTGGAAGGGCCGCTCCGGCTTCACGATGACCTTGCCATCCATGCCCCACGGCTACAGGCGCCTGGAACACGGCGACGTACTCAACATCGGCCGCTACAACTGGCGCGTCATGGTCGGTTCCGGCCACTCCCCGGAGCACGCCTGCCTGTACTGCGATGCGCTGAAGATCATGATCTCCGGCGATCAGATTCTGCCCGTCATCACCTCCAACGTGAGCGTCTTTCCCAACGAACCGGAAGCCAATCCCCTCAAGGCCTGGATGGAATCCCACGACCGCTTCCTCGATACGCCCGACGACACCCTGGTGCTGCCCGCGCACAACCTGCCCTTCAAGGGTATCCGCCAGCGATTGCGCGACCTCATCGGCCATCACGAAGACCGCATGCTGGCCATCGAGGAGCATTGCGTCGACCCGGCCGTGGCCAAGGAACTGCTGCCCGTGCTGTTCGCCCGGGAACTCGATGCCCGGCAGATGATGATGGCGCTCGGCGAAGCCATCGCACACCTGCACCTGCTCATGCACAGGAACCGCATCGAACGCACCCTCAACGAAGACGGCATCTACCGGTTCCGCTCCATAGACCCCGATCTGCCGCGCCGCGCGCACCCGGACGCGCACGATGCGCCGGACGACGGGCCCATCATGGTCTGATGGCGACGTCCGCCTTTCGCCGCCGGATTGACCGGGTCATCTACGGCACCTTGCGCTGGGGCCGGGAGCGCCTGCCGCCGGGTGTGCGCACGGTCGTCGGCATCCTGTTCATGATTGGCGGCGTTTTCGGGTTTCTGCCCATACTCGGTTTCTGGATGCTGCCGCTCGGCGCCGCTTTCATTGCGCTGGACATCCCCTTCGCCCGACGGCGGCTCGACCGGTGGATGGTGAAGATCCAGGGCAGGAGCGGCGGCGCTGTGGCGGAACAGCCTCTGTTGAACAAAGGAACCGGAGGCGGCGACCGGCATCGTCGAGGTTGAGGGTGAAGCGCATTGGCGCAGGCGCTCCGACGCCGGGCCAAACCGGAAGCACCAGGAGGATTCGGGCATGGGACTTCGAGACACCCTGTCGGTGGCGGTGCAGCTACCGGGCCTGCTCGCACTGAAGAAAAAGCTCGCGCCGCGTCCCCTCGAGGAACGGGACTGTTTTGCCAGGCAGGTGGAGCGCAACGCCGAAAAGTTCGGCAACCGCCCGGCGGTCCTGTTCGAGGGGCGCACCGTCACCTGGCGGGAATTCAACGCGCTGGCAAACCGCTATGCCCATTGCCTCAAGGCACGGGGCATCGGCCGGGGAGACACGGTGAGCCTGCTGATGGAGAACCGCATCGAGTTCCTGGCCGCCATGACGGCGCTGAACAAGCTCGGCGCCATCGCCGGCCTCATCAACACCAACCTGCGGGAGCGGCCGCTGGCCCACTGCATCAACACCACAGACTCGAAAGCCTGCCTATTCGGCGAGGAAATGACCGAAGCGCTGGCCGGCGTCAAGGGCGAACTGCCGCTGCGCGAAGGCAGCGACTATCTCTTTGTGCCCGACCCGGGCGGCGACGTGCCCGACCCGGGCGGCACTTCGCCCGAAGAGGGCAATCCAGCGCCCAACTGGGCCGTCGACCTGGCGGCGGAAAGCGAAACCGCCGCCACCGAAAACCTGCCCGAGTCCCGGGCGGTAAAGCTCGGCGACCGGGTAGCCTACCTGTTCACCTCCGGCACTACCGGGCTCCCGAAGGCATCCATCTGGTCGAACCGCCGCTTCCTCGCCTCGGCCGGCATGTCTCACTCGGCCGGGCTGAAGTGCACCGAGAAAGACCGCCTGTACCTGTGCCTGCCCCTCTATCACGGCACCGGCCTGATCATCGGCGCCGGCGCCGTGATCGCTTCCGGCGCTTCAATGTTCCTGCGCCGCAAGTTCTCGGCCGGCGGTTTCTTGAGCGAAGTGCGTGAATACCGCACGAACTGCCTGGTGTACGTGGGTGAGCTGTGCCGTTATCTCGCGAACACGCCGGCCCGGCCCGACGACCACAGGAACCCGCTCGATACCATCATCGGCAACGGGTTGCGCCCGGACGTCTGGATGGATTTCAAGAAGCGGTTCGGCATCCGCCGCATCGTCGAGTTCTACGGCGCCAGCGAAGGCAACGTGGCCTTCGCCAACCTGATGAACAAAAACTGCACCGTCGGCATGACCACCAGCGAGATCGCCCTGGTGGGCTACGACACCGATGCCGACGAAATCGTGCGCGACGAACAGGGCCGGTGCATCCCCGTCGCAACCGGCGAACCCGGGCTGCTGCTCGGCAGGATCACGGAAGAAGCGGTCTTTGAGGGCTACACCAACGCCGAGGCCACCGAGCAGAAGATTCTGCGCAACGCCCTCGAGACCGGCGATGCCTGGTTCAACACCGGCGACCTGATGCGCGAGGTGGACGTCGGCTACACCGCCGGTTTCCCCCACTACCAGTTCGTAGACCGGGTGGGCGACACCTTCCGCTGGAAGTCCGAAAACGTCTCCACCACCGAAGTGGGCGAAATCGTCAACGGCCATCCCCAGGTGCAGATCTGCAACATCTATGGCGTGGAGATCGCCAATACCGACGGCCGCGCCGGCATGGCGGCCCTGGTGCTGCAACCCGGCGCGGAATCCCTTGACCTCGAGGACTTCTCGGCTTACGTCAACCGCGAGCTGCCCGCCTACGCACGGCCTGTCTTCCTCCGCCTGCAGACGGGCCTGGACGTCACCGGCACGTTCAAGATGGTCAAGGGCCAGCTCCGAAAGGAAGGCTACGACCCCGAGGCCGTGACCGACCCCCTGTACGTGATGAAACCCGGCCGCGACACCTATGAGCCCCTCGATGGGGACTTCGCCGCGCAGATCAGGGCGGGCGCTGCCGGGTACTGAATGGATGCCAGCTAGATAGTCTTGAGCTGCAGGAAGTGGTGGCCGACTTTCGAGACGAAGCGGCGGCCTGCCTGCTTGCGGCTGCTGTTCCTGCCCACGTTGTAGGCAATCAGGGCGCACTCCCCCCCGCCGCACAGTTCCTTCAGGTACGCCAGCACCTGTGCGCCGCAATGAATGTTCAGGGCCGGGTCTGTCAGGTCGTCACCGCCGCAGAACTCCGTCCAGTAACGGGGCTTTACCTGGGCGGGGCCGATGGCGCCCAGATGGGAACGGGCGTGTTTCCTGAAGCCGCTCTCCACTTGCACGAGGCTCGCGATCAGTTCCGGTTCGAGGCGCTGCCGGTCGGCGGCCTCAAGAATCCAGCCGGCGAATTCCGTTGCCCGGCCGCGCTCCAGACCGAACGCCTGGCCGAGCCTGTCGCCGAACGCCGCAACTCGGTCATCCCAGGGGATACTCGACAGCGCCGGCTTGGCAAACGCAACGGTCCGGTGCTCCTGCTGCGAGAGGGCGTTGGCAAACAGCAAGCCGAGCCCGACAACCAGGCCCGCCCCCACGCTGCGAAGCGCCCGGGAATGAAGCCGGGGATCGAAACGGCGCCAACGGCCGGCGACGCCTGCAACGGCGGTCAACCACCATTTTCGGCAGCGCGCAACAACCTCCGACTGGCGGTCTTGCCGCCACGCTTGCAACCGGGTAGCCATCCTCTCCAGTGAAAATCTCGGGGACGGCCTTCCATTATGAAGAAAGAATGGAGGCGAAGTCACCCTTTGGGAAAACGTAAATTTAAGAATTAATTCTTATAAAAGAACGACTATTTATTCCTTTTTGATTTCTTATGCAGCTTGAAGTGATCCCAGGAGACGATGTACTCCGGCGCCATCACCACCCATCGACGGTTGCGTCCACGGGCCGTGGCGGCGAACGGCGGCGGCGCGTCAACCAGCGGCTGTCCGAAGCCCCCGTTGTACTTCATTCCAATCTGCGCACGAACGTCCGCGAGGTGCGGGTCGTTGTTCTCGGCCTCGGTGTCCTCGAGCACCCGGCCGTGCCCCTGCATCATGATGCCCTGCAATTCGGGAAACCTCTCGTTGCGGTCGACGATGACCGTACACACGGGATTGCGGCGCAAGTTGACGATCTTCTGACCGCGTCCGAAGAAGTAGACGGCTCCCCCGGCCCATCCGAACCACACCGGCGTGAGGTTGATGCGCGAACCGGGCCCCACGGTCGCCACGCGCATGGTCCACTGGGCCGCCATGATCTCGTCGACCTGTTCCCTGGAGAGGGGAATCTGGCGCGGCGGCACCGTGCTGAACCGGGCGGGCTGGGGCCGGTCTTTCGGTTTCGCATCCGGGGCCGTGCGTTGCTGCCTCGCAACGGGCTTCGAACGGCGCGTGAGCCTCTGCTGCAGACCCCGCAAGAGGTTTTCGAACATCGGGTAGACCCGGTTAGCTCGATGGATTCCCCGCCCGGCTCAGGCCGCCGTCAACTCCGCCACGATTTCGCGCTGAATGCTGTCCGGAATGCCTCCGTACGCCGCGCCGGTCCGGTCGACGATGTCGCCGAAGCGTTCCTTGAAGCGGGACGGAATCGTCTTCGGTTCGCCGATGACCGCGAAGTCCTTGAGCATGTCGTCGGTGATCAGACCCCCCATCTCCTCCCAGCGGCCCTGCTTCGACATGGCATTGAGTTCCGGCTGCAGTTCGCCCGCCCCGACGCTTTCGAGCACCGGCCTGTAAGCGGGCGTCGAGCCGTAGAAAGCGATCTGCCGGCGAGTCAGCGTATCCGCCCTGGCCATCTCCTCCTCCGTCTGGCCGGTGACGATGAACGCAGGATAGCTGATCTCGAAGTCCTCGCGCTTCTTCCCGGCCTTCGCCCAGCCCCGTTCCAGTGCCGGCAGCGTCACTTCGCGCAGGTATTTCTCCGTGGTGAACGCGTGCACGAAGACCCCGTCGGCCACTTCGCCCGCCACCTCGGTCATCAGCGGGCCCACCGCCGCGAGGAATACCCGGGGCGGCCCGTATTCGGTGTTGGTCGGCGTGAAGAACGGGGTCATCAGGGTGTGCCGGTAGAACTTGCCGGTGAACTGCAGCGGTTCGCCCTCGTGCCAATTGGCCCAGATGGCGCGCATGGCCAGGATGAACTCGCGCATTCGGGGCGCCGGGTTCGACCAGGGCATGCTGAAGCGTTTGGTGATATGGGGCCGGATCTGCGAGCCGAGGCCGAGCACGAAGCGCCCCTTCGAGGCGGCGTTCAGGTCGTGGCCCACATTGGCAAGCGTCATGGGCGAGCGCGCGAACGCCACCGCGATGGAGGTCATCAGGTCGATGCGCTCGGTGGTCTGGGCCGCCATGAGCAGCGGGAAGAACGGGTCGTGCCCGGTCTCCGCGCTCAGAATGCCCGAATAGCCCATCTCTTCCAGCGAGCGGGCCTCGGCCCCCACCTTGTCCAACTGCCAGCCGACGCCACCGTCTACTTTCATCGCGTTCCCCCAAAACGAAGCGGCCTCATCACGGCCGCCAAGATTCCTTCGCCCATACCCCCGGGCGAGTACCGGATTGTTTCAGCTTGGCCGCGGCGAAGCAATCGCGTTCTAGCCGCACCTATTCATGAATAGGTATAGGTGCGGCTAGCGAAGCAATCCCCGCCGTTTTCCGAGCAGGAGAATCAGGAATCCACACAGGAAGGGCACCGCACGCTCCGCGAGATCTCCCGGCGTATCCGGCGAGAGATACAGCACCACCGTCAGCGCAAACCCCGTCGCCACCGCCGCGATGACCGCGCCGGGCCGCACCGGCCACTTGAGGAGCCGCACGACCACCGTCGGCCCGAACGCCGCACCGAGCGCGTTCCAGGCGAACAGTACCCGGGTGAAGATCGCGTCGGGCATGGCGTAGGCGACCACCACCGCCAGCACGCCGACAAACAGCACCACCAGCCGGGAGACCAAGAGCGACGTGCTGTGCATCAGGTCGTGGCTCACGGCGGAAGCGGCCACGAGCAACTGGCTGTCGGCGGTGGACATGATCGCCGACAGAACGGCGGCAATGACCACGCCCGCCAGAATCGCCGGCAGCAACTGGCTGGTCAGCGCGAAAAAGATCTGCTCGGAATCGGCCACCGGCGTATCCACGAGCAGTACGTGGCCGCAGAGCCCGAGCAGGAACATGCCGCCGAGCACGATGACGAACCAGCCCAGCGCAACCTTTCGCGCCAGGCGCAACTGGCCCATGTCCCGTATCGCCATGATCCGGTTCAACAGGTGCGGTTGCCCGAGAGGACCGAGCCCGATACTCACCATGCCGAGCAGAAACCCCGCCGCCAGAAGCCCCTGGTGCTCCCCGGTCAGCGAAAGCTGCCCAGGCGTAGCCACCGCCGCCAATCCGTCCCCCAGGCTGCCCGCGCCGCCCACCACACCCAGCGCGAACAGGGGCAGCAGCAGCGCCGCGAACAGCATCAGCACCGCCTGCAGCGCATCGGTGACACTGACCGCCCAGAATCCGCCGACCAGGGTATAGGCGAGCAGTATCCCGGCACCCAGCAGCAGGGCCTGAAACTCCCCCACGTCCATGATGTTGGCAAAGGTCGCCGCGGCGCCCTGGAATTGCGCCGCCACGTAAAAGGTAAAAGAGATGGCAACCACCAGCGCCGCGACACCCAGGAGCGCCGCCCGCTGCCGCCCGGCCACTCCAGATGCAACCAGGTCGTTCAGCGTCACCCATCGATTGTTGTGCGCGACGGCATTCAGGCGCCGGCCGAGCCAGAACCAGGCCAGCACGTGCCCGGTAAGCGTCCCGGGCAGCAGCCACACGGCCGAGACCCCCTGGCTGAAGGCAATGCCGCTCACCCCCAGAATCGTCCAGGCCGACGACGAACCGGCCGCATAACTCAGCGACCCGACGAACGCCCCGAGCCCCCGGCCGCCGATAAAATACGTATCGCCGTCCCGCGTACGCCGCCGGGCCCAGGCGCCAATGGCGAACAGCGCAACAAAGTAGACGACCAGCGTCGTCCACACGACTCCCACGGATGGCAGCTCGATGTCCACGATTCAGCCCCGGTCGGCCCCTGTCTCTGCTCGCAAGCGGTTGCCGCTCCCGCGTTGCAACTATACGCCCATCAGGCGTTGTACACCCCCAACTGGAGCCTATCCGTCGCGCTTGCCCGCCGTCCGATAGTCCCCAAACGCCTCATCCCGCTTCGACAGCGCCTGGGTCAGCCCCTTGCGCATCTCGGCGATATAGGCCTGGGTCGTCTTCGTGAAGGTGGCGAGCTGCTGCATCTCCGTACCGGCGCGGATGCCGGCGCGTATGCCCATGGCATCCATCTGCCGGTGCACGGCGCGCTTGTTCATCTGCTGCAGGTCGGTCGGCGTCATGGCCACCCGCTCGGCAATGCCCAGCACCCGTTCCTCCAGTTCTTCCTCGGCAAAGGCGCGGTTGGCAAAGCCGCTCTCGGCCGCTTCTGTACCGGACATGTGATCCCCGGTGAGCATCAGTTCCATGGCCCGGCGCAACCCCACGATCCAGGGGTAGAACTGGTTGTCCGGCGGACTGATGGCGCGCACCACCGGGTAGCCGATCTTTGCCGTGTCCGCCACGTAGACCAGGTCGCAGGCCGTGGCCAGTTCCGTGCCGCCCGCGAGGCAATAACCATGCACCTGGGCGATCACCGGCTTGGCCAGGTCCCAGATCTTGAAGAACCCCTCGACAACGTGGCGCGGCCAGTTGCCCAGCCCGCCCGCCGTGTAGAAAGGCTGCTGCTCCGCCGAATTCGACTTCAGGTCGTAGCCCGCCGAGAAACAGGACCCCGCCCCGCGAATGACCGTCACCCGAACGTCCGCATCCTGGTCGGCGGCCTCCAGGGCATGGAACATCTGCCCCCGCAGTTCGTTGGACAGCGGATTGCGCTTGTCCGGCCGGTTCAGGGTGATGCGCCGCACCATCGGCCGCGGCTCGTCAACGATGATCTTGCTGTACTCCATGATCCGTCCTTGCTGATCGGTCAATTCGGGCGCGTTACTCAAACCGAAAGTTCTTCGCGGTGAAGGCTGCAAAGGTGCGGTCCATGTCCGCCTGGCTCGCCCCGAGCGGCGCCACGATATGCGTGTGCACGCCCATTTCGGCGTGTTCCTGAAACCGTCGGTGAATCTCTTTCTCGGTGCCGATCACCGCGATCTCGTCGATGAGCTCGTCACTGAGCGCGCCGGTGGTCATGGCCCGGTCCTTGCGCGCCCATCCCTCGGTGATGGTGTCCGCCACATCGGGATAGCCCGCCCAGGCCAGGAACCTGTTGTACACCGGCGTCGCGTAATAGGGGGCGAAGGCGGCCCGGAACAGGTTGCGCGCCGCCGGCTTGTCGTCGGTGGCGAGCACCATGGCGCGGTGCACCACCTCCACCTCCTCCGGATTCTTGCCGCCCCGCTCCGCGCCGAGGCGCACGTGTTCCACCATCCTCGGCAGCGCGCTCTTCGGCCACAGGTTGAAGATCACCCCGTCGCCCACCTCCGCCGCCATCTCGATCATCTTCGGGCGCAGGGCCGCAATATAGATCGGCGGCGGGTTTTCCAGCGGCGGCTGGCGGTAACCGTGGCTTTGCAGGGTGGCGCCGCTGAAGTCGGTCCTGGCGCCGGCAAGCATCGACCGAACCAGCTCGGCGGTCTCCCGCACCCGGGTCAGCGGCTTGTCCAGTGGGATGCCGTTCCAGCGCCCCATCATGGTCTGGCTGGAAGACCCGATGCCCATCACGAAGCGCCCGGGCAGCAACTGCCCGATCGTGTAGACGCTCGCCGCGATGACCGACGGCGAGCGCGTGTAGACGGGGGTGGCCGCGATGCCGATGCGGATGGTGGTGCTGTGCTGCGCCACGGCCGCCGCCTGGGTCAGGGAATCCGGCGCACCCGAATCGCCGAACCACGCATCGGTATAGCCGTTGCTTTCCGCCCACTTGATCAGTTCGATGGTACTGCGGACTTCCGGCCACCCCGGCACGGTTACCGCAACGCGTCTGGCTGGCGCCATGGTCGTTCTCCCTATCTCGTTGGCGTCGATTCCGCAATCCGGTCGCTGTCTCAACCTCTCAGAGCATCTCCTCCGCCACCAGGGCAAGCGCCTCCGGCTGCTGGCAGCCGATCATCAGGCTCGAGACGTGCCCGCGCTTCTCCGCCTCCTTCCAGCGCTGCAGCCGGTCGCGGATGCGGTCCGCCGGCCCCACGAGGTGGCAGGCATCGATGAGCTCTGCGGGCACGGCCGCCATGGCCTCGTCCCGGCGGCCTGACAGATAGAGATCCTGGATCTTCACCGCGGCTTCCTCATACCCTAGCCGCTTGGCGAAGTCGTTGTAGAAGTTCTTGTCGCGCGCCCCCATGCCGCCCACGTAGAGCGCCATGCTGCCCCGCACCGGCATCATGCACTGTTCCACATCGTCGCCCATGACCACCGTCACGAAGGGCGCGATATCGAACTGCGAGAGGTCCTTGCCGCCGGCCTTGGCCAGCCCCCGGTTGATCGGGCCCTCGAACACGCTGAACCGGTCCGGGTCCATCCAGATCGGGAAGAAGCCGTCGGCCACTTCCGCGGCTGTTTCCACACCCTTCGGCGTGATGCTGGCCGCATAGATGGGAATGTCTTCCTCGCAGTGCAGGATGCTCTTCAGCGGCCGGCCGAGCCCGGTTGCATCCGCCCCCGCATAGGGCAACTGGTACATCTCGCCTTCGCAGGTCGCCGGCGCCTCCCGCGCGAAAATCTGCCGCATGATCCCCACGTATTCCTTCAGGCGCGTCAGCGGCTTGCCGTACGGCACACCGTGCCAGCCTTCAACCACCTGAGGGCCGGACGCTCCAAGGCCGCAGATGAAGCGCCCGCCGGACAGCTCCGCCAGGCTCATCGCCGTCATGGCCGCCATGGCAGGCGAGCGGGCCGGCATCTGCATGATGGCGGTGCCCACCTTGATCTTCTCCGTCTGCGCCAGTATCCAGGCCGCCGGCGTAATCGCATCGGAACCGTAGGCTTCCGAGGTCCAGATGGAATCGAACCCCAGGCTCTCCGCGTGCCGGATCGCATCGATCGGCACGCTGATCTTTCGCCCCGAGTACCCGAACAGCATTCCCAGCTTCATGTTCACCCCTGATCAACGTGGAAAAAACGCGCCGCAAAATAGCAATCGCGGGCACGACACACAACACGGGGCATAACATGCGGCGGTTTTGGAGGCTAGTTGGATAGGAATTGACTAGTTTCGAACTCCCGTCTATCCTGTGCCGTTCATGGAAGTTCGGTATCGATCCCACGCTGTTGAGCGAATGATTCAGCGCGGAATTGCACCGCATGACGTTGAGGACATACTCGGGAACCCGGACGAAGTAATCAGGCAATCCATGGACAAGGTCATTGTGTACAAGCACATCGAAGGCCGAATCGACAATTCAATTGCCGTGGTGGCTGTCGAGGGAATTCAGGCATGGGAAGTGATCACCGTAATGGTCAACTTCGAGGCACGGGAATGAAAATCCATCACGACACCGCACGGGACTGGCTGACTATCGACTTTGCCGAGGAAATAGAAGCCCGATCCGTCTACAACGACGGCATTATCGTACGTTACGACAAGGCGGGACACGTGATCGGTATCGACATCACCGATTCCATGAAGGTGTTCGGCGGTTCCGACTTCATGACATTGCGAGAGGTTTGCAGTTTTCTCGGTGTATCCGAATCAACGGTCCGCCGAAAAATCCGGGCGAACAGGATCAAGCACTCCATGGAAGGCAATCGTTACCGCTTCAGAAAATCGGACATCCTCAGCCTCGTGGAGGCACGACGATGAGTCCTCTACCTCCGAACGGGTCCCGGCCAGGCGCTTGACAGCGGCCCCATGAGCGACGTGCCGAAACACCCCGGCAACCGCATTCCCGAACGGCCTGCTCCCCGGAGGTCGCCTGGCGGGGGAACGCAAGACGGGAACCCGCCTCAGTCCACGGCGTCGAGCCAGGACGTGCGGCAGGACGAACAGTTGGAATCGAAGACGCCCGACCGGACCGGCACCCCCGGCGTACAACTGCAGCTCAGCCCGCTCTCCATCCAGGCGGCGGCCCTGGTGAAGTGCATCGACGGGCTGTCGAACATATTCTGGATATCCTTCGCGGGCACCTTCCTGTCGATCTTTTTCGCAAGCCTCAACCAGCTCGATGCGAACGCCGCCTCCGACCACATCTTTCTCGGCGAATACCAGGTTCCCAAATCCATCCTGCCACTGGCGGCGGTCGCCTTCGCCCTATTCGTCTTCTGGCTGACCGCGAACCGGCTGAAGGTTCTCAACCACGCGCTGCACACGACGGTACTGCCCGCCGAGGCGGTGCACGAGATATTCCGGCTCAATCCACCGGTGCTGCACGTCTTTCAGATCGAGAACCTGAAACGCTGGTCGCCGGCATCGGGCGTCAACGTCTTCCTCATCAACTGGGCCGTCTTCTTCGGCAACAGCATGGCGCTCACCTGGTCTTCAGCGCTGCAGCGGGGCGCCTATTCGGGTCAGTTCAGCCCGACGCTCCTTGCTGCCTACCTGCTGCTGATCGTCGCCGTCATCGCCTACGGCAGCCGCTCGATCATCCCGGCGATGCGCACCATCCTGGGCGCCCTGCACGATGTCGACTTCCGGCTCGGCTGGCAGCGATACGTCACTGCCGTCATGCTTGCCGCCGCGGTATTCGTCATCGGTCAGTGGGACCAGGTGCAGTCGCCCGGGCCTCAGGACGGCGACCTGCTCGGCCCGGCGATCGCCAATGCCATCGACGGGGAAACGCTGTTCATGGGCGGCACCGAGGTCAAGCTCTTCGGCATCGACTCGGTCGAAGGCGACCAGGTCTGCCAGGACGCGAACGGCGCCGACTACGCCTGCGGGCGCCGCGCCACCCAGGCTCTCCAGTCTCTCGTGCAGCGGGACCTCGTGGTCTGCCTGCCGCTCTTCGCCATCGGCGATTCCAGGGTAGTGGGACACTGCGAAGTGGTGGAGGATGGCGGGTTCGAGCCGGTCTCCCCCATCGAGTTCATGGAGGAATTCCGCCCGAACAACCTCTCGCGCCTGATGGTGGCCGACGGGCACGCGGTTGCCATCGGCCTCGGCACCCGCTTCTTCGGCGCCGAGCAGGACGAGGCCCAGGCGCTCAGGCAAGGCATCTGGCAAGGGTCCTTTCAGCCGCCCAGCAACTGGCGGCGGCAGTCTGATTAACGCCGTTCACTACCCGGGCCCGCCTGCAAACCTGGGGAGCCGGAGGTGCCGATTCAGGAAGAGGGGGCTACGATTCCGCCCCGCCGCGTTCCAGCCCGATCAGGTAGTCCACGGTTTTCAGCGCCTGGCGCCGGCCCGCATCCATGGTGACGGCGTAGCGGCCGGCCACCACCACGGTGGGCGTGACGGCGATCTGGAAGCGCCGCGACAGGGCGTTCCGCTCGGCCTGCCTGCGGCGCACCGGGGCTGAGTTGAAGGCATCCAGGAAGGCTCCGCGCTCCACCCCGCGGCCGGCCACGAAATCGGCGATGTCGTCCACCGACAGGAATTGCCGGCCGTTGTCGTGTATGGCCCGGAAAAAACGCTCGTGGTTGGCTTCCAGCCCGCCGGCCGCCTCGAGCGCGAAATAGGCCTGCGCCAGCAGCGCCCAGGCGGCATTGAACGACACCGGCGCGCGCTCGAAACGTACATCGTCCGGCAGGCCGCGCTGCCAGGCGGCAACGAGCGGCTCGAAGTTCTTGCAGTGGATGCAGCCGTAGGAAAAGAACTCGGTAACGACGATGGGAGCTCCCGGCCGCCGGCGCAGCGGATCGTCGATCACCCGATAGTGCTCGCCTTCGACAATGTCGCCCGACTCCGTGGCGCCGCTGCTGTACAGGAGGCCGTACCCGGCCACGACGGCCGCCAGCACGACGGCGAACCCGATGATGCCGTTGCGCAGCCGGTTGACCTTGCGCGCCTGGGCGGCGCGCTTTCGTTTCTGTGTTGTCTGCATGCCTCTGTGTCCCTTCCCGATCGACCGTGCCGGCCCAGCCCGCTCGGCACGGCCATAGGTGGTACCCGAAAACCATATCACCGACCCTAACCGGGCGCATTACCGGGCGAGCAACTCCGCCCAGTGCAATACGGGCACGCGCGCGCCGGCGGCGAGGTGAGTCTGGCATCCGACGTTGGCGGTGACGATGACATCGGGTTCTTCCGCCATCAGGTTGGCGAGCTTGTTGTCCTTGAGACGGCTCGAAAGCCGGGGTTGCAGCAGCGAATAGGTTCCCGCGGAACCGCAACAGAGATGGGCATCGCGCACATCGACGAGTTCGAATCCGGCCCGGGCGAGCAGTTTCTCGACGATGCCGGAAACGCGCTGGCCGTGGCGCAGCGTGCATGGCGGATGCCAGGCCACCTTCCCGAACGCGCCGTCGTCGCGGCTCGCAAGCTCGGTGAACGGCGCCGCCACCTCGGCGAGATCCCGGGTCATGCCGGCGATACGCGCCGCATCCGCCGCGTATTCAGGATCTTCCGCCAGCAGGCGCCCGTAGTCCTTCACAGTGACCCCGCAGCCGCTCGCGGTGGAAACGATGACGTCCACGCCGTCGAGCAGCGGCCGCATTGCGTCGATGTTCCTGCGCATGTACTCGAGCGCCGCCCCGGTCTGGCCGAGATGCAGGTTCAGCCCGCCGCAGCAGCCCTCGTCTTCCACCCGGCGCACTTCGATGCCGTTGGCGTTCAACAGCCGCTCCGCCGCGGCATTCGCCGCCGGGGTCGCCACCCTTTGTACACAACCCCTCAATATGAGCGCTCGGCGGGAAGACCGGAACTTGCCAGCGGGTAACGGCGCCGGGCGCGCCCGTCCCCGCTGCCGACGGGGCAGCGCCTTTTTCAGCATCCCGGGCAGCAACCACCTGAACCATTGCCCCAGGCTGGCCCAGCGCGCGAATACCTCCGGCTTCGGCACTATCCAGCCAAGCCATTTCCGCGCCGCCGCATCCCAGGGCGCGCGTCGGGTCCTTTCCTCCATCGCCTCGCGGCCGATTTCCAGCAGTTCCCCGTACTGCACCCCGGACGGACAGGCCACCTCGCAACCACGGCAGGTAAGGCACCGGTCGAGGTGAGTCTGCACCGTACGCACGCTACCGGCATCCGCTTCCGGCGCCTCGAGGAGTCCCTTGATCAGGTAGATGCGCCCGCGCGGACCGTCCAGTTCATCGCCCAGCAACTGATAGGTCGGGCACACCGCATTGCACATGCCGCAGTGCACGCAGGAGCGCAGGATCTCGTTTGCCCGCCGCCCCTGGGCGGTGGCCAGCAGGTTCTCAGGAAGCCCCGTCTGCATCGACGATTCCCGGATTGAGTACGTTGTCTGGGTCGAACGCCCGCTTCAGGCGGGCCGAGACCGCGCCGTCGAGCACGGGTCCCGCGTAGGCCGGCAGCGCCCGGGCATCGATGCCGGCCGCATAGGCCTGCACCTCGCCCCCGGGCCGATGCGTCGCCCACCAGCGCCGGGCGCCGGCCCACTCGACCACGCATTCCTCGCCGTCGCCAACGTCGCCGCCTGTATCCGCCGGCGGTAGCGGCGCGGCCGGCGGGCAGGCGATTTCCCAGAGCGTCCGCCCCGGCCGCCGTTCGAAACAGGGCAGCGCCCGGTCGCGAAGTTCTTTCCAGAGCGCATCGCCGCCGCGTTCTCCCCCAAGGCTCGCGGCCGCCGTCCGCACGGGAGAATCGGCACCGGAGATGCGCACGTTCAGACGCCCGGCGAAATGGCAGGTTGCCGTCACCGGCAGGGAAGACCGCGACCAGCCACGCACGAGTTTTTGAGCCTCTTCCCCGGTACACCGCAGAACCCGCGTTTCCTCCACTTCAGGCAGCGGCAGCAGGCGCAGGCTCACCGACAGCAGCACGCCCAGGGTGCCGCAGGCGCCGGCCTGCAACCTGGAAAGGTCGTATCCGGCGACGTTTTTCATGACCTGCCCGCCGAACACCAGGCGCTCGCCCAGGCCGTTGAGCATTTCCACGCCCAGCACCGCGTCGCGCACGGAACCTCGCCACGGGCGGCCCGGCCCGGCGAGACCCGCGGCCACGGCGCCGCCGACGGTGCCGCCGCCGCCCACGCGTGGCGGCTCGAACGGCAGGTATTGGCCGTGTTCCGCGAGCAGTTCGACCAGATCCGCCAGCGGCGTGCCCGCGCGGACGGTTACCACCAGTTCCTCGGGACGATACTCGATGACTCCGGAATGCCCGGTAACCGCCAGCAACTCCCCCTCCGCGTTCGCCAGGCACCAACTCTTGCTGCGGGAACCGAAGACGGCCAGCTTGACCTGCCGCGCCCGGGCATCCCTGATCCTTTCGGTCAATTCAGCGGTTCTGTCGCTCTCAGCCACTTGGCACTACCCTACCGGGCGGCCGTCTTCCCCTCGCCACGCTCCCAGCCGTGCTGGCCCCGGCATCTGCCGCGCTAACGCGCCGGAAACACCCGCCGTTAGCAGAGAGAGAGTGGGTGTGCGGTGCGGGCATCCGGCACCTTTAAGGCACCCCTGCACCCTCGAACTCTCCAGCAGCGCGTCCGCCTGGTGTGCCGGATGCCCGTACCGCATACCCGCTCTCGGTGCCCGATCAAAGGAATTGTTTGGACCGTCAATTCCCAAAAAAATAAATCTTTTCAAATCAATGGCTTGATATTTTTTTCATGAAACACCTGACTGCCACGTCTCAGAGCCGCTCCAGGCCGGCAAACGGCAGTTTCCCTTCGTGTACGTGCATGCCCCCGAGTTCGACACAGCGGGCGGGCCTCGGGATGCCCTTGCCCGGATTGAGCAGCCGGGCCGGGTCGAAGGCGTCTTTTACCCGTTCGAACTGGGCCAGTTCTTCGGGGCCGAACTGAGCGCACATCTGGTCGAGTTTCTCGACGCCCACGCCATGCTCCCCGGTAACGGTACCGCCCGCGGCGACGCACAACTCGAGGATCCTGCCGCCGAGCCGCTCGGCACGCTCAAGCTCACCCTCCCGGTTGGCATCGAACAGAATGAGTGGATGCAGGTTGCCGTCGCCGGCGTGAAAGACGTTGGCCACCGCCAGCCCGTATTCCCGGGACAAATCCGAAATGCCCGTGAGCACATCCGCCAGCGCCCGCCGCGGAATCGTGCCGTCCATGCAGTAGTAGTCGGGCGAGAGCCGCCCCATGGCCGGAAACGCCGCCTTGCGGCCAGACCACAGGCGCGCCTGCCGTTCCGGGTCCCGGGCACGCTGGATGTCGTAAGCTCCGTTGCCTTCGAGCACCGGTTCGACGGCAGCTTCGAGCGCATCGAGTTCAACCTCGGCGCCATCGAGTTCGCACAGCAGGATGGCCGCCGCGTCCCGGGGATAGCCGGCCTGCGCAAAATCCTCGGTCGCCTGAATGGCCAGCTCGTCCATCATCTCCAGACCGGCCGGCACGATGCCCTGCCTGATGATGTCGGTGACCGCCTGCCCCGCCTCGGCAAGGCTCCTGAACGCCGCCAGCAGCACCAGTTTTCCCGGCGGGTTGGGCAGCAGCCGCACCGTGATTTCCGTGACCACCCCCAGCAATCCCTCGCTGCCGCACATCAGCGCCATCAGGTCGTAGCCCGGGTAGTCGAATCCCTTGCCGCCCAGGTTCAGCGTCTGCCCGTCCATGGTCAGCACGCGCAGGCCCACCACGTTGTTCACGGTGAGTCCGTATTTCAGGCAATGCACGCCGCCGGAGTTCTCGGCCACATTGCCGCCGATGCTGCAGGCGAGCTGGGAGGAAGGATCCGGGGCGTAGTAGAGGCCATGGGGCGCCGCCGCCTCGCTGACGGCCAGGTTGCGCACCCCCGGCTGCACCCGGGCGACGCAGTTCTCGAGATCGACCTCGAGGATGCGGTTCAGCTTGGAGAGCCCGAGCACCAGCCCGTCCCGCACCGGCCGCGCGCCGCCGGACAGCCCGGTTCCCGCACCCCGCGGCACCACGGGCACCTCGTGCTCCCTGCAGATGGCGAGCACTTCCCTTACCTGCTCTTCGGTTTCCGGCAGCGCCACCGCCCATGGAATCTCCCGGATTGCCGTCAGCGCATCCGTCTCATAGGGCTTGAGCGCCGCTCCCTCGGTGATCAGGCAACCGGACGGCAGCGTCTTGCGCAATCGCTTGAGGACTGCGGGATGATTCATCGCTCAAGTATGACACCGGGGGTGGGCCGGTGCCATTGGGCTGAACATTCGACTCCGAGAGTGGGCGTGCGGTGCGTGCATCCGGCACGCCAAGCGGACGCGTTGTCGTGGAATTCAAGGGCGCAGGGGTGCTCTAAAGGTGCCGGATGCACGCACCGCACACCCACTCTCTCCCTGCGATAGACCAGCAATTCAAACCGGTCTGCGCCTCTGAGTTGAAGCTACTAGACGTATCGCCCCTGGCGCTCGACCACCTCGATCTTGTAGCCGTCCGGATCCTCGACGAAGAAAAACCTGGCCAGTTTCTGCCCGTCGTGCTCCATCTGCTTGACCGGATTGGGGGCCAGCCCTTCAGCCACCATGCGACCGTGTTCCGCTTCGCAGTCGTCGACGGACAGCGCCACGTGGCCGTAGCCGCTGCCGTGGGTGTAGGGCTCCTCCTGGCCGTGGTTCCAGGTGAGTTCGATCTCGAACTCGCTCTCGTCGTTGCGCAGGTAGGCGAGGGTGAAGTCGTTGAAATCGAAGCGCTGGGCCAGGTCGAGGCCGAATGCGCGCTTGTAGAAGTCCATCGACTTGTCCAGGTCCAGCACGCGGATCATGGTGTGTATCGCTTTTGCCACGGAATGTCCTCCCATTGGAATGCTCGCACGATTATCGGCCCGTCGGGGCGGCCGCGCAAACGGCACGCCGGCGTTGGGCACCCGCCGCCGCTGCAATTCACAACCCCTTGCCTCGGGAGCGATTTTCTTCGATCATTGGGGCTGACCAGTCTGGAAAGGGGAGACTAGCTAATGACCTATTCAAGGTTGCTGCAATCCGTTTCAGCGCCGGCCTTCGGCGCGCTGTTGGCGGTTTCCTTCGCGTCCCTCGCAATACCCGAGGCACGCGCACAAGCCCAGGCGGACGAGGGCTACGTCGAAGAAGTGCTCGTCACCGCCCGCAAGCGGGAAGAATCCGTGCTGGAGATTCCCGAATCGCTGTCCGTGATCGCCGGCGACGACATCAACCGGCAAAACATCAAGGCTCTGAAGGACATCGGATTCAAGGTGCCCAACCTGAACCTGGCGATGCGCCTCGACGGGTTCCCTAACGTGTCCATCCGGGGGCTCGGCGCCTTCGGCAACACCCAGGGCGTGGGTTTCTACCTCGATGACGTGCAGCTCTTCTCCGATGCCTCCTCGCGCTTCGGGGACCTCGCCCGTATCGAGGTGCTGAAAGGGCCCCAGGGCGTGCTGTACGGCGGCAGCAACATCGGCGGCGCCGTGAAGTTCGTCAGCGCCCGGCCCGACCCGGAAGAAGCCTTCGGCCGCGTCAAGGTGCTCGGCGGCCAGCAGGGCATGATCGATGCGGAAGCCAGCGTGAACGCGCCGCTCGGCGACACCGGCTGGGCCATGCGCATGTTCGGCTTTGGTTCCAGCCACGACGGCTTCATCAAGAACCGGAACGCCGTGCGGCTCAACGGCCTTCGCGACAGCAACAAGAAGAACTCGGGCGAAACCGAGGCCTACGGCGCACGCGTCATGATCGGCGGGCCCCTGGCCGAGCGGCTGTCGATGCTGGTTACCGCACGCTGGAACGAGTACGACGGCCCCAACAATACCTGGAACCGGGAATTGGGCATGGGTCCGTTCCGCTATCCGACTACCGTCAATACCGGGCCGACCAACCCACGCCATGAGCGCCGCACCTATGCGGGCATGGTGGAACTGACGTGGGAACTGGACAACTTCGACATCGTTTCGGTGTCCTCCTTCACGGACACCCACAGCACGCGCTACAGCGACGTCGACGGTAGTCCGGAGTATCTGGTCGACCTGAACAGGCCGGAAAAGATGAACGTGCTCACCCAGGAGATACGCCTCACGTCCACCAACGATTCGCCCTTTCAATGGATCGCCGGCGCCTACTACTCGCTGTACGACGAGAACATGGATTCCGAGCTTATCCTCTGGGGCACGTTTTTTGCCGACTACGCCAACGTCGTGGTCCCGCACGAGCAAGAACTCGAGACGCTCAACATACCCTTCGAGTACCGGCGGCGCGACAAGAGCCACCTGGCCGGTTTCGCAAACGTTACCTACGAGTTCGAGGAGTGGGAGGTCGCCGTCGGTATCCGGGTCGACCGGTGGAAGAACAAGAGCCTGAACTATGCCATTCCCCTCGCGGGCGGCCTCGAGGAAACGGAAGTCCTGCCGCGCGGGTCTGTTAGCCGGTGGCTGAACGACGACCACATGATTTACGCCACCGTTGCGTTCGGCTACGAGCCGGGCGGGCTGAACATCGGTGACTTCGGGCTGCTGCCGTTCAGTGCCGAAAAGGCCGCCAGCTACGAAGTCGGCTGGAAGGGCCGTTTCGCCGACGGGCGGGCCAGCGCATCCATCGCCGGATTCTATATCGACTACAACAAGCGGCAGGTCGAATACCATATCGAAACGCCGGTTGGGCCGGTCGAGGGAATCGGCAACTTCGGCGATTCGCGGCAGATCGGTTTCGAGGCTGACCTCAGCGTACAGGTGAGCGAGGCTCTGACCCTGTCGTTCGCCGCCGGCGCCATCGATGCCGAATGGACGGGGGAAACGCTTGCGTACGGCATAGATTTCGAGGGCGAGAAGCCGCCGAACGTGCCCGAGTTCAGTTGGAACGTGAACGCCGACTACCGTCAGCCCATCAATGCGGGCATGGACTTCATTTTCGGCGTGCAGGTCAGCAAGAACGGCGCATCCGACACCGTACAGGCCTTCCATCCGTTGCGTAATCCCAGCTATACGGTTGTCAACGCCCAGGTCGGCGTTGCCGGGGAGAACTGGGAGTTCACGGTGAATGCCGAGAACCTCACCGCCAAGGACTACTACACCGATGTGCAGAGCTTCCCGAACTTCTACGGGCTTGACGCGGACGGTGTATGCGTCTATCCCGACGGCACCGACTGCCTCATCATCGGCACGCTGGGCCAGCCGCGCCTGGTCACGGCGAGCCTGAGCTACTTCTTTTAATGGCCGTGTGGCCGGGCTGCGGTCGCGGCCCGGCCAACCACAACCCAAAGGGCCAGCATGATGCTGGCCCTTTTTCATACGCGGCGCAGAGGAGATAATTTCCCCTTCCATTGATCCGCCACCGATCAACTGGTGGCGAACTGCGGGCTGTGAGCGGATCAAACGAACCAGCTGACCGCGCTACCGCTAACCCGCAAATCTCACCAACTTCCTGCTGCGGACGCCGATGCACTCGCCCTGCGCGGCCGGACGTTCCGTATGCGAGGGGTGTCCCCTCGCGCTCCCCGGCTGAGGGCTCCCTCCAGCCGGTTTGACATACTGTCGAGTATGCCTGCACCGGCTTCCGGTCCGAGCGGCCACGCAGCACGGCGCCTCGACGCCCTCGCGACGAAAGTTGAGTAGATTTGCGGGCTAACGGATCTCAGCAACCTTTCACGGAGCACCGCTTGCCGGCAATAAGATCGGGAACGGTTGGTCTGGAAGCCTCGGAAACAGGATCAGACATGACATAACCGGCAGGCGATGCCAATTTCCGGCATCGCCCGCTGGTCATTTGTTTCAAAACTACGCGCATTACCCGGTCGGATGCCGGATCACACGCGAAGCAAATTCAATCAGGCGGCTGCCTGCCAGGCTTCGGACACCTCGCGCCAGCCGACCAGGGCAATGGTGTTGCCGTCGTCGTCGGTGAAGTTCAGCGGACCCAGGAAGGTCATGTACAGCTCGCTGTCCTCTTCGAACACCGTGTAGTCGTGCTGCGCGTTGCAGGCTTCGTAGCCGTAGCCCGGCGCCCGGGCGGTTGCCCCGCCTTCATCTGCTCCGCCGCGCACCTGCATGACGCCCTTGGTCATGTAGTACTCGCCCGGGCCCACGTGAATGTGCCTGGCGATCGATGCACCCTTCTCAGCCCGAAAGGCCGCGGTCCAGGCGCCCGTTTCCGGCGATACATGCAGCAGTTTCCACTCCACCAGGCCTGAGCACAGGCCCTCTGGAAATACCACCCAATCGACTTCATCCATCTGGACATAGTCGTCCATAGCAGCTTCGGCCATTTTTTCCTCCACTCATTGACCGGTAGCGGGCCAATTGCCCGCCACTCAATAATAAACCGACCCGCGGACATTGACCATTCCCGGCCTCGCCCGCCGGTTGCCAGATTCAGGTCTCCGCGCGGTTACCGGAAATTTTCCGGATCGCGCGCGGAGGATGATCAATCAGTCAGGCGTTCCAGGCCTCGTAGACCTGCTGCCAGCCGACCAGGGCGATGGTTTCGCCGTTTTCGTCGGTGAAGTTCAGCGGACCCAGGAAGGTCATGTAGAACTCGCTGTCCTCATCGAAATTGGTCTCGTCGTGCTGGGCATTGCAGGCCTCGTAGCCGTAGCCCGGCGCCTGGGCGGTGGCCCCGCCTTCCGCCGAGCCGCCGCGTACGTGCATCTTGCCTTTCGTCAGGTAGTACTCGCCCGGGCCCATGTGAATGTGCCTGGCGAAGGACGACCCCTTGGCGCACCGGAACACTGCCGTCCAGGCGCCCTGTTCCGGCGATACGTGCAGCAGTTTCCACTGAATCGAGCCTGCGCACAGGCCCTCGGGAAAGTCTACCCAATCAACTTCATCCATCTGGACATAGTCGTCCATGACAGCTGCTTCGGCCATTGATTCCTCCACTCATTCGGCAACGGGCTCCGTGCCCGCTGCTCGACAGATAACCGGCCCTCTATCCAGATCCGCGAGAGCCGCCCCGCATGCAAGTGTCTTACTCCTGCGCTTACAGGTCAACTCCCGGTCGACGGCTGTTCAATGGGCGAATGTCTTACATCGAGCAGGGCGAATCACTGTCTTGACCGCCGCATCGCCCGCCGGGAATAATCACTGAACCCCATGAGGCGAAACCATGAGTGCCGCGTTCGACACGCTCTCCGCGTTGCGAAATCTCGAAGCCTCCGGCATTGACTCGAGGCATGCCGAAGCCATCGTGCAGGTTGTTGCCGACAATCATCTACAGCTAGCGACGAAAGCCGACCACGCGGCGTTGAAAGACGACTTCCAGGCGTTCCGGAAAGAGATGAACATGCAGTTCACCGCCTTCAAGGATGGCATGGAGGACCGCATCACCACGTTCGCAGAACAAACGGAAAACCGGTTCACAACGTTCGCCGAACAAATGGAAAACCGATTCACCACCTTCACGGAAGAGATGGAAAACCGGTTCACCACCTTCACGGGAGAGATGGAAAACCGGTTTACCGTCTTCACAGGAGAGATGGAAAGCCGATTCGCCGTCTTCACGGGAGAGTTGGAAAGCCGATTCGCCGTCTTCACGGGAGAGATGGAAAACCGGTTCGCCGCCTTCACGAAAGAGATGGAAAACCGGTTCGCTGCCTTCACGGAACAAATGGAAAACCGGTTCGCCGCCTTCACGGAAGAGATGGACAAGCGCTTGACCGCCGCAACGGAAGAGATGGACAAGCGCTTGACCGCCGCAACGGAAGAGACGAACGCACAGTTTGCCTCCTTGAAAAAGGAGAACGAAAGCAATCGCGCAATGCTGATCCAGCAGTTTCGAACCGAACTCTCGAGCGCCGTCAACAGGATGCTGCTGGCCCAGGTCGCGGTCGGCGGCCTGGTCGTCGCCGTGCTGAGTCTGTTATAGGCCGAGTCGCACAGCACTGCGCCCGGTCCCGCACCGGTCGCCAGCCCGACAGTATTCAACAACGAGCGAACCATGTCCCGACAACGAATTGCCAACGCCCGCATCGTCAACGAAGGCGCTGTAACCGAAGGCGACCTGATCATCGAGAACGGGCGCATCGCCGCGGTCGCCGCCGTCCCCGGCAAGGAAACCGAGGTCTTCGATGCACAGGGCGCCTGGCTGCTGCCGGGGATGATCGACGACCAGGCACACTTTCGCGAGCCGGGTTTCACGCACAAGGGAACCATCGCCACGGAATCCGCGGCCGCCGTGGCCGGCGGCATCACCAGTTACATGGAAATGCCCAACTGCAACCCACTCACCATCGACCAGGCCACCCTGAACGACAAGCACGCACGGGCCGCCCGCGATTCTGTCGCCAACTATGCCTTCTACCTTGGCGCCACCAACGACAACCTGGAGGCGATCAAGTCTGTCGACCCCGCCACCGCCTGCGGCGTCAAGGTGTTCATGGGCGCAAGCACCGGCAACATGCTGGTGGACGACCCGGCGGCCCTGGAAGGCATCTTCGCCGCCACGCCGCTCGTCATCGCCACCCACTGCGAGGACACGCCCACCATTCTCGCCAACGAGGCCCGCGCGCGGGCGCGATTCGGCGACGATATCCCGTTCGAAGAGCACGCAAACATCCGCTCGGTAGAAGCGTGCTACCTGTCGTCGTCGCTGGCGGTCGACCTGGCCACCCGGCACGGCTCCAACCTGCACGTTCTGCACCTCACTACCGAACGCGAGCTGGACCTGTTCACGCCCGGCGACCTGGCCCGCAAACGGATCACCGCCGAGGTCTGCGTACACCACCTGTACTTCGATGCCACCTGGTACGCCGCCAAGGGCGCCGACATCAAGTGCAACCCGTCGGTCAAGCAACCGAGCGACCGCGAAGCCCTGCTAGCCGCCGTCAACGACGGCCGCATTGACATCATCGCCACCGATCACGCCCCACACACCCGTGAGGAGAAAGCCCGTCCATACCTGGAAGCCCCCGCCGGCCTGCCGCTTGCCCAACACGCGCTGACATGCCTGTGCGAACACATCCCCACCGGCAACCTGACGTTCGAAACCATCGTCGCAAAGACCGCCCACGCACCAGCGCGACGGTTCGGGGTCAGGGAACGCGGTTTCATCCGCGAGGGCTACCACGCCGACCTCGTGCTGATCGAAGAACTCCCCACCGCCGGCGATGAAAACCTGTTCGCAAAGTGCGGCTGGAGCCCCTTCGCCGGCATCGAGTTCAGCCATCGCGTACGCGCCACCTGGGTCAACGGCCATCTCCGTTACCACGACGGCCGTCTGCTCGATGGGCCGACCGGACAGCCTCTGACCTTCGACCGCTGACCACCCTCCCGGCCTTCGACACGCCGATCATTGGCCTGGCAGCCCAGGGGATACCTGTCTCGTCCGAACAGGGACACCCACCCTTCGCTTCATTCCCGGACACCTGGCGTGACGTTCGCTTCGGGGCACCTGCCTTGAAGGTTTCATGGTCACACCCGAAATCATCGACTTGTTGTAAAGCGCCTTTCTGCGAAAATGGCGCACTTTCGCCAGCGAACCAGGGAGAACTGCATGGCTCTCGTCGATTTCGAACTGGACGGCCACATTGCCGTCGTTACCCTGAACCGCCCCGAGGCGCGCAACGCCATCAACCCGGAAGTGGGCGTGCGGCTCGCCCATGCCTGGCAGGAAGTAAAGGACAACGACCAGGTGCGCGTCGCCGTGCTCACCGGCAAGGGCAGCGCCTTCTGCGCCGGGGCCGACCTCGGCCAGCTCATTCCGCTGATATCCGGCGCACGCAAGCCGGAGAACGAGTGGGATGAGCGGGTTCTTGCCGAACCGGCGATCACCTCCCGCGGCCTGCTGCGCAATTTCGACCCGGAAAAACCCGTCATCGCCGCCATCAACGGCCATGCGATCGCCGGCGGCATGGAGATCGTGCAGGGCACCGACATCCGCGTCTCGGCCCCAAGCGCCAGGTTCGGCGTGCAGGAAGTGAAGTGGGCCATCTTCCCCGCCGGCGGTTCCACCGTTCGCCTGCCCGCGCAACTCCCCTTCGCGAAGGCCATGGAACTGATGTTGACCGGCGACCTGGTCACCGCCGAAGAGGCTCTCCAACTCGGCTTCCTCAACTACGTCACCGAAGACCCAATGGCCAAGGCCATGGAAATCGCCGGGAAAATCGCAGCCAACGGCCCGCTGGCGGTTCGCGCGATACGCCGTTCGGCCCGAGCCTGCCTCGGCCTGCCGGAACGGGACGGGCTCAAGCTCGAAAGCGAGATCTCCGGCCCCATCTTCCTGACCGAGGATGCACGGGAAGGGCCGCGCGCGTTCATGGAAAAACGCCAGCCGCACTACCACGGCCGGTAACTTGCCGAGGCGAACGGAACGATCACAGGCAACCCGCCATGAAGAGCCTGCAGGGAGCGGTAAGGCGCCGCTGGTGGATCGAGGGCGCCGCCGGCACCCGGGCCGGCATGGGCATCGCCGGTCTCGACTGGGGCGGTGATGCGCCGGTCGCCCTGCTGCACCACGCCAACGGGTTCTGCGCCGCCACCCTGGCACCGCTCGCACAACAGCTCAGGCCGCACTTTCGGGTAATCTCCATCGATGGCCGCGGCCAGGGCGATTCCGGAGCACCCTTGTTGCCTGAAGGCGTTCAATGGGAGCGATTTGCCGAGGACGTGGCGGCGGTCGCCGGGCAGATTCTCGATGAGACGGGCCATGACCGTATCGAATACGGCATCGGCAGTTCCTTCGGCGGCACCGTTACCGCCATTGCGGAAGCGCACCGGCCGGGCACGTTCGCCCGCATAGCCATGCTCGACCCGCCGTTGCACCTGACTGATGAATGGTTGGAAGAGGCAGGGCTCGATTCGGCCGTCAAAGCCAGGGCCCGCCCGGAACTCGTTGATCTGGCCAGAAGGCGGCGCGCCGTCTGGCCCTCACGGGACGTCATCCGCCAGGCCTGGAAAGACAAGCCCATGTTTGCCGCCTGGGCCGCGGAAGCCTTCGAACTCTACGTCAACGAGGGGTTCCGGGACCTGCCCGATGGCACCGTGATGCTGAAATGCTCACCGGAAGTGGAAGCCGCCGTGTTCGAAGCGACCTCGCCGGACCTGAACCTGTTCGAGGTCGTAACCGCCGTGGCCTGCCCGGCGCTGCTCGTGCATGCGGGGCGCGGTTACTTTCCGGCAGCGCTGCACGAGAAGTTCGCCGCACAATTTCAAAACGGTGCTTTCCTGAATGCGGACGCGGGCCACCTCATGCCCCTGGAAGATCCCAAAACCTGTGCCGACCTGCTGCTCGAGTTCGCCGGTCAGCAGCCGAGCACCCCGTCGAGCACCACCTCCAGCGCCGCACCCACATCGATCCCGTAGGCCACCTCGGCATTCGGCGGGTCCTGCCGCCTGAGCGTCCGCTGATCCACCACCGTCATGCCGCGCGTCCAATGGCCGGCAAGTTCCACGTCCACGGCCCTGGGTTCCATGCGAATGAGATGCGGATGGGTGAGCGCCAGCACCGCACAGGGATCGTGCAGCGCCGCCCGCCGCTCGCCCACCAGTTCCTGCATGCGGTCGTGGATGAAGGCGAACAACCGGGCAACCAGGTCCGGCACCGGCCCCTGGCCCGCCAGCCGGGGGATCAGGCCGTCCTCGGACTGGATCTGGGTGGTCAGGTTCAGGCCGCACATTTTCAGGCGGGCGCCGGAGCCGAAAACCACCGCCGCCGCCTCCGGGTCGGCGTAGACGTTGAATTCCGCCGTGCGCGTCACATTGCCGGCCGTGGCGCTGCCGCCCATGATGGAGATGCCCGCCACGCGTTCGGCGAATGCGGCATCTTTTTCAATCGCCAGGGCCACGTTGGTCAGCGGGCCGACCGCGACCACCCAAAGGTCGCCGATGCGTTTCGACGCATCGAGCAGGAAGCCGACCGCATCCGTACTCGCAAGCTCCGTCTTGGGCGCCGGCAGTCCCGCTCCGCCGAGGCCGGTTTCGCCATGCACATGGGGCGCATGCACCGGCTCGCCCGCCAGCGGCCCCGCCGCTCCGCTGTGCACGGGCGTATCCCACCCGGCGAGTTCCGCGAGCGCCAGGGCATTGCGCGACGTATCCGCCAGCGGCGCGTTGCCGCACACCGTGCTGATGCCCACCACGTTGGCGAAGCGATGCGCCACCATCAATGCAATCGCATCGTCGTGCCCCGGGTCGCAATCGACAACGACGTTCAATGCCATGGCTCAGTCACCTCTCTCATCGCCGACCATTCCACCGGATCGATGGCCCCTGTGTCCACCGTTGAGGACACCCACATCCTGCCCGCTGCCTGAAGCTACTTTGTGGAAACGCATGCACCCGGCAGCGAGTTCGCATACACAAGTTAAGACACCCACATGCTGCCCACTGCCTGATGCTACGTCTGCGGAACAAATGCCCCCACCCGGCAGCGAGTTCACAAAAGGGGGGGTGCGAATTGGGGGCCCGCCCCCCAAAAAAAGCGGGGGGAAAAAATTTTGGGGCGGGTTAAAACCCCCAAGGGGCACCCCCCCGCCGGGAACAA
>JAPPHD010000134.1 GCA_028821125.1 Gammaproteobacteria bacterium
CATCCAACCCTGTAACGAACCGCACAGTGGAGGTGTAGTATGAAACGTACCTCACAAGGGCGCGCCTTCTCCTGCGGCAACTCGCGGCCCGGCGGTCCAGGCAAGGCTGGCACGAGGCATACCAGTCCCCGTTGGGCTTGCGGGCTGCTGGCCGGTTGCACCGATGCTGCGCGCAGCGTGGCGGCTTCTCGCGCAGGACGGCAGGCGGGACGAAGCCCGGCGGGGCCTTGCCGCTCCACTGGGCGATGAGGGTTTCGAGGTCCATGGTGATCTCCTGTTCAAACTCGCGACGCAGGAGTGCGTCGGTGCCTGGCAGGCGGCACGCGCACGCAGGCCGGTCACCTCGCGCCAGCGAGGTCGCAGCAGCGCGGAGAACCCCCCGGTTGACCGGCCGAGTACGCGTGGCACGCTGGGCCGGTATCCGACGGACGACCCGCGGTGGTTGACATCGCCGGCGCCGGCGGGTGCGGTGGGCCTGAGCGGAGGAAGGCGGTTCGGGGATGTGCGGGCGGGGACCGATGCGCTCCCGGCGGTCGGGCGGTTGCGGACATCGGGGTGGGCTGTGCAACGCGGCCGGGCGGCCCGGCGGTCGAATCACTTCTTGGAGCGGTCGCCTCGATCTCACCGCCCGGAGGGCGGAAGCGATAGCGACCGAGACCCGTATGGGCGGAGACCGCTTGCGGGCTCCGGTCGGCGCAGCCGACGAGGGCGCGGGCCGCCCGCCAGGCGGCATCGCCCACAATGGCCCCAAAATGCCGCTGGAGCCCCTGCGGGGCAACCTTGGGACCAACACCCCGGATCGCAAACTAATCCGCGCTGTGGCCGCCACGATGCGCGCCTGGGCACAGAACAGTTGGCGATCGCGCTGGCGATGGGTAAAGTCCAGGATCGGGAACGCGGAATTAGATCGAGAGATGACAGAGCGTAGTAGCGAAAAGAGCGCTGAACGCCGCATTTATGTCGGGGCCAAAGGGCACAGATACGTGAAGGCGGAAGAGCTTCTGAGGGACCCGAACGTAAAGCGTCGCCTCGAAAGGGCGGACAAGCTGGCGAGCAGGCTCGGGTTGAAGGGACAGCCGAACGACGAGTCGACCGACACCTGAGATGGGGCTTGGAGACATAGTCGCGCTGGCGTTGGGCGGATACGCGTTCGTCGCAACGCTGCTGCTGACGAGGGACCGGATGGTGCGATGGGACGGCTACGAGATGCTCTTCGTATGCGGCGTAGCCGGGGTGATGCTGTTGATCTTCACGTATCCGATGGCGATCTTCGCCCGCGAGGCGGTCGATTCCTGGCCTGGGAATATCGGTGTGTTGACGGTGGCAGGTGTCCTGGGGATCCCGGTTGGCGCCATGCTGGCGTTCGTAGGCAACAACCTCCCGGGGATGGAACAGCGGAGGCTGCGACGATTGCGCACGTTGGCCGAGTCGAACTCGGATTTGATCGAGGTCCTGCTCGATGACGCCATGCAGGGCGACTGGTACGTCGAGTTGGCGCTTGAGACCGGGAAGTGCTACGTGGGGTTGCCGGTACGAACCGCGTACGCGACATCCTCGGAGGCCGCAGACGTCGAACTCATTCCGTTGTTCAGCGGCGACCGGACGGGCGAGACTCGAGAGCTTCGCCTCACGCGCTACTACGGCGATGACATTCGCCGGCTGGTGGACGATTCCTCAGGTCCTCGGGCAGGGCTGTCGCCACGCGACTTCAGGGTCGTCATCCCGTTGCGTCAGGTGGTTGCGGCCAGGCTTTTCGATCCCGATGTGTACGACGAGATGAACCCCCCGGGGGCGCAGACTGAGGCTGGTTGACTCACCCTCCGGTACGTGGCGTGGCCGACATTCGCGATCAACATGAAAGAGCCATCAGGGGCTAAGGGCGTCAGGGCGACCAGGGCGCCTCAGGCGGCGGCACTACTACGCGGAACCGGACGGTGCCGGTTTGTTGGCCAGCAGAGTTGAGATTTGTCGTAAGTCGTTTGATTTATAAGTGATTTATGGATGCGGGTTCGCTGCCATGGAAAAAGTCTTCAAATTATTGTTTTTAATGAATATTTTTTTCAACGGATTTTTAACAGTTCCTTCGATTCGGCTCCGAGAGCAGGTGTACGGTACGTGCATCCGGCACGCCAAGCGGACGCGTTGTCGTGAAATTCGAGGGCGCAGGGGTGCTTTAAAGGTGCCGGATGCACGCACCGCACACCTACTCTCTCCCAGCGGGTTTCTGTTCCTTGCGCGTCAGCGTCCCGGCGCGCCGGGTTGGGAACTTTCATGGATATCCAACAGCTTCGCAACCCGGTCATTGTACTCCCCCGGTCTCAGCCGACGGGAGTGATGCGCACCCGCACTCGCACGGTATCGCCCGGATTCCGCTGCATGCGCGTTCTGTAGGTCGTCCCGCCGTACTCGTAGGTTACGTCATAGCCCCTGAACCGCTCCTCGCGCCGGGTCTGCTCGACCATGTGGCAGCGCCGCTGAGTGTGGTAGGACACGCGGCCGTGGGCGTGATTGCGGCGCGCGATGTCCGCCCCGATGCTGCCGCCGAGCAGCGCGCCGACCACAACGCCCACCTGCTTGTTGCGTTTCTTGTGGCCCACAGCATTGCCGAGCGCACCGCCGATGATGGCACCGAGAATGGGCGGGGTCGCCGAACCGCGCCCGTTGCCGTAGGCGACCCTTTCGTTGCGGCATTCCTCGTAGGGCTCCACGAGCGTGACGGTTTCATAGACCGGAGTGACATCGGTTACCGTCGCCCAGTCGTACTCCGTTCCAGCCAGGCCGTAGGCGGGCAGGAGCAGCAGGCTCGCCGCAATGCCGCCAAACGCTGTGTGCTTGAGGTTGAGCATGTCGATATCTCCTCGCTGGTCTGTAGCGGCACGTTAGCCCTGTTTTCCTGAACGCAATCTGAACGCGGGAACGACATGGACTCCTATCGGCCATCGGGCGGACCGGCCTGCGTGCTGGCCCGGGCGGAACTCACCCGATGCTGACGGTCGAGGACGAGGTGCCAGTCGGCCCGGTCGGGAAACCGGGACTTGAGCCACAGCGTAAGCCGCTCGTAGTGGGCCAGGAAGCGGTCCAGTTCCATCTCCGACATGCGGCGGGCCGCGGGCAACCGGTTTTCCTGATCCCTGCGCCAGCGCCTCACAGAATCCATGTCCGGCACGTCGAGATAGATCCACCAGTCCACCAGCGCCCAGAGCCGCGCGTACCGCCGGCAGGCATCGTTGACATGTGTCCGCCACTCCGCCTCGGGGTCCTCACTGGCTTCCAGTTCATTGACGGGCGAGCGGAGCAGCGTTGCGGGCTGTGGCGTCACTCCCAGGCACCAGCCCTCGAAGACGACGTTTCGAATGTCCCGCACCGCCATCCAGGACGCTTCGGGCGCCCGGTCGTCGCGGCCCTTGTCGAAACGCGGAACCCGGGTCGGGGCTCCGGCCGCCAGGCTTTCGATGGTGCTCCGCGCCAGATCGGCGTCGTGGGTACCGGGTACGCCGCGGGTGGCCAGCAGCGGATGCACGGTGTTCGCAAGGCGCGTCCGGTCAGCGCGCGTCAGATAGAAATCATCCAGGGAACAGGCAACGGTCTTTCTTCCCGCCACCTCCATCGCCCTGGCCAACAGGGCCGCCAGGGTGGACTTGCCCGAACCCTGGCCGCCGCAGATGCCGATCACCCGCCGGGAGCCCAGGGCCAGCGCCCCGATGGCCGCCACAGCGCGCCAGTCGTCGGGTGCGTCGCGCGGTAATCCGCGACGCAACGCCTCGAACCGGCGCGCGTTGACGTCCGGTGCGAGGCATGCGCGCAGGTCGATCAATGTCACGGTCGCAGGCTCATTCCGGCACCGCCCCGCCCTGCGGTCAGGAAAGCTCCAGCCGATAGGGGGGCAGGGAATCGAGCAGGGCGCGCCCGTAGCGGCGCGTGACAAGCCGCCTGTCAAGAATGGTGATGCGGCCGTGGTCGTTCTCGTGGCGGATGAGGCGCCCGCAGGCCTGCACCAGCCGCATGGCCGCATCGGGGACGGAGACTTCCAGAAAGGCGTTGCGCCCCTGTTCCTCCACCCATTCCGTAATGGCCTCGTCGACGGGATCGTCGGGCACCGCGAACGGCAGCTTGGCGAGCACCACGTGCCGGCAGTAGTCGTCCGGCAGATCGACGCCTTCGGCAAAACTCGCGAGGCCCAGCAGATAGCTGGGTTTGCCGCCGTCGATGCGCGCCCGATGGCGCTCGAGCATTCTCTGTTTGGACCGTTCGCCCTGGATCTGCAACGTATCTTCCAGTTCGGCCGGCAACACCACCTTGACATCGTTGAGTTGCCGCCAGGAGGTGAACAGCACCAGGGCGCTTTGCGCGCCGGCCAGAAGCTCCGGCAGCAGTTGTGCGATCTCGGCGGTATGCGCCACCCTGTCGCGGGGATCCGAGCGCATTGCCGGCACGCGCAGAACGGCGACGTTCGGAAAGTCGAACGGGCTCGGAATCCTCCTGCCTTCCACATCATCGATACCCGCCCGTTCGAGGAAGCGGTCGAAGCGGCCGACGGCCGTCAGGGTGGCGGAGGTGGCCACGGCGGCGAAGCACCGCGACCAGAGGTGGTCTTCGAGCAGCCGGCCAGGCTCGATCGGCGCGCTGACCAGTTCGGTGTCCTGGTCGGTTCGATTGACCCAGCGGGCAAAACGGGCCCCATCGCCGGCACCGGGACGGGCTCCCGCGTAGTCGTCCAGCAGTGCGGCCACGGCCGAGCCCCGGGCTTCCAGCGGACCCACCACGGGCAGCCAGTCCTCCGCCTCGATCGCGCGCTGCCAGGCCAGTTCACCGTCGGCGGCCTGGCCAAGCTTCTCGTGCACCGCGGAAACCGACAGGCCCAATGCCGCGACCGGTACGCCGGCCGCCTCCGCCGCACCGGCAACGGCATCGCCGACCTCGCCGAGCCGGAAACGGCAGGTGTGCTGGCCGTTGCGGCGCTCGGTGAATTCCAGTTCGGCCAGACGATCGCCGAGCTCGCGCATCGCGGCCTTCACGGCCTCGCTTTCGCCGGGGATTCGCATCGCCAGCGCCTCGAGTTCGGGCGGGCGGGCAAACCGCTGGGTGAGGCTGGCAACCACGGTGTTGACCCGGTCCGCCCAGTCGGCCGTGCCGCCGATCGAGGCCCGTGTCGCAAAATGCTGCTGCGTCTTGGCGGGCAGGTGGTGGGCCTCGTCAATGATGAAGATGCACTCCTCGGGTTCCGGCAGGATGTAACCGCCGCCCAGATTGAGATCGGCGAGCAACAGGTCCTGGTTGGCGACGATCACCCGCACCCCGTCGAGCCCGTTGCGCGCCTTGAAGAACGGGCAGGTCAGGAAAAACGTGCAGCGGTTGTTCGTGCAGCCGCGATGGTCGGTGGTTACCTGGCGCCAGGCGGCGGCATCGATTCCCCTGGGCCAGGTGTCGAGTTCGCCGTCCCACTTGCCGGCCGAGAAGGCTTCCACGAGTTCCTCATGGATTGCCGCATGGTCCTGCGTATCCTCTCCGCCGTTTTCCAGGGCCGGATGGTTCGCGGTGCGGTTCAGGCGTTCGTCCAGGCGCTTCAGGCAAACGTAGCGGCCCCGGCCCTTGGCAAGCGCGAAGTCGAAGTCGAGGCCGGCCGCTTCGGCGAGGTCCGGCAGGTCGCGCAGCACGATCTGTTCCTGCAGGGCGACGGTGGCGCTCGCGATGACGACGGTCTTTTCCAGCGCCTGGGCAACCGGAATGGCCGCCAGGCAGTAGGCGGCCGTCTTGCCGGTACCCGTGCCCGCCTCGATGGCGGCGATCCGAGGCGCCGGGCCGGTACAGACGCGCGCGATCGCGGCAATCATCTCCCGTTGACCGCGCCGGGGATCGAACCCGCGCGACTTGAGCCACTTGCGGTAGGCATCCTGGATGCGCGCCTTCAGCTTGTCGGTGAGAACGGCCACGGCGGCACAAGCTTACACGGTCAATCCACCGGCCGGGCATCGAACCCCTTCTGGGTGAGAATGAAGGTGGCCAGTGCCCTCTGCCGCAGTTCGCCGCCGACGATATGGTAGCGCCGGCCCGGATCGAGAGAGGGAATCGTCTCGCGCAACCGGGCCAGTGCGCCTGCTTCCCCGACGTCGATGCATTCACCCTCGCCGGGGCTTTCGACGAACCGCACCAGGTTGTCGACCAGAAGCGTCATGAAGCGGTCCTTCGGCAGACGAAGTATCGAACCCGGCCGGGTTGCGGTAACGGTGGCGTTGCGCCGGCCATCGAGCAGCAGCGCGTCCTCGCCGAAGAAGTCGCCCGGGCCCAGGTGGGCGAGCGTCCGTCCCCGCCGCCGCACGGCCGCGTGGCCCGATTTCAGGACGAAAAAGTCATGCGCGGCGCTCCCTTCCACCACGAGCCGCTCGCCCTCCTCGAAAGACCGTTCGGCCAGCGCGCTCAGCAACTGTTGCCAGATACCCGCGTCAAGACGCTGCAGCAGGGGCGAGCCCATGAAGCGTCGTTCCCAGTCCGCGATGCCCGTGGCTCCCGGGTTCGACTGCGCCGCGCCGAGCAGGAAGGCGATGGGCGCGGTATCCACGTGCAGCAGGCGCACCGGGCTTCGGGAAAACATGGCGTCGCACCCGGGGTACAGCGGCAGCCGGGCTTCCGGCGATTTCGGCCTGATATCGCGTTGCGGCGGAAACAGGCGGACGGTTCCCTGAACCAGGTAGTAGCGCCCCCGCAGGCGGCGGCCCGGACGCAGCAGCCAGCGTTGCGCGGGGACCTTGACCAGTTGCGCATGCCGGGCGGCCGTCGCCAGTTCGGTGGGACTCATGGCCTGGAACGGATCGAACCGTTTAAGCGTATCCGCGAGCATGCGGTAATGATGCGCGCGTTGTCGTTCCCCCGGTAGGCGTTATCGGCGCGACGGCCTGTGCGTCATTCGCCCCGCTCCCGCGCCACCGCCCGGTATCCGATGTCGGTGCGATGGAAGGCGCCGTCCCAGTCGATGCGGGCCACACCCCGATACGCCCTCTGCTGTGCCCCGGTGACGTCCTCCCCAAGCGCGACGACACACAGGACGCGCCCGCCGCTGGTGACCACGCCCGGGCCCTGGACCCGGGTGCCTGCATGGAAAGCCTTGATGTCGCCGTCGCCGGCCAGTTTTTCCAGCCCCGTTATGGCCGCCCCCCTGGCATAGCTGCCCGGGTATCCGCCAGCGGCCATGACCACGCCGAGCGCCGCCCGCGTATCCCAATTGAGCGCTCTCCCTTCCAGGCCGCCCGCCAGCGCGGCCATGCACAATTCGGGAAGATCGGAGCGCAGGCGCATCAACACCGGCTGGGCTTCCGGGTCGCCGAAACGGCAGTTGAACTCGATCACCCGGGGTGCGCCATCCGGGGCGATCATGAGGCCCGCGTACAGGAATCCCACGTAGGGCGCGCCATCGGCGGCCATGCCGGCCATGGTGGGCTCGATGATCTCCTGGACAATCCGGCGGTGCACCGCTCCGGTGACCACGGGCGCCGGAGAGTACGCGCCCATGCCGCCGGTGTTCGGGCCGTTGTCGCCGTCATGGGCGGCCTTGTGATCCTGGGAGCTGGCGAAGGGCAGCGCGGTGCGTCCGTCGCAGAGGCAGATAAAGCTCGCCTCCTCCCCCTCCAGGAATTCCTCGACGACCACGCGCTCGCCCGCGCTGCCGAAGGCGTTTCCGGAGAGCATGGCATCGAGGGCGGCAAAGGCTTCTTTCTCGGTACTCGCGACGATGACCCCCTTGCCCGCGGCAAGCCCGTCCGCCTTGATGACGATCGGAACCCGTCGCGCCTTCACGTATGCCCGGGCGGCCGGCAGGTCGCCGAAGGTTTCCGATGCGGCCGTCGGGATGCCGTGCCGCTGCATGAATTCCTTGGCAAAGGCTTTCGATCCTTCCAGCCGGGCTGCCGCCGAACTCGGGCCGAAGCAGCCCAGGCCGCGTGCAGCGAAGAACTCGACGATGCCGTCCACCAGAGGCGCCTCCGGCCCCACGATGGTGAGCGCAACGTCCTTCTTTGCGGCAAAATCGGCCAGCGCCTCGAAGTCGTCCACGCCAATATCGACGTTCTCGACGCCCGGCTCCGCCGCGGTGCCCGCGTTGCCCGGCGCGACGTAGACGTTGCTCACCCGCGGGCTCAACGCCGACTTCCAGGCCAGCGCATGCTCCCGTCCTCCGGATCCCACCACCAGTACTTTCATGAAGAAAAATGTAATCCTTTGATTTGAAATGAAAAAATTATCAACGTGATATCGCCGGTCTCAACAACGAGTTCGCATACGGCGCCTCAGTGCCTGAAATGGCGGATGCCGGTGAACACCATGGCCATGCCGTGCTCGTCGGCCGCATCGATGACTTCAGTATCGCGCATGGAACCGCCGGGTTGAATCACGGCGGCGATGCCCGCGGCGGCGGCGGCTTCGATCCCGTCCCGGAAAGGGAAGAACGCGTCGGAAGCCATGACCGAACCGGGCACCGTCAAGCCTTCGTCCCCGGCCTTGAAACCGGCTATGCGGGCGCTGACCACCCGGCTCATCTGACCCGCGCCGACACCGATGGTCTGCCCGTTACGGGCGTAGACGATGGCATTAGACTTCACGAACCAGGCGACCCGCCAGGCAAAGAGCAAGTCCTGCATCTCTTCGGCGCTCGGTACCCGTTTGGTCACCGTGCGCAACGCATCCTCGTCCAGGCACCTGTCGTCCGGCGTCTGCGCCAGGAGCCCGCCCGCGACTTTCTTCAGGTCGAGGCCGCCGCCGGGCCCCGCGAGCGGCCCGCAGGCGAGCAGCCGCACGTTCTTTCTGGCCTTTGCGGCTTCTTCCGCATCGGCGCTCACGGCCGGCGCCGCCACGACTTCCACGAATTGCGCCTCGAGAATCTCGCGAAGCAGGGCGCCGTCGAGTTCGCGGTTGAACGCCACGATGCCGCCGAAGGCGGATGTCGGGTCCGTCGCGAAGGCCCGCCGGTACGCCTCCGCCGGGTTCGTGCCGAGGGCAACGCCGCAGGGATTGGCATGCTTGACGATCACGCAGGCCGGTTCGTCGAACACGCTGACGCATTTCAGCGCCGCATCCGTGTCGGCCACGTTGTTGAAGGAAAGCGCCCTGCCCTGGAATTGCCGCGCCCCGGCCACCGTGCCGGCGGTGTTCTCCTCCACATAGAAAGCCGCGCTCTGATGGGGATTCTCCCCGTAGCGCATGTCTTGCCGCTTGGCGTAGGACAGCCCCAGGCGCTCGGGCAGGGGGCCGCCGCCCGCCAGGTATTCCGCCACGATGCGGTCGTATTCGGCGGTGTGACGGAACGCCTTTTCCGCGAGACGCCGGCGCAGGGCTGCATCCGCGCCGCCCGCGGCAAGGGCGGCGACCACGTCTTCGTAGTCGCCCGGATCGACCACCGCAAGGACGTCCCGGTGGTTCTTTGCCGCGGCGCGCAACATGGCGGGGCCGCCGATGTCGATGTTCTCGATGGCCAGTTCATCCGTGCAGTCCGGCCGGGCAATGGTGGCCGCAAACGGGTAAAGATTGACGACCACCACGTCGATGGGATCGATGGCGTGCTGCTCGAGCGCGTCTTCATCGGTGCCGCGGCGCGCGAGAATGCCGCCGTGAATTTTCGGATGCAGCGTTTTCACGCGGCCGTCCATCAACTCGGGAAAACCGGTATGGTCGGCCACCTCCGTTACCGGGACGCCCGCTGCGGCGATGGCCCGGCAGGTGCCGCCGCTGGAGAGGATGGCAAGCCCCAGACCGTGCAGTGCATGTGCCAGCTCGGCAACGCCCGTCTTGTCTGAAACGCTGATGAGCGCGCGCGCCTTCCGTGCGGCCGGTTCGGTCATGTGCGGTTCTCCCTGTTCGCGAACGACGTTGTCAAACGAGCCCCCTGCTCTTCAGCCGGCGGACTTTCCGCCGGCCCTGCCACTGTCCCTTCAAGCCCGTCAAGTCAGGTACAGGGCAAGCTGGAGAAACAATATCAGCACGGCAACCACCAGTGCCCATCGGACCCACCGGTTGCTGTCCGGGGCACCTCGCGCCAATCGCGGCTCCCCAGGAATTGAACGGACCTCGCCGGCGCCTTTCGGGACATCTGCCGCCCGCCCGCCTGCCTGCGAAAATCCAGCGCCTTCTCCGACACCCTCACGGCTCTCAATCCCGTCTATGCCGTCCGTGGCAGAGGTTGCCCCCGGCGCTGTTTCCTCGTCGCCGCTCAGGCTGTCGGGCGCCAGGAACACCGCCAGGCAAGCTCCACAACGCACTCTGCCGCCCGCCCGGCCCAACTGGGTTCCGGTGATCCGGAACCGTGAACCGCAGGCAGGGCATTGTGTGACCACTCGATACTCCACACGCCGGACAATCCGCGGAAACTTTACTGCATTCCTCCGACCGCGGCCCCAACCGGACCGCACCCGCCCCAGGAAACACCGCAGGGTGTCTCCGGCCGCTTCCGCGGGAAGCGTTAACGGGCTATTCGAAACAGCCCCTGCCCGCGAGCCACGGGTTCCCCGTCGGCCACAAGGACATCAATGACGACGCCATCCACCTCGGCGGGGATCTCGTTCATCATCTTCATGCTCTCGATGATGCACAGGGTCTCGCCGACCCCCACGGCCGCACCCGGGCCCACGAAGCGGTCGGCGCCCGGTTCCGGCGCAGCGTAGAAGGTTCCCGCCATCGGCGCCCGGGCGGTGACGAACCCGTCCGCTACCGGGGAACCGCCGGTTTCCGCCGCACCCGATTCGCGAACCGCCCGAGCCGTTGCCGAAGGGCGGACGATGCGAACCGACTCGTCTCCTTTCTGGACCTCCAGTTCCTCAATGCCGGACTCTTCGACCAGTTCGATGAGCTTCTTGATCTTTCGCAGGTCCACGATGTGCGCCCCTGAAGGTTGCTGAACCAACTCGGCGATGGCCGAACCATCCGTTTCCGCCGCTTGCCGCACCTGTGCACAAACAGGTGCGGCCAAGCGCTCAATCCGCGCCGCCCCCGGCGTTCCCGACATGCGCCATGGCGGCCTGAAGCGCGAATTCATATCCCAGGGCACCGCAACCGGAGATCACCGCCTCGGCGATGTCGCTCAAATACGAACTCCGCCTGAACGCTTCCCGTGCGTGCACGTTGGACAGGTGAACCTCGATGAACGGTATCTCCACCCCGAGCAACGCATCCCTGAGCGCGATGCTGGTGTGGGTGAACGCACCGGGGTTGATCACGATGAAGCCCACGCCATCGGCCCGCGCCCGATGGATGCGCTCGATGAGCGCCTGCTCGCCGTTCGACTGCATGCACGTCAGTTCGTGGCCGGCCGCCCCCGCAAGCGTACCCAGCCGGCCTTCGATGTCTTCCAGGGTATCGGTGCCGTAGATCTCCGGCTCACGGCTGCCGAGCAGGTTCAGGTTCGGGCCATGCAGCACCAAGAGCTTCGCCATCAGCGCTTGTCTCCATCGAGGAAACTGACCGTGCCCTCTGCCGGCGCCACCGCAACCCAGCGGGTCTGGGGCGGATAGCACAGCCCCGCCTCGGCGCAGCCCTGGTAGCCGATGCCGACTTCCGCCGATTCGCCGCCCGCCCGCACCGGCGCGCTTGCCCGGGCCTGGCCGTAGTAGACCTCGACCTCGCCGAAATACTCGTCCACCTTCGCCTTGCCGGGTGGAATCGTCGCCTCGCCCACTTGAGCACCCGTGCCTTCCCGGGTCTTGAAGGCGAAGCGGTGACGGTAGAGGTAGTAGCCGTCGGCGATCTTCCAGCGCGCCACCAGGGCGCCGTCGCCATCCAGCTCGGCGGAAAGTATGAACGCCTCATCCACCGGCAGGAATTCGGGCTCCTCGACCAGCCAATCCTGCGCGGCAGCATGGCCGATCGCCGCCAGGGCGATCGCCAGGGCTACCAGGCCGGTTTTCACGCTCCACATGTGCAAATACCTCTTCGAATGTTGTCGAGACGCCGTGCGCCTTGGCTTATTCTACATCCCGCCGCACCCTAACCCGACCTGTTCATGTACAGGTCGGGCGTGTTTGGAGAAGGAGTTGATGCCGCACACCGGAATCCGACACGCGCTCGCCGTTGCCGGCATCTGCCTGCTGGCGGTCGCCGGCTGCGAAAGCGAAGCGCCAATGCCCGTGCCAGTGCCGGAGCCCGAGCCACCGGCCGAGCCGGCCCCTGAGCCTCCTCCGGACGTTGAACCGCTGCTCGAACAGGCGCGGCTCGCTTTCGAGGCGCACCGGTTGACCACGCCGGAGCAAAACAGCGCCTATTCCCTGTACCGGGACGTTCTGCGCCTCGACCCGGAAAACGACCATGCCCGCCGGGGCATCGAGAAAATAGTGGAACGCTATGTCCGGTTCGCCCTCGAGGCCGTCGAACGGCGGCAGTTTGCCCGCGCGCGCTCCATGCTGGCCCGGGCGCGGCTGGTCGATGCCGGCCACCCGGCCATCGAGCCCACCGCACAGCAGATAAAGCTCGTGGAGGCCGCCGAGCGCGACCGGATCAGGCTCGATCCCGCCGTGCTCGCAGGCCGGAGTGCCGCCCTGGGAGCCCGGCTGCGCGATCTCGGCCTCCGCGCCAAGAGCGCGGACTGCCGGGTCACCATCAACGCGCGATCCGATGCGGAAGGCCGCTGGATTTACCGGCAACTCAACAGCGCTTCCGGCGCGGCCCGCGTTCGGGCCAGGCTGGCGATCGCGTCGCCCCCGTCGGTGGAACTCGTCTGTTTGGGTCAGCCCGGTTGACCGGTTGAATCTGCGCCCTGCGCCACCACATATCCTGTTGGCGGGCCAGGTCGTCATGTGAGTCGGGTACGCGTTCACCGCTTTCCCGCCGCGCTGCGACAGCGCCCGGTTCGAGTAGTATGGTGCGCGAGCATGGAAACTGCGTCAGCACGGGACGAATTGCGGAATGAACCGGACGTTTGACTGGAAACGATGGATTCCCAGCACGGGTAGCGGCAGCCGGGCGGCCGGCGCCCGCAAGTCCGCGGCCCGGGCAGCGGGCACGCTCATCGCCCTCTACCTGGCCGGCTGCCTGGCGCTGACCTGGTGGTGGGACTTCGAACCGGACCAGTTCGCCGTGCGGGACAACGCCGTCCGGGAGGCGGAGCGCGGCAACCGCGAGGTGGTGACCGGGTATACGACCACCGCCACACTGATTCGGCTCGCGGAGACGCTGCTCGACAAGCGCGGCGGCTACCTGTCCAACGACCTCTTTCCGCCCGGGGTCTGGATGGACAACGTGCCCAACTGGGAGTTCGGGGTACTGACCCAGGTGCGCGACACCGCCCGTGCCTATCGCATCGACTTCGCGAGGTCACAGAGTCAGTCAAGGGAAGACCCGGATCTCGCCCAGGCCGAAGGCAAGTTCTTCTTCGACAATTCGAGTTGGGTATTCCCGCCCAGCGAAGCCGAGTACGGCGACGGTACGGAACTGCTCAGGGCGTACCTGGAGCGCCTCTCCGACCCCACCCAGCCGGATGCCCAGTTCTATGCGCGTGCCGACAACCTGCAGCAATGGCTGCAGGGCGTCGAGACCCGTCTCGGCAGCCTGTCGCAGCGATTGTCAGCCAGTGTCGGCAAGCGCCAGTTGAATGTCGACCTGGCCGGGGATGCGGCGGCCGTCCAGGCGACCGATGCGCCCCTGGACAGGAGCTACAAGACGCCCTGGCTCGAAATCGACGATGTCTTCTACGAGGCCCGCGGCCAGACCTGGGCGCTGCTGCACCTGCTGCGGGCGATGGAACACGACTTCGGGGATGTGCTCGACAAGAAGAACGCGCGCGTCAGCCTGCAGCAGATCATCCGCGAGCTCGAACCCACGCAGCAGGCCATCTGGAGCCCGGTGATACTGAACGGCGACGGCCTGGGCTTCCTGGCCAACCACTCACTGGTGATGGCCTCGTACATTTCGCGGGCCAACGCCGCCATCATCGACCTGCGGGCGCTGCTCGCTCAGGGCTGAGCCTCAGGCTTCTTTCCGGACAGCTTCGACACCGCGTCGCCTGGCAGCAACCGTTCCACGACGACCCCTACCAGCACCTCGAGACGACTGACCCGATCCCGCAGTTGGGCCGTCTGCTCGGCAACCGCGCCGATCTCGACGAGCAATTCCCTGCGCAACTCCGCATTGCCGGTGCGCATTTCCTTGCGGAACGCCGCATTCTCGGCCCGCATGTCCTGGCGGAACGCTGCGTTCTCGGCACGCATTTCAGCGAGCTGGACCGCGAGTTCGGCTCGCAGAGCACGCTGGCCCTGCAGAACAAGGCCTGCCACCGTCACAAGTACAGTGAGCAATGCAACGCCCACGCCGATCGTCGCCCATCCCTCCCTGCTCATGACCGCGCCCTGTTCACAACCGTACTCACCGATACCACCAAGCAGTACTGTTTCCACCACTAAACCAGCCCGGGCGGGGGCGGGTCAATGGCAGATTTCCTACAATCGGTGCGCGAATAAAGCCCGGGATGCCTTTTGAGTTTTCGCTGGTATGATACGCGCCGCCGTGGGGGCGGCCAGGATAAGTAGCGGGACATCGGTTCACGCGTGTACGGCACCGGTCAAGCGCCCGCCTTTCAATCAACAACCGGAACACTCAACAACCGGAACACAAAATGATGGATCTGAACCTGTTGCCGCCGCTATTGGGCGTTGTCGGCATGATCGTGGCGGTAATCATCTACGGGCTGGTCAAGCGCTACGATGAGGGCGAACCGGCCATCAAGAAGATCGCCGACGCCATTCACGAGGGCGCCATGGTGTTCATGCGCCGGGAGTACACCATGCTGGCCCTGTTCGCGGGGGTGCTGCTGGTGCTGCTTTTAATATCCTATCTGGGCATCGCCACGCTCTGGGCCTTCGTCGCCGGCGCCCTGTCGTCCGCCGGCGCCGGCTGGTTCGGCATGTATACCGCCACCAAGGCGAATGTGCGCACCACCACCGCGGCGCATACCGACGGCCCCGCGGCCGCCCTTTCCGTGGCGTTCTTCGGCGGCTCCATCATGGGTCTCGCCGTCGCCTCCCTCGGGCTGATGGGGCTCGGCATCGTCTATTACTTCTTCGGCGGCGACCCGCACACCGCCCACCACATCCACGGCTTCGGCATGGGCGCCTCCACGGTCGCCCTGTTCTCCCGGGTCGGCGGCGGCATCTACACCAAAAGCGCCGATGTGGGCGCCGACCTGGTGGGCAAGGTGGAAGCCGGCATTCCCGAGGACGACCCCCGCAATCCGGGCGTTATCGCCGACAACGTCGGCGACAACGTGGGCGATGTGGCCGGCATGGGTTCCGACATCTTCGAGTCCTACTGCGGCTCCATGATCGCCACCATCGCCATCGCCTCGACCCTGGCCGCCGCATCGGTGGCCGCCCTGGTGCCCGGCATGTCCGAGGGGGACGGCCGCGCGGCGCTCATGTTCCTGCCCCTGGCGCTCGCCTCCACCGGCCTTGTCTGCTCCATCATCGGCATCGGCATCGTGCGCTCCCGCTCGAGTTCGAGCCCCGCGCTGGCGCTGCGCATCGGCATGGTGGTCACGCCCATCCTGTTCATCGCCGCTTCCTGGTTCGTCATCGATGCGGCGGGGATATCGAGCAATATCTGGTGGGCGGTCATCTTCGGTTCCGTGGGCGGCGTCATCATCGGGCTGACCACGGAGTACTACACCTCGTCGAGGCCGGTCGTGCGCATCGCCAAGGCCGGAGAGACGGGCTCCGCCACGGTCATGATCACGGGCCTCGCGGTGGGCATGCAGTCCGTGGTGGTGCCGCTGCTCGCCATCTGCGCCATCATCTACGTGTCCACTTGGCTGGCCGGGCTGTATGGCGTCGGCATCGCCGCGGTGGGGCTCCTGGCCACGGTCGGCATGACCATGGCCGTTGACGCTTACGGGCCCGTCGCCGACAACGCCGGCGGCATCGCCGAGATGGGCGGCCTGGGGGAGGACACCCGCAAGATCACCGATTCACTGGACGAACTCGGCAACACCACCGCCGCCATGGGCAAGGGTTTCGCCATCGGCGCCGCGGCACTGGCGGCACTGGCCATCATCGCCGCGTTCGTCGAGACGGTCTCTTACAACCGCGGCGGGGAGTTCCTGCTGCACATCGGCAATCCCGACGTGCTGGTGGGCCTCTTTATCGGCGGCCTGGTGCCGTTCCTGATCGCGAGCGTCACCATGACCTCGGTGGGCGACGCCGCCATGGAAATGATCCAGGAGATCCGCCGGCAATTCCGGGAGATTCCCGGCCTGCTCGAGGGCAAGGCCGAGCCCGATACCGGCAAGTGCATCGACATCGCCACCTCCGCGGCCCTGAAGCGCATGCTTCTGCCCGGCGCCATCGCCGTCGCCGTGCCGCCGGTCGTCGGCTTCGGCATCAGCGCCGAAGCCCTGGGCGGCACCCTCGGGGGCGGCCTGCTCGGCTGCGTGCTGCTGGCCCTTACCATGGCCAACGCCGGCGGCGCCTGGGACAACGCCAAGAAACACGTCGAAAAGGGCAATCTCGGCGGCAAGGGCTCGGACGTTCACGCGGCCACCGTCGTGGGCGACACCGTGGGCGACCCCTTCAAGGACACCTCCGGCCCAAGCATGAACATCCTCATTAACGTAATGGCGATCGTCTCACTGGTAATAGCGCCGCTGCTGGCCTGACCGGAAGCGACGTACGGCCCGCTATAGCGGGAATGGTTCGAGCTTTTTCGCCACCAACTCGTTCTTGAGCGTCACGTAACAGGGCAAACCGTTCCGGTAGGGCGGATAGTCTTCCCCGGCGATCAGCGGCGCGAGATAGCGGCGCGCCTTCGCGGTGATGCCGAAACCGTCCGCGCTGAGGAAGCTCTTCGGCATCTTGCGCTCGACGTTGGCCACCCGGGACAGCTTCGCTTCGCCGATCTTCCAGCGGTAAGGCTCATCGCTGGTGCGCACCACCGTCGGCATGACCGCGTTCTTGCCCGCGAGCGCAAACTCCACCGCGGCCCTGCCCATCGCGTAGGCCTGTTCGGCATCGTTGGCAGACGCGACATGACGCGCGGAACGCTGCAGGTAGTCGGCCACCGCCCAGTGATACTTGTAGCCGAGCCCCGCCTTGACGATGTTGGCGAGCGCCGGGGCCACGCCGCCGAGCTGCGTGTGGCCGAAGGCATCCTTGCTGCCCGCATCCGCCAGGAAAACACCGTCGGCATAACGCGCCCCCTCGGAGACCACGATCACGCAGTAACCGCGCGCCTCCACGGTCTTCTTCACCTTCCTGAGCAGCGCCGCCTCGTCGAACGGCACTTCGGGGAAAACGATGAGATGAGGCGGATCGCCTCGCTTTTCCTGCGCCAGTGCCGATGCCGCCGCGATCCATCCCGCGTGACGTCCCATCACCTCCAGGATGAACACCTTCGTGGACGTTGAGCACATCGACTGCACGTCCAGCGCCGCCTCCCGGGTGGAAACCGCCACGTATTTGGCCACGGACCCGAAACCCGGGCAGGAATCGGTGAAGGGCAGGTCGTTGTCCACGGTTTTCGGAATGCCGATGCAGACCATGGGATAGCCGAGCCTCGAGCCGAGCTGCGTCACCTTGTTGGCGGTGTCCTGGGAGTCGCCGCCCCCGTTGTAGAAGAAGTAGCGGATGTCGTGTGCGGCGAAGACTTCGATGAGCCGACGATATTCCCGTTGGTTGTCCTCGATGGCCCCGAGCTTGTAGCGGCAGGACCCGAACGCGCCGCCTGGCGTATGACGCAGGCCCGCGATGATCCCGGCCGGCTCGAGGCTCGTGTCGATGAGTTCCTCGGTCAGCGCGCCGATGATGCCGTTCCTGCCCGCGAGCACCTTGCCGATGCTTCCGCCATGCTTGCGCGCCGTCTCGATGACGGCGCAGGCCGTCGCATTGATGACCGCGGTAACACCGCCCGACTGGGCATAGAAAGCGTTCGCTCCCGCCATCTGGATCATTTCCGCCGGATAATGGTCAATTGTAGTCGGAATCCACCGCACTGACCCGCGAACAGCACCCATTCAACGCAGCACCGCGGCCGTTGCCCGCAAGCCAACACAGATCGAGCCGCGGCAGAAGGTCATTCACTCTCGCCGGTCAAGTGCGAGTTGAACGGAAGCTGGGATAACATCGGCATACCCGGCCCGGGCCAGGCAAATGACCGACCCGTCCTCCACACAGTCCGTTACCCGTACACGCATGGCCCTGTACGGCGCGGTCAACCTTCCGACCTCGGTCGTCGGGTTGCCGATCGCCATTTACATCCCGGCGTTCTATTCCGAAAATCTCGGGCTCTCCCTCGCCGCTGTGGGAACCCTGCTCGCCCTGTCGCGGCTGACCGACGTGGTGACGGACCCGCCGATCGGAATCGTCTCGGACCGCTGGCAGACACCCTTCGGCCGCCGCAAGCCGTGGATGGTACTCGGCACGCCGTTCATGCTCCTTTCGCTATGGATGCTCTTCGTGCCGCACAGCGAGTTCGCCGTGGGGCTGTGGTCCGCGCTCGGCGGCAGCGGCGTCGGCAATCTTTACCTGTTCGTCTGGATCAGCGCCCTCTACCTGTCGTTCACCCTGGTGGACCTGCCCTATCGCGCCTGGGGCGCGGAAATGTCCCCCGACTACCACGAGCGTTCGCGCATCACGGGCTGGCGGGAGGCGTTCGGCTACGGCGGCACGATGCTGTCGTTGGTGATCCCCCTGACCATCGCCTACGTGCTGGTGCGGCCGGGCGCGGAGAATGCCTTGTACGGGGTTGCCCTGGCCGTGCTGCTGCTGATGCCCCTGATGACCGCGCCGGCCATCCTGTTCGTCAGGGAAACGCCGCCGCGTTCGACGGCCAACCTGCCGGGCGGCTGGGCCCGGGGCCTGCGCATCGTCTGGCGTAACGGGCCGTTCCGCCGGCTGGTGGTCTGCTTCATGTTCTTCGTCGTCGCCATCAGCATGACGGCCTCCATGTCGTTCTTTTTCGTCCGGCGCGTCATGCACGAGCCCTTCGAACGCTACGCCATCTACATCCTCGCGTACTACATCGCCAGCACCGCCGCCATTCCGGCGTGGTTCGCCATATCGAGGAAAGTCGGCAAGCACCGCACGGTGGTGCTCGGCATCGCCTGGCTGTCGCTGTGGAGCGCATCCATTCCCCTGCTCGGGCCGGACCAACTGGAGATCTTCCTGGTGCTCATGCTGTTCAAGGGCTCGGCCGTGGGCTCGCTGGTGTTCCTGCCCACATCGATGGCGGCGGACATCGTCGATCTCGACACCCTGCGCACCCGGCAGCAGCGCACCGGCCTTTACTTCTCCCTTTGGGGCATGGTGAACAAGGGCGCCGCCGCACTCGGCATCTTCATCGCCACCACCAGCGTCGCCTGGTTCGGCTTCGACCCGGCAAGCGATGCCAACACCGATACCGCGAAGCTGGCGCTGGCCTGCATGTACTCCGTGATTCCCGCGGGCATCGCCTGCATCGCCCTGCCGCTCTTGTGGAACTACCCGCTGACCCACGACCGGCAGCAGCGCATGCGCGCGCACATCGAGCGGCGCGATGCGCGGTTGCCCCCGGCGGTGCAGGGCGGTTGAGGAGGCGGGCGTGAGAATCTACTTCCTCGGCATCGGCGGCACCTTGATGGGCAGCCTGGCGCAACTGGCACGGGACATGGGCCACCGGGTCAGTGGTTCCGACCAGGCGCTCTACCCGCCCATGAGCGACCAGCTCGCCGCCGCGGACATTCGCGTTTACGAGGGCTTCGAACCCGCGCAACTGGCACCCCGGCCGGACCTGGTCGTGATCGGCAATGCCAGGCTTCCCCGTGGAACGGAATCCGTCGAATACATCCTAGACAGCGGGCTGCCCTACACCTCCGGGGCCGAATGGCTGGGTACGTCCGTGCTGCCCGGGCGCTGGACGCTGGCTGTCGCCGGCACCCACGGCAAGACCACCACCGCGAGCATGCTGGCCTGGATCCTGGAGTGCGCCGGGCTGGAGCCCGGCTACCTGATCGGCGGCGTCCCACAGAACTTCGAACGGTCCGCGCGGCTCGGCGGCGGCCGGTTCTTCGTGGTCGAAGCGGACGAATACGACACCTCGTACTTCGACCGGCGCTCGAAGTTCGTCCACTACCGGCCCCGCACCCTGGCGATCAACAATCTCGAGTTCGACCATGCCGACATCTTTCCCGATCTCGGCGCCATCCAGACCCAGTTTCATCATCTGCTGCGCTCGATACCCGGAAACGGGCTGATCGTCGCGCCGAGCGGCGACGCGGCGGTCGACGAAGTACTGCAAATGGGGTGCTGGACACCGGTAACCCGGTTTGGAAACCAGCCGCCCGCCGAGCCGGTCGGGTGCGACACCGGAGAACTGTGGAGCGCGCCCAACAGCGCTCGCGACGGCAGCGCCTTCGATGTGGCCGTGGACGGCGAGATCAAGGGCCGGGTGGCCTGGACCCTGCTCGGCGAACACAACAAGGCCAACGCCCTGAGCTCACTCGCAGCCGCCCGCCACGCGGGCGTGGCGGCGCCCGAAGCCATTCTTGCGTTGCACCGTTTCGCCGGCGTCAAGCGGCGCCTGGAAGTCGTGGCGGAGGTCGCTGACGTGACCGTCTACGACGACTTCGCCCACCATCCCACGGCGATCCGGACAACCCTGGAGGGGCTCCGGGCAAGGGTGGGCGGCGAGGAGATTCTCGCTATCGTGGAGCCGCGGACCCATACAATGTCGCTGGGAACCCTGCGCGGCGACCTGGCCGACTGCTGCGCGGCGGCCGATGCAGTGTTCTGGTTCAAGGGCGAGAACATGCGCTGGGACCTGGGGGAAGTCGTCGCCGCCTGTACCGTCCCCGCCCGGCTGTTCGAAGACCTGGACACCGTCATGGCCGCGGTCGCGCAACTGCCTCGCAACCGCCGCCACGTGGTCATTCTTTCCAATGGCGGATTCCAGGGCATCCACCGGAAACTCCCGGCGCTGCTGCGGGCCCGGTAAACTGGGCCTTCCGCGAGCGGGCGAGGGCTCTTGTGAAACGATCCACGCTATTGACGGTGACCGCAATCGCCGTGTCGTTTTTCGGATGTATCGCCGGGATCGTCTACCTCGCCGCAGCGGGCATCGTCACCCGCCAGATGGCGACCCTCCTGGGCGTATGCCTGTTCGGCTGCTACATCGGGTTCGGCATCCTGATCGGCGTCTATCGAATGATCAACAAGCTGGATTGACTGGCCGGTTTCCCGATTCACCCAGTCCTTGCGCAACCCGGTGGCGTGGAAACCTTTTTTCCCGGCCGGGCGATACGGGCTAGAACGCCGACGCCTCGATGCCCATCACCGCCTCCGAATCCGCAAGCACGCTCGCTTCCAGCGCCAGGGTTTTCGGCAGCAGCCGGGCGTAGTAGAAATCCGCCGTACGCCGCTTGGCGCGGCCGAAATCGTCGTTGCCGGCGGCGCCGGCCATGCGCGCCCACAGCCAGGCATAGATGGTGTGGCCGGCGAGGTCGAGGAAGTCGGTGGATACCGCACCCGGCAGGTTGGCGTCTTCCAGTGAGCCGGTCACGACGAACTCCGTCGCGGACCGCAATCGACCGGCGGCCTGGTTCAGTGCAGCGCCGTACTTCTCCGGAACGGGCGTTGCCGCCATGGTGTCGAGCAGGGCGTAGAGGGTGCGTCCGCCATCCCGGCACACCTTCCGGGCGACGAAATCCAGCGCCTGGATGCCGTTCGCGCCCTCGTAGATCTGCGCGATGCGGGCATCCCGGACGATCTGCTCGACGCCCCACTCCCTGATGAAGCCGTGCCCACCAAACACCTGCTGCGCCATGACCGCGCACTCGAATCCCCGGTCGGACATGAACGCCTTGGCGATGGGCGTCAGCATCTCCGAGAGCGCCAGGCTGTCCGCATCGCCGGCGTACTTGCCGCGGTCGAGATTGAGGCCCGCGAACACCGCGAACGCCCGGCCCGCTTCGGTATAGGCGCGAACCGTGAGCAGCATGCGGCGCACGTCCGGGTGCACCAAAAGCGAATCCGCCGCGCCGTCCGGATTGCGCGGGCCCGTGGGCGAACGTCCCTGGAGGCGGCCCCGGGCGTAGCGTGACGCCTGCTGATAGGCCAGTTCGCCGGCGCCCAGGCCCTGCAGGCCCACCGACAGCCGCTCGTAGTTCATCATGGTGAACATGCAGGCGAGGCCGCCGTTCTCGGGGCCCACCAGGTAACCGACGGCGTTGTCGTAGTTCATGACGTTGGTGGCGCTGCCGTTGATGCCCATCTTGTGCTCGATGGAGCCGCTGGCCACCCGGTTGCGCTCGCCGATGGCGCCGTCTGCGCCGGGAATGAACTTCGGCACGATGAACAGGCTGATTCCCCGGGTGCCGTCCGGCGCGCCCGGCAGCTTGGCAAGCACGAGGTGGACGATGTTCCGGGCAAGATCGTGCTCGCCGCTGGTGATGAAGATCTTGGTGCCGGTGATGCGGTAGGTGCCGTCGCCCGCCTCTTCCGCCCGGGTGCGGATGATGCCCAGGTCCGTTCCCGCCTGCGGCTCGGTCAGGTCCATCGCGCCCGACCACTCCCCTGAATAGAGCTTTGGGAGATACAGCCGTTTCTGCGCTTCCGTGCCGTGGGTGTCGATACAGATCGAAGCACCGGTCGACAACGCCCCGTACAAATACAGGCTGGTATTGGCGCTCCAGAACATTTCCTCAAGCAGGCAGCCCAACAGCTTCGGCATGCCCTGACCGCCGTATCGGGGGTTGCCGGATATGCCCAGCCAGCCGCCCCGGGCCAGTTCGTCGTAGGCGGACTTGAACCCGGCGGGGGCGGTGACCGCACCGTCGCGCCATCGGCACCCTTCGGAATCGCCGGCCTGATTGAGCGGCGCCATGACTTCGCTCGCCACCCTGCCCCCCTCGCTGACGACCGCGCGTACCAGATCATCGGTGAACGCGGCGAATTCCGGGATATCTCGCCACTCGTCCTGTACCCGGTACAGGTCGAACAGCAGGAATTCCAAATCCCTTTCCGGCGCCCGGTATTCCAGCATGGCCTGGTCCTTCTCTCGTTCCCTGCCATTTCGATATTAGCCGCGACTCAGAATAAATCCACGGCGCGATTCGAAAGGACGGACTCCGGGCGCCGCCTGCCGAGATCTCGCGGCACGGAGGAGGATGCCGCGGCCACCGGGGAATGTGCGACTTTTCTCACGCAATTTGCTGCCGCCGGACTACGGAAACACCGGTGTCACTCCCCTGGCGAAGGTCCCGCGCGGCCGGTACAAAATCCGGATGGGAATAACCGACTGGTGGTTTCCGCGCGTCTGCCGGCTTTGCCGCCGGGAGATGCACCGCGACATCGATCTCTGTGCACCGTGCGAGAAAAGCCTGGCCTGGAACCGGAATGCCTGTTCCCGGTGCGGCGTGCCGCTGCCGGGCGTCGCCAACGGCACCTGTACGGATTGTGCGGGGCATCCGCCACCCTTCGAGGCCACCGTGACACCCCTCCTCTACGAAGGCCCGATACGCGGCTGGGTCCACGCCGCCAAGTCGGCCAGGGGCCTCGGCGAGGCGAAACTGCTGAGCGGCCTTTTGGCCCGCGGCATCGAATTCGGCGGAGCCCGGATTCCCGACGCCCTGGTACCGGTTCCCCTCACCACGGCGCGGCTGTTCAGGCGCGGCCACAATCAGGCAGCACTGCTCGCCGCGCCCCTGTCCCGGCGACTATGCATCCCCTTGCGCCGAGGCGGCATCGCCCGGGCCGGCGGCAGCAGACCGCAACGCGGCCAGTCCCGGAGCGCCCGGGCGCGGAGCGTGCGCAGCATCTTTCGGGCGACGCGTTCCTGCACTGGCCATCTCGCCATCGTGGACGACGTCGTGACCACCGGCGCCACGGCCGGGGAACTTGCCGCGACCCTGCTGGATGCCGGCGCCGGCCGGGTGGATGTGTGGGCGGTCGCGCGAGTCCCTCCGGTATCTGGGATAAACTGACGCCATCTTCCAGTCCTGGGCGTGTCATGGGTGCCTGGACAACGCTCCGTGGGGCCTCTTGAATGGCCGCCGACACCGCCCGGTTATTCCGGCGTCGGCACTTCGAAACCGGGATGGGTCGAATAGCCGCCCTCCTGGCAATCGCCTGCGCCTTCGCGACACTACCGCCAGCCGTCGCTACGGGCGCCAATACAACCCCCCTGCGCCTGGCCGTCGCGGCCAACTTCCGCGCACCGCTCAACGAACTGGCCGAGGAATTCGAACGCCGGCATGGCGTGCCGCTGTCACCGACCTTCGGCGCCTCCGGGCTGCTCGCCGCACAGATCCGGCAGGGCGCCCCCTTCGATGCTTTTTTCTCGGCGGACAGGATGCGGCCGCAGGCGCTGATCGACAGCGGCCTGGCTGCCGCTCCGGTAACGGTCTATGCCCGGGGCCGCGTGGCGCTCGTGTCTTCCGCATCGGCCACCGCCCGCAACCGGGCCGGCGTGGGGCGAATCGGCGTACCCAATCCGCAACTTGCACCCTATGGCGCCGCCGCCATGCAATGCCTGCAAAGGCTGGGTGTACAGGGAAGATTCCGGAACCGGCTCGTTTTCGGCAACAACGTGAATCAGGTGGACCATTTCCTGGAAAGCGGCGCCCTCGAGGTTGGTTTCGTGGCGCTCGGTCAGCTCGTGGCCAGGGACGTTCCGGCCGAGCGATTCTGGGTGTGTCCGGCATCCTTTCACGAGCCCATCGACCAGGGCGCAGTGGTCCTCCACCGCACCGGGCACCCTGCGGCCACGCGGCAACTGCTTCGCTTCATGACCCGTCCCGACACCCAGGCGCGCCTGGCGCAACTCGGCTACCTGCCCGGTGAGTGACGACCTGCTCACAAGCCTGGCCCTGACCGGCGCCCTTGCGGGCATCGTCACGGTAATCCTGATGGCGATCGCCCTCCCCCTGTCCTGGTGGCTGGCCCGCACAAAGCGCCGCGGGGCCGCGTTCGTCGAGGCGCTTATCGCCCTGCCGCTGGTTCTGCCGCCCACCGTACTGGGTTTCTACCTGCTGCTGGCAATGGCGGACGAAGCCTGGCTGGGCGCCGGTTGGCGATGGATCACCGGGCAACCGCTGGCCTTCACCTTCGCGGGGCTGGTCGTTGCCTCCATCGTCTACTCCCTGCCGTTCGTCAGCCAGCCCCTGGCCAGCAGTTTTCGCAACACGCCCCGGGAACTGCTCGATGCGGCTTCCGTCATGGGCGTCTCGCCAACGGCCCGTTTTCTGCGCCTGATGCTGCCCCTGCACGCCCGCACCCTGGCGGCAGCGGCGGTGCTCGGTTTCGCCCACACCGTGGGAGAGTTCGGAATCGTGCTGATGATCGGCGGCAACATTCCGGGCGAAACCCGGGTGCTGTCGATACTGCTGTTCGACCAGGTGGAATCCCTCGACTACGCGAGCGCGCACCTGACGGCCGGCATCCTGCTCGTCGCATCGCTGGTGACGCTGACGATCACCTACGCAACCCTGAGGCCGGGCCGATGACATCGGGCAGCCCGGCCAACGGTGCGGGGCTGACGCTCCGGGGCGGTTTCAGCCGCCCGGACGGATTCGAGCTCGCCATGAACCTGGCGCTGCCCGATCACGGCGTCAGCGCCCTGATCGGCACTTCCGGTTCGGGCAAGTCGACCGTACTTCGAATCACTGCCGGATTGGAGTCCGCGCCCTCGTTTTCCGTGAGTTTCAACGGTAACTGCTGGGACGGGGTTCCGGCACACCGGCGCCCTGTCAGCATGACGCTGCAGCAACCCGCACTGTTCCCGCACCTGAACGTGCTCGACAACCTGAAAGCCGTCCCGCTCGCCGGCCCGATCGAGGAAGCGGTCGCCCTGTTCGGGCTTGGCGCGCTCACCGGGCGCCGGCCGCACGAGTTGTCCGGCGGCCAGCAGCAGCGCGTCGCCCTGGCGCGCGCTTTCCTGAAACCCGCGGAACTGCTGCTGCTCGACGAGCCGCTATCCGCGCTGGATGCCGTTGCGCGCCGCAATCTCGCGCCGATGGTGGCCCGCATGTGCCGCGAACTCCAGCGGCCGGTGGTCTATGTCACCCACTCGCTGCCGGAAGTGCTGCAGGTGGCGGACCACCTGGCGATCCTGGAAAACGGCCGGGTAATCGGCGCCGGCACCCCCGAGCAGGTGGTCGCCGAACTCGATCACCCCCTTTCGCCGCTCATCGACTCGGGCGCCATTCTCGATTGCGAGTTCGCCTCTTACGATGCCGATAACGATCTGAGCGAACTCGGGTTCGGCGGTCAGGAGCTCCGAATACGTGGCGACCTGCGCAACACCGCCGGCCCGATCCGCGTTCAGATCCCCGCCCGGGACGTGGGGCTGTCGCTGGAGCGGCCCGGCGCAACCAGCTTTCTGAACTGTCTGCCGGTGCGCGTGCAACGGCTTAAGGACGCGCCGGACGGCACCGTGTTCGTAGACCTCGACTGTGCCGGGCAGACCCTGCGCTCGCGCATTACCCGGCTCTCCCGGCAGAACCTTGAGCTCGAACCCGGAAAGGCACTGTTTGCCCTGATCAAATCGGTGGCGCTCGATATCCGCATCTGAGCCTGCCCGCGGAACGTGCCCGCTACGCGTACTTCTGCTTGTTGCGCACGAGATTGGCGTACTGGTCGAACAGGAAACTCCGGTGCTCCGGCGGACAGCTTTCCACCTGTTCCGCGAACACCGCGGAGATGCGGGCATCCTCGGGTTCCCCCGCCGGCAATTCTTCCAGGCCGGACCGTCGCGCCGCCTCGAGGTGGGTGGGGAACACCTTGAGGCCTTCGACGATGCAACGGTCAATCTCGAACGCCAGGGCTTCGGCATCGGCCAGGTCACCCCGAACCCGTGCGCCGAAATGCAGGTGAACGCGCCCCTTGAAGCCGAGCATGCCGTCCACAATGCTGGCCAGGTCCTCGCCCTCGGGCTTGTCGTAGCAGCCTTCCCGATCGGTGATGTAGAGTTCGCGGGCCTTGCGTGGGGCGCATGGATCGATCTCGTAGGTAATCGCCACGGGGACGATGCGGACCCGCTCGCAGAGGTCGCCGGGATTCGCCATCTCGCCATCGTGAGCGAGCGCCAGCATCTTGATGAGCGCCGGGGCGGTGCGGTCGAGCCCGTCCTTGGAGCGCCCTTCCCGCTGCGCGATCCAGACCGAGACGCCCTCCTCCAGCGACGCCCGGACGAACGAAGAGGTGCGCCGCAGCGCCTGGTAGACGGCCTTGGTACCCGTCACGCTGCGTTCGACCACGAAGCTCTTGTTCAGGCGCATCAGGTCCGCGGCATAGGGTTCGCCGAACAGGTTGTCGCCCACCGCGATGCGCGAGGTTTCATGGCCGGCGCGATGGATGGCGAAGTTCATGAGCCCGGAGTCCATCATGATGTCCCGGTGGGTGGAGACGAACAGGTAGGGCCGGCCGGGCACCAGGCTTTCCAGGCCGTCGACGGTGAAATCGAAAGTGGTCTTCTCGATCACCGCATTCATGTAGCGGGACATCAGCGTCTGCACATCGCGCACGGTGTTGAGGTTCGCAGCCTTGCGCCTGACGTGCCGGCCCGCCAGCACGTGGCCGAGAGCCGGGAAGCCCGCGGTCAGGCGCGGCAGGAAGAACAGCGCCGCCGCATGGCAGAAATCCGGATCTTCGACCAGCCGCGCGACCGTTGCCGGCACCTCGTCATCGCGATAGGGTCGGATCGCGTCGAAGTCGTCCATGGCTGCATGTTAACCCCGATCGTGGCCCTGCGCTGCCATCGATCTCTCGCAATCGGGGTACGGTTGCCGGTCGCGTGGGCGACGGATGTTCCCGTAACATGGGCGGGCGATCGGTTGAGGAGAAGCGTCGATGTCGCTCGGTACACGCCCCTATGAGCAGGGTCTGCACGATCTCGGCAACGGCGGCTACGCCTGGCTGCAACCGGACGGAGGCTGGGGCTGGAGCAACGCCGGGCTGATTGTCGACGGCGATGAATGCCTGGTCGTCGACACCCTGTTCGACAAGCCGCTCACCCGAGACATGCTCAAGGCCATGCGCGGCGCCGAACCCGGCGCCACCGCTTCGTTCGACTACCTGGTGAACACCCACGCCAACGCCGATCACTGCAACGGCAATGAGCTCGTGGGCGATGCCGAGATCATCGCTTCTCGCGCCTGTGCCGAGGAACTGGCCCGGGAAGACCCCGGAATGCTGCAGCGTCTCATGGAACAGGCGCCCGAAATGGGCGAAGTGGGCGAGTTCTTCGTTTACTGTTTCAGCGCGTTCGACTTCCGCGACATCAACCGTGCCCTGCCCACGCGCACCTTCGACGACACGCTCGACGTCACGGTCGGGAACAAGACGGTGCATCTCAAGCAGGTCGGCCCGGCGCATACCCGGGGCGATGTGCTCGCGTTCGTACCCGCCGATGCGCTCATCTTCACCGGCGACATCCTGTTCATCGAAGGGCATCCCATCATCTGGGCCGGGCCGGTGGGGAACTGGGTCGATGCCTGCGATTACATGCTGGGGCTCGATGTCGAGACCGTGGTGCCGGGCCACGGGCCGATCACGGACAAGCGCGGCATCGAAGCGATGCGCGCCTATCTGGTCTATGTCACCGAACAGGCGCGCCTTCGATTCGACGCGGGGATGGGGGTAATGGAAGCGGCGCTGGACATTTCCCTTGCGGACTACGATTCATGGGGCGATGCGGAGCGGATCGTCGTCAACGTCGCCACCCTGTACAAGGAGTTCGCCGGCGACCCCACACCCGGGGACATTACAGAGATGTTCGCCATGATGGCCGCCGTGCACAGGAACCGGCGCTGAGGGCGGCGCCCCGGCAAGAGATAGGCGAGGGGCAATCGCAGGTAGCGAAGCCGGGGCGACGCCCCGCTCAGCCTCTCGGAGCTTGTCGGCGACAGCCCCGGATCAGTACGGGCCGCCTACTTCGGAACGGATGGCCTCGAACAGTTCCGCGAGCTTGTCGACGATCGCGTCCACGCTGCGGAAACCGGCCTGAAAAATCGCCGTGGCATTCAACGCGCCCCATTCGAAGCCCATCCCGGCGACGCTGGAAGCCCGCCGCAGCACCGCATCCCGATCGCCGTAGAAGCCCTTGCCCGCATCGTCCCGCGGCGGTACGTCGAGCATCATCTGCAGGCCGATGGCGGCAGGGTCGCGCCCGGCGGCCTGCGCGTGCTCGTGAATCGTGCGGATCATCGCCTCGGCCCGTTTCGGGTCTTCCAGCGCCGTCGCCAGCCAGCCGTCGCCCAAGCGGCCGACCCGTTCCAGGGCCCTGGGTGCGAATCCGCCGATCCAGATGGGGAGGCTGCCGCCCTGTGGAGGCTTCGGCTCCATGGCCATGGCGGTGGAACTGTAGAACTCCCCCTCGAAATCGATGCGTTCGTCGCCCCAGCAGGCACGCAGCACGGCGATGGCTTCGTCCATGCGCCGCCCCCGATTGCCGAAATCTTCCTCCAGCGCGTCGTATTCGGACGCCTGCCAGCCGACGCCCACACCGAGCCGCATGCGCCCGCCCGATAGCGTGTCCAGGGTGCTGACCTGCTTGGCCACCAGCACAGGCTGGCGCTGGGGCAGCACCAGCACCTCAGTGCCCAAGCCGATGCGCTCGGTGACCGCGGCGACGTAGGCCAGTGTCGTCACCGCCTCCAGAATGGGCATGCGGGCCGGATAGATGGGTGGCGCGCGGTCCGGCACCGGGTAACCCATCACCACGTGATCGAACATGTCCAGTTGATCGAAACCGATGTTTTCTATGGCCTTGGCAAGCCGGGCGACCGCTTCGGGCCCTTCCCGGTAGGCGACGCTCGGGAACTCGACGGACAGTTTCATGGGCTTGCTTCCCCGTTGTCTTGCGCCGGGCGATCGGCGCGAAGCGGCAACTCTATACGCGCAGTGCTCGTTGTTCCATCGCCGTTCAAGCGGCCTCGCTTCCGGGGGCGCAGAGTCTTCGCCCCGTTAGTAACAGAGATAGTCGAAGTCGGCTCGTTGGCTGTACATGAGGTCTTCAGCCGACAATTCGACCGCAGTGCCCAGCAATACCTCCGGATCGCCCCAACGATAGCCGGTTGGCCAAGGGACCTTTGCCAGTTCCTGCTGTAGCTCGCGATGGATTTCTTCTCTGGTGGCTTCTCGGTCTTGCTTGTTGCGCATCACTGCGATCATGGAGATTTTCCGATCCACCACCGACCAATCGGGAACTGCCCGAAAGCGAATTTGGGCCAGAGATCGATATACCTTTCCCGGCAGTGATTGCCCTTTCGAATGACGGGACCAGACACGTTCCCGAAATCTGGCGATTGCTCGATCGAAATCATCCGGGAAAGCGAACTGACCGAACTTGCGTTCGAGAGCCGCTGCAAACCTGATACGGCCCTGTTCCGATGAGAATCCATCCTGCCGCTTCCACTGTGCGACAAGATTCTTCTCGACCGTCATTACACGGCGAAGATCCGCGAAAACATTCTCTTCAGTAGTCTCTACCTCGGCAAAATAAGGCCGGCGGCCACGCCTGACATCAGGCAGTTGGCGATCGCAAACCCTGATGAGGGGACAAACCGTCAGGTAGTGGCGTCCTCCAGTTCGACGGACGATGTCACAGGTTTGGCTGATCGCAACCAGTCCGAGGACGCCTTCCGTTTGTTCCCTGGCGTCAAAAGCGTCGTCGCCGCCGGGGACACCCGCTAGCAGAAACCCCCCAACGTCCAGTGCAAAGTCGCCCTGGCGCCATTGCCTGAGCGCGTCGTCCGACGCCGACTGTTCCTCGTCCGCCAATTCCGCGCACCTTAACCGCGTTCCAAACGCCTTTTTTGCGATCTGGGCATCGGTTCATCCGGCAGCGGTTCGATCGTTTCAGACCCATCTGCGCCATCGTGTGTAATGATTGATCGAAACGTCCCTGTCCTGAGCCCCGCATCCGATTCCTGCGCCGCTGCGAATGGTCGGGATACACCCCGACCCAGCGTGTTTCGCGCGTTTGCGTACTGAGCCGCCTTGACCAGCCCTAATGCTGTCAGTCCGGACTCCGAGGGTGCATCGAGTCCTGCAGCATTCAATTCGGCCGAGCCGCGATCCGCGAATCTCAAGACCTTCAATGTCTCGGCGACATGATGCCGATTGACTTTCCTGATTCGGCCTCCCTTCACCCAGTTGTGAATGGTTCTCCGGTCGACGTTCAACAGGTCGGCGAGACTTGTCCAGTTCAACCCGGTCAAGCGACGAATTTCAAAAAGGTTGCCGTGAGCGTCAACGGTACTTTCCGACACTCTGAGCAAGTCGGCGTGGCCTGAATCGGATACCCCGTCGAATATGCTGGACCGAGAGGTAGACCGAGTCGGAAACATCCACGCCAATCGTTCCAGATTTTCCCAGGAGTCCTCCCGCAAGGATGACGACCACCCCTGATCAAGCCTGCGCCCGACCAGGCTGATGTACGGATCAGATACTATGATTGACAAGGTAGTCTCCGATTCCGACATCCCCACAGATCGAAACGAGACCGCTCCCTTCGTCGCGGGACCCGGCGCTACAGCAGTTTCATTCATACCTGAGCCCCACAAGCCTTCAGGAACGCATCGTTGACAACCCAGCGAAAGAAACCATAGGAACGGGTCGCCAATTCGGTGACATGCGTGGCGATTTTATCCGAATCGAATTTCCGCGGGTCCGGAAATTCCAGATACGCATCGGTGTCCAGAAACCAGCACGGCGCCGCCACAGGTGGCATCAGTTCCGGCTCGTGGGTCTGATTGGGGGGCATGAATCCCCAACGCGCCGTTATTGGACCAGCCTCGGTGGCTGCGCTTACCTCACTCCAGGTGCGACTGATGTTCTTGAGGCGCATGCCAGTACACAAGCCCAGCACCTCCGGGCGAACAAGGCGCGGAAGGTCATCCAGTAGTTCTCCCTGCAATCGGTCCACGTAACGTATCCCGACGCGGGTCATGAAGCTGGGATCTACTGTTGCCTGCAAGGCTTTCGAGACGGCTGCCGTTCGATCAATGAAGTCTTGACGGCCCGCATAGGCTCTGGTTTCCAGCGCGAGAAAGTTCGTGGTCAGCGACACGCGCCACCCACCATCGGCGTCCATGAACCTCCAATTTGGATATGTAGTCTGCTTTGCGCCGTCCGGCCCCATTTGCAGAACAAGATTCCGGTCCTGATTGGACAATGGATATCGCGATCTGATCAGTTCCTGGAATTCAGCGATATAGTCAACCTTGGCGATCGAAAGCACTTCCGGAAATCTGATCTGTACGAGCACGCCCGAGAGAGGCGTTGCTGGAAGCGGCACGCTCGGAGGAACCTTTCCCTCAAACGGGTCCTCTTTGGAAAAGGTCATAACGCCAAGCTCTGATCAACTCCAGGACCCACATGCTAGGGGAAACAAAGTGGGAAATAAAGTGGGAAGTTTTCCATGTCCCTGTACCCCGCTCAGCGACCTGTCAGACTTGCGAAACACCGTGGAAGGCTTCGGAACGGCGTTTCAGTGCTTCGGCTGTTTCGTCGAATCCGGTGACGATCAGTTTCCGGAACAGCAGCATGATGAGCGGCGTGAGGAGGCCGCTGAACAGGTCGGTAGTCTGGTAGCTGCAACTCGCCTCGGTGAGCGCCGTGACGCGCTGTTCCTTGCTTGAGTACAGCAGGAAGCGGGCCAGCACCTTGGTGTCCCACTCCAGCCGACAGGGCGGCTCCACTGTTCGCACCCATTCCTTGCGGTCCATGCTGTAGGGGCCCATGACGATGTGCATGTGGATTGGCGAGCCCACCTGAAAGTCGGTTTCGAGCCGCGTCGTGAAAGGGTTCCACTCGCCGTATGACTTCGCGTCGGTCAACACCTCCCAGACGACGGCGGCGGGAGCGTCGATGCGCGTGGCTTCGGAAGACTCCAGTATGCGTTCGAACACTTTTCTACTCCCAGGCGTGCCCACGGCAGTTCGAGGTGGGCATGAGTCCCCGGCAAGTGCCGACGTTCGTTCGCGGAATCCGTCCAATCCCGCTTTTCGCGGACATCGTTGCCAAACCTGTCAAGTTCACTCCCGTTCGCCGATTTCTAGCCCGACCGGTACCGGCATCATGGTCACAGTGCCGATACCCACTGCTCTGCCTGCTCCCAGAGCCGCGCGGCCACTTCCCGGTTCGTCGTCGTCGGCCCGGCCTCGCCGATTCCGCAGCGCTCATAGTACCGTCCGCCCTGCAGCGGTTTCCGGCTCGCACACATGATGGACGTCTGCGCGCCCTGTTCCGGCCGCAGCAGGATGGGCGCATCGAGCCTGGGGATCACCCTCCGCAAAGGCGCCGCCAGCGAATCTTCCGGAATTTCAAGCCGGGTCAGGTTGGTGGAAACCGAGCCGGGATCCACGGCGAAGGCCTGCAGGTTGTGTTCCACGGCAAACCGCCTTTGCAGCTCAAATGTGAAATGCGCCAGCGCCAGCTTCGAGCGGCCGTAGGCATCCCAGGCATCGTAGACCGGCGGCGGCGAGAACAGGCTCTCGTTGCTGACCGTTTCGTGCAGGTGGGAGACGACGTTGAGAATGCGGGCATCGCCGCTCTGACGCGCGCCTCGTTTGAGCGCCGGCAGGAGCAGCCTCGTCAGGTGAAACGGGCCGAGATAGTTCGTCCGCCAGTGAATTTCGAACCCGTCCCGGGACGGCGGAGGCACCTTCTTTCGCGCAAATACGCCCTTGTGGACGCCGGCGTTGTTGATCAACACATGCAGCCCCCCGTTGTGGGCTTCGGTGTACCAGTCGGCGAATGTCGCAACACTTCCCGCATCGGTCAGGTCCAGGCGCCGCACCGTGACCCGGCCCGAATCCTGGCGACTCTCTTCAAGGTCCTGGCGAAACGACTTCTCGAGTGCAGGAGCGTCGCGAAGGCAGGTGGCCACTACGTCCGCGCCCCAACGCGCCAGCGTCCGGGCTGTCTCGTAACCGATCGACCCTGGTGAAGACCCGGTCACAACGATTCGACGCCCACACAGGTCCACCCGTTCCGCCATCGGCTTCGGGCGGAACAGACGGTAGACATGGCCAATGCCCTTGACGATCGAACTGGGCATGCGAACAAATCCCTCCACAGGACCCGGGGGCAATGGCCAACTCCAGGTTGGCGCAGTGACCGGCACCGGTTTTTCGTACCTCGGCAGACCGCCGGACAACTGACGACAGGGCGGCCAAGCTCGGCCAATCCTGCTGCCTCAGGCCGAACGCCGCTCCTTTGCAAGCGATTCGAACCGGCCGATGAATTCCTCCTGGCCCACTTTTCGGGCGGCAGCGGCAACCAGCTGTTCGGCTAGTGCCGCCGGCTCCGGCTGGGAACCGGCATTGCATTTCAGCATCGCCACGCTCGCGGTCAAGGCCGTACGCTTGTTTGCATCGTTGAATGGATGCCCGACCGCAATCGCGTAAGCCCACAATGCCGACAACCGCCAAGGGTCGCGATAGTCGGGGTCAAAGTGAGCGTGATTGTAGATGCGTTCGACGGTTGCCGACAGCGATGCTCCCATGCGCAGGCCGGGAAGGCCTCCGTCGCGTTGCAGTACGAGTTCGTGAATATTGAATATTTCCTCTTCGGAAAGGACAACTATCTGGCTGCGAGCCATGTGATCGCATCTCCATATTCGTCGATCACCTGAGCGACGGCTGTTCTGACTTCAACAGGGTCTGCGACTATCAACTCAAAGGCTTCGTTAGGGACGTAAAAGCCCTGCAACTCGTTGTTCCTGAGGATTCCGACCGGCTTGCCGGTCTGACTGGCCTCTTCCATCACACGAGCCGGAGATTGCTTGAGCCGAGACACTGTTACCAATTTGTGAGCATTCATGAGCAGGTCTACCAATTCGTTTGATGTTCGGATTTGAGGTTTGAGGTTTGAGGTTTGAGGTCTTACGTTTCAGGTTTTCAATGATTTGCTTCGTGTCAAAGTACTAAATTACGTACTTGGAACTAAACTTAGTACTTATTGAGAGGCGTTGCAAGGCCGGAGTCAAAAACGCGCAACAGAACGCGCGCCATCGAAGCTGCACGGAGCCTGTGGCGGCACTGCGTCCCTTGCCAATGGGCGGGCTATTCCCGGCGGGCCGCAGCTAGATAGTCGCCCCGAGGCTGAGGCTGCAGGTTATGCCGGGGCCGTAATTCTCATAGGGCAAGCCGCCCTGGGTCCACTCCACTTCTTCGTTCAGGATGTTCTTCACCTTGAGTTCGAGTTCGAGGTGGGTGTCGAAGAAGAGGAAGGTGTAGCGCGCCAGGAAATCGAGCTGGCCGCGGGCTTCCTCGACGATGTTCGGGGCGTTTTCCGCGCCCACAAGAATGACGCGCTCGCCCGTGTAGCTGTAAGCCAGCGAGCCCTCAATGCCCGCGTTGTAGTTCGTGTAGGTGAGGATCAGGTTGCCGAGCATGTCCGACTGGCCGCTGATCTCGCGCTCGTTCTCGAACAGCCGGGCGATCCGCCGGGAGCCGGTCACGGGCACGTCGCCCGGCGATTCGCCCTCGCCGAACAGGGTCACCTTCGAGTCGATCAGGGAGAAGTTTGCGTTCAGCGTGAAATGGTTCCAGGCCTCGCCCCAGCCGAACCACTCGTCGAGGGGCAGATCCTTGCGCAACTCGATTTCCGCCCCTTCGAGGGTGGCCTCTTCGCCGTTGAACCAGGTAAAGATGTCGTTCTGCGCCTGTACCTTGCCGATCTCGATGGGGTTGTCGAAATCCTTTCTGAATACACCCACCGAAAGGCTGTCGGCGGCGCCGAAATACCATTCGAGGCGGGCGTCGAAGTTGTCGAGCCTGGCCGGCTCCAGGAACACGTTGCCCCGGTACAGGTTCGAGTCTTCCGGGTTGCGGATGGTGGTGCCGGTGATCTCCAGCAGGCTCGGCCGGTTGACCGTCTTCGACCAGGCCAGGCGGAGCTGCAGGTCGTTGACGAACTCGAAGGTCAGGGACGCGGCGGGCAGGGTGTCCTTGTAGTCCTGGCTAACCGCGTTGTCGGTGCCTTCCGCGGTGTTGCCGCCGAAGGCGTCGGCGAACAGGGTCGTATCCTCGTAGCGTAGCCCCACCGCCGCCCGGATGCGCGGCGTGAATTGGGCGTCCATTCCCCCGTAGAAGGAACTGGTTTCCTCGCCCGAGGTGGCGAACGGGAAGATGCCCGCAGCATTGGCGGCGCCTGCGGAGAAGTCGCGCGCATCGAGCCAGCCCTTGCTCCAGTTGTCGATGCCGAAAAGCTGTTCCGGCGTCATGAGCGCAACGTAGGGGGGCGCCTGCGGGGTCAGGTCGAAGCGGAAGAAGCGGTCGCGGCTTGCGCGTACCCGCTGATAGTCCGACCAGCCTGCCTTGATCTCCATTTCAACCGCGCCGAGCATCAGCGGCAGCGCGACGTCGACGCCGAACTCCTCGATTTCGTCGCGGAGCTTCGAGAACACCCGGTCGGGGGCCTGGAACACGTCGCGCAGGTCGCCGGCCGCCTGCCGGTTCGGCGTGACCACTTCCTCGAGGCCGTCGGAGTTGTGGGCATAGGTGTAGGTGCGGGTATCGGGGGAATCCCGGGTGGCGGCGCCATCGATGGCCCGCCAGTTGACGGACAACTGGTCGAAGGTGCCCACATCGAAATAGTGCCCGCCCTTGATCTGGGTGGAACGAATGTAGTTTTCCGTCCACTGCAGCCGGTAGCTCACCACCCGGGTGCCGGTGGTGACATCGTCCTCGCTGGACAAGCCCCGGAACTGCTGCGTCTCGTCGTCGGCCTGGCGGAGGATCACCTGGGAAATCCGGATGGAATGATCGTTGTTGAACTCGATGCCCAGGTTGAGGAAGCCACTCCAGTTGATGGTCTGGCGCGTGGTGAACTGCCTGTAATCGACGGTCTGGGTACTGCCCCCGTCGATGCCCGTAAACTCGTAGCGTCGGTAGTCCTTGTCACGGTTGTTGTAGTCGTTGCTGTACTTGCCCGCCGCGAGCAGGCCGACCGAGGCGCCGTTGTTGAAGTCGTAGCGGTAACCCGCTTCCCCGTCGCCGGTGTAGTTGGGCTTCAGCCTGTCCTTCTCGCGGATGTGCCAGAAATTGTAGAAGCTGGCGCCGAGGCCGGCGCTCTCCGGCCAGCGCGTCGCCTCGAACTCTTCGCTGCCGATCGGCTTGACGTTGTCGGGGATGTTGCGGGTGCCGTCGTCGAATCCCCAGTTGTCGCGCCCGCCGCCGTGATAGGAGAGGCCGTCGCTGCCGGTGGTCTCGGAGTTGCCGCCGATCTGCACCTTGGCGGAAAGGTAGTTCTCCTCGGGAGTCGCCCTGGTGCGGATCATGACCACGCCGCCGCTGAAGTCGCCCGGATACTCCGGCGAGAAGGTCTTCTGCACCAGCAGGTTGCGCACGATGCTGTTGGGCACGATGTCGAGCGGCACCGTCTTCTGGAACGGCACCGGGGAGGAGATGCGCGCGCCGTCCAGCAGGGTCGACGAATAGCGCTCGCCCAGCCCACGCACATAGACGTACTTGCCGCTCACCAGGCTCAAGCCCGTCACCCGGGAAAGGGCATCACCAACGCTCGTATCGGCAAGCAGCGCCAGGTCCTCGGTGTCGAGGACATTGGATACTTCCGAGGTCGTGCGTTTCTCGTCCGGGATGAACCGGCCGATCACGACCAGCTCTTCGATTTCCTGCGGGGCCATGGCAACCGGGGCTACCGGCTCTTCGATTCCCGACTCCTCGGCAGCCAGGTTCCCCCAGCCCGTCAGCAGACCCAGCGCCAGCGTCGCCGCCGCGATGGTTGTCAATCTCCGATACATCAATCTCCGATACATGCGCTAACCCGACATACGATCCATGACGAACGGCGAACATTGCCAGGCCCGCGCATCCGGCCTGACGACGTTCCCATGCCGTTGCCGACGTGGCCATGCCCAGCCCGACAAGAGAACGGTGATCGGGAGCGAACCTGACTCATCTTGCAACCTTGTCCGCGACCAAGAGGTCTAGTTGTCCAATCCAACCGTCCAACCGGACCCCCAGTTGACGATGTCGGAGCCGACGATCGAGCTGCCGGCATCGTCATCGAAATTCGCCGTCGGCAGCGGTACCGGGTTCGGCGTCGAGCCGTCTTCGGTCACGCTGGTGAAGCTGTCAAGGAACGATTGCACCGCTGCCGCGTCATCGCCCTCGTTGACCGTCGCACAGTCCAGCTTCACGCCGGAGAACCGGATGCGCGTGCCCGGCAGGTTCGCCGATTCACCCTGTACCCGCAGGCAGCCGGCTGAACCGGACACTACCGAGTTGTACAGGTGCAGGCCGGTGCCGCGCCGCAGCCGGATGGCCCGTTCGCCCGAATGGCCCAGCATGGTCATGTTGGCGATGCAGGGTTCGGAGATCGGGGTTGCCTGCTCGTCGCCCTCGCGGTTGTCCGCCTCGATCATGTTGTCGGCGGATACGGATTCCGGTTGCAGGATGTGCAGGTACTGGATGCTGCCGACCCAGCCGTCCGTCCAGTCGAGGCTGTCGTCCGCGTTGCCCACCAGCACCAGGTGACGGGCGTTGACCGTGCCACCGAAGAACTCGACGCCGTCATCGAGACTGTTGTAGACCTGTATGTAGTCCACGACCGTACCGTCCCCGACGCCCTGGAAGGCGATGCCGTTCAACTGGTTTTCCGGATCGACGTTCGAGCCCGCGAACTTCACCACCACGTAGCGCAGCGTACCGCTCGAGTCGTTGGGGTCGTCGCCGCCGAACAGGCCGGAATTGGCTTCGCCTTCCTTGGTGCACTCCGCCGTACCGCCCCGGGCGCCTTCCGGACAGTCGTTGATCGGCGCGTTGCCGTTGATCACCAGCCCGCCCCAGAGACCCCGGGTGCGCACCGGGTTCGCAATGTCGCCGGTTACGTCGTCGACTGCGGTCATGGTGACCGGCGAGTACCGAATACCGTTCGCCTCGATGCGGGAACCCCTGGAGATGACCAGGAAGTCTTCCGCGTCGTCACCGATGATCGTCGTGCCCGGTTCGATGCCGAGTACCGCCGAATCACGGTTGTCGCCGCCGATGGTGACCTTGCCGTCCAGAATGTAGTAGTTGGAGCGGGTCAACGTCATGTCGTTCGTGACCGTGCCCGTCATGCGGCAGGTGCGCCGGCCGCCGACCCACATGTCCGCGTCGAGCCGTGTGGTGCCGTCGGGACATTCGAAATCCGCTGCCGTGTGCAGCGCGGCGGAGTCCTTGTTGCCGCCGTGCATGGTGACCTTACCCTCCGTTTCGCTGAGGTTGTTGCCGGTGGGCGGCACATCGCCGGTCTTCGTGCCGTCCGGTTGGCCAGACCGCATGCCGCCCGGGTCACGGGTGGACGCGGAAGCACCCTGCGCGCTGCCGAACTCCGGCTGCATGGCATGGCTGACCGAGCCGGCGACCGTCCAGCCGGCCGACCAGTCCTCGGCGCCGAACGCGCCGATGAAGTCGGTGTTGTCGAAGAACGTGTCGCCGATGCTCACCGGGTTCACCGCATCGCCGTCGGCCGATACGTTGGTGGCGCCGCCCAGATACGCCGCCACGGCTCCGTCGCTGTCGCCCTGGTGCGTTTCGGCGCAGGCGAAACTGACCCCTTCGATGGTGAGGACGGTGCCGAGAAGATTGCGGCTCGAGCCGTCCACGCGGATACAGGTGGCCGAGCCGTCGATGAAACTGTTGCGCAGCGCCAGGCCCGTGCCCCGCCTGAGCCGCAGGGCGTTCTCGTCCCGATTGCCGTGCACCGACATGTTGGCAATGGTGGGGTTCGACCGGGGGGTGGCCCCTTCGTCGCCTTCGCGGTTGTCGGCCTCGATGGCATTGTCCGCCGAGTCGGTCTGCTCGATATACAGATACTGGATGCGGCCGGTCCAGCCGTCCGTCCAGTCCAGCGAATCGTCGGCGTTGCCGGTGAGCACCACGTGCCTGGCGTTGACGGTGCCGCCGAAGAACTCCACGCCGTCATCGAGGTTGTTGTGCACCTGTACGTAGTCGACCACGGTGGCATCGCCGACCGCCTGGAAGGCAATGCCGTTCAGCTGGTTCTCGGGGTCTACATTGGAACCGGCGAACCGCACGCTCACGTACTTGAGCACGCCCGAGTCGTCGTTCGGGTCGGAACCCCCGAACAGCCCGGAATTGGCTTCGCCTTCCTTGGTGCAGTCGTCCGTGCCGCCGTCGGCGCCTTCCGGGCAGTCGTTGATGGGCGCGTAACCGTTGATGACCAGGCCGCCCCAGAGGCCACGGTCGTTGTCTTCCGCATCGCCGTCCACCTCGGCCCCGGCGGTGAACAGGATCGGCCGGTCGAGGCCGCCGTCTTCGCCGGAACCGTCGGCCATCAGCCTGCAGCCCCGTTCGATGACCAGGAAGTCTTCACTGCCGCTGCCGGCCAGAACCGCGCCCGGCGCCATGTCCAGTTTGCAGCCGCCGCTGTTCGGGGGGGTGACTCGCAAGGCGCCGCCGGAAATCTCGAAGATGACGTCGTTGCCGAGCAGCAGGCCGGTGGGATCGAGCCTGCCGTCGGCCAGCCCGGAAACATCGATGGTGTAGATCGGCCTGTTTTCGAACGCTGCCGATGCCGTCGATCCGGAATCGGCGATGACGGACCGGAGGTTTTCGGGAATGACGCTGGCCGTCGCCGTACCGTCGACCGGCGGGTCCGTTTCGGGTTCCGGATCCGGCGGCGGGTCCGGCTCCACCTCCTGGATTGTCACGACCGACCCCGGCGATGCATTCTCGGACGAGCCGCCGCAGGCAACAAGGAACAACGCGCCGAGCGCCAGCGCGCCCATCCTCGGCAACTGCAGGTTCATGAAGTCCGTCGGAAATTGTTGGGGTAAAGCACGAATCCTCGAGACGCGACGCGCGTTTCGCAGACGCAAGGTAGTGGGGCCATGTGACAAATCCGTGTCAGATTTGTGACCAGTCCGAGACAGACTCCCCCGCCCATTGCGAGCGCGGGCCATGGCATTCGACCGAGGTTCAATGGGCACGAATACACACGCGACGCCGGCAAACTTCCGCGCGCCGCCCTGGTGGCTGCGTGTCCGGCGGCTACGGCCGCAGAGAAGGCCGACGGTCGAGGAGATGCCGGGATCGGCCCGGGAGTGAATGGAGAAAGATCAGGTTCTTTGCTTGCATGCCCAAAAGAACATAGGTACATTCTTCCGTAGGAATTAAAAGCCTATAACTTTCTGGCGAAAAGGAGGCTGAAATGAACCAGCAGAATTTTCATAACCTGCTGATACTAATTCCGTTTTCGCTCCTGTTCGCAGCCTGTGCCAGCAACGGCATCGACCATCCCACCCACTTCTGGCAGGAAACCCACGCCAAAACCGAGCGCGAGTACCGTATCGACAACGACGCCTGTCACGAGCAATTCGGCGTCGAAGAAAGTACGCAAATGCGCGCCGAGTCCCCCTCATTCGAGGCGTACCGAAACTGCATGGTCGAAAAGGGCTACGTACTGCAAAGCTATCTCTGAGTTCACCCCGGTCTGGCGACTGCGGCCAGACTCCGAATCCAACCCCGGCTATCGGAGTTGCCAGCCCGCTCAGCCCTGAACTATGGTTCCCGGGCACCGACAGACGCACGAGGGAAATGCAGCGTTCGCCCTTTTCAGGCGCTACCGGACTTCCGGACCGGACACCGGCCTGAGCGATGGATGCGGCAGGCGCCGCCCAGGCGATTCTCGATCACTTCAGAGCGTACCGCCGCGCGTTCGAATCCGTCACCGCCGCGGCCGGACAGCGGTTTCTGTCGGCGGACTGGCGCGGCGTACAGGACGCGAGCGCCCGGCGGCTCGATCTCTACAACGTCCACATCGAAGCGGCGGTGGCACGGATCGCCGGCGAACCATCCGGTACCGCCGCTTTCCCGTCCGGATTCTGGCTCGAAGCCAAAGAGCGCTACCGCAAGCTGATCGCCCACCGGCCGGACGGCGACCTCGCCGAAACCGCCTACAACTCCGTGTACCGGCGCGCCATCGACCCCGACTTTCCGGTGGACGACGACCTGTTCGTCCATTCCTCCTTCCAGCGGGCCCCGCCCCCGTCGGTGGACCCGGTTTTCACGACCTACCCCACCGCGGGCGGCGTGGCCTCCATGTTGCGTCGAATGCTCGACGAACAGGTGGGCGAGCTGAACTGGCAGGACCTCGACCGCGATCTCGCCAACATCCTGACTTCCCTCGCCGAAGCCGGCCTCGACCGCCAGGGCGCGCCGAGCCTGGAGGTGGATGTGGTCAATTCCCTCTTCTACCGCAACAAGGGCGCCTACATCGTCGGCCGCCTGCGCTTTGGCGAGCGGGTCCGGCCCTTCTCCCTGCCGCTTTCCCTCGACGCGGAGCGCAAGGCATACATCGATACACTGATTTGCGACGAAGACGAACTGTCCATCGTATTCAGCTTCACGCGGGCCTACTTCATGGTCGGCTCGTCCTACCCCTTCGGGCTCGTGGAGTTCCTGCACAGCCTGCTGCCGAACAAGAAACGGTCCGAGATCTACGCCTCGATCGGTGAGCACCGGCACGGCAAGACCGAGTTCTACCGCGATTTCCTGCGCCATCTCGACCGATCCGACGACTACTTCGAGGTCGCGCCCGGAATCAAGGGAACGGTGATGACCGTCTTCACGCTGCCGTCCTACCAGACGGTGTTCAAGGTCATCAAGGACCGGTTCGCCCCCCAGAAGTACGTCACCGCCAACGACGTGAGGAACAAGTACTACATGGTGAAGAGCCATGACCGGGTGGGCCGGATGGCGGACACCCAGGAATTCGAGAACTTCTCCCTGCCCCGCGAGCGGCTGGCGCCGGGTCTCCTCGACGAACTGCGCGCGGTGGCGGCCGGATCCGTCGCCGTGGACGAAGAGGTGGTGCGCATCGAGCACCTGTACACGGAGCGTTCCATGACACCGCTGAATCTCTACGTCGGCAGCGCGAGAGGGGCGGCGCTGACCGATGCGCTGGACGAATACGGCAACGCCATCAAGCAACTCGCCGCCGCCAATATCTTCCCCGGCGACATGCTCCTGAAGAACTTCGGCGTCACCCGCCACGGACGGGTCGTGTTCTACGACTACGACGAGATCTGCTACCTGACCGACGTGAACTTCCGGGCGATTCCCGAAGCCACCAACATGGAGGACGAGATGTCCGCCGACCCCTGGTATTCGGTGGCGCCGAACGACGTGTTCCCCGAGGAGTTCCGCCGCTTCCTGTTCGGGCGCGCGGAGACCAAGCGCCTGTTCGAAAAGATGCACGGCGACCTGTTCGACCCGGAGTACTGGCGCGACCTGCAGCGCGCCATTCGCGACGGCCAGGTGATCGACGTGTTTCCCTATCGGCGCAGGAAGCGATTCTCGGCGCGCGACGCGGCGAGCCTAGCCCGACTTCCGCAACTCAGCGTCGAAACGGTTGCAAGTCATTGATTTTAG
>JAPPHD010000044.1 GCA_028821125.1 Gammaproteobacteria bacterium
CGACAACGCGTCCGCTTGGCGTGCCGGATACCCGTACCGCATACCTGCTCTCGGTTCCCGATCGAAGCAATCTTTTGGCACGCTTATTCCAAAAATGATATTTAACTCAATCGCTTGAGAAATTGTTCGATGCAAGATATGGGAGTCAACGGTAGACGGTTGCGGGGCGCAGAGACCTGCCGAAGTTGTGCTTTGCCTCGGGCTTTGCGCGACGTTTGCCTTGCTGGCCCCGCAACCAGTTGCGGGGCGTAGCCGCCTGCCGAAGCGGTGCTTCGGCTCGGGCTTTGCCCGACCGGTGGCTACTCATCTGCGCCAGAAGGCTGGGGTGAAGAGTACGATCAGGGTGAAGATCTCCAGCCTTCCAAGCAGCATCGCGAACATCAGCAGCCAGGTCACCGGGTCGGGCAGGGACTGGTAGGTCGAAGCCACCTCGCCGAGCCCCGGGCCGAGGTTGTTGAGGCAGGCGGCGACGGCGGAGAATGCCGTCTTGAAGTCGAGCTCCGTAATCGCCAGCACCAGGCAGACCATGGTCAGGAAGATGATCACGTAGGCGGAGAAGAAGCTCCACACCGCATCCACCACCCGGTCGGGTACCTTGCGGTTGCCGAGCTTGAGCGGGAAGACGCCGTTCGGATGGATCAGCCGGCGAATCTCGCGCATGCACTGCCGGAAGATGAGCAGCACGCGGATCATCTTGATTCCCCCGGCGGTGGAGCCGGCACAGCCGCCGGCGAAGGCGGCGAACAGCAGCAGGATCGGCGCGACCGAGGGCCAGTGGGCAAAGTCGCGGGTCGTATAGCCCGTCGTGGTCGTGATCGACACCGCCTGGAACAGGCCGTGCCGGATCGGCGATGGATCCGACCCGGGGTTGTGGATCAGGATCGCGCAGATCACGACAGCCACCACGGCCAGCGCCAGCAGGTACATGCGCACCTCCATGTCGCGGGCATAGAGGAGCGGGTTCCTGCGATTCCACACCATGAAATGCAGCGCGAAGTTGATGCCCGAGATCACCATGAAGACGATGGCGACGCTTTCGATTGCGGCGCTGTCGAAATGGCCGATGCTGGCATCGTGGGTGGAGAAGCCGCCGATGGCCACGGTGGAAAAGCTGTGGCAGATGGCGTCGAACACGTCCATTCCGGCCAGCCAGTACGACAGCGCGCAGGCGACGGTAAGCCCAAGGTACAGGTACCAAAGCGCCTTGGCGGTCTCCGCGATCCGTGGCGTGAGCTTGGTGTCCTTGACGGGCCCGGGCGACTCCGCCCGGTAGAGCTGCATGCCGCCGATGCCCAGCATGGGCAGGATGGCGATGGCCAGCACGATGATGCCCATGCCGCCGTACCACTGCAGCAACTGGCGGTAGAACAGGATGGATTTCGGCAGGCCGTCCAGCCCGGAGATGACGGTGGCGCCGGTGGTGGTGAGGCCGGAGAGCGACTCGAAGGCCGCATCGGTGAAACTGAGCGCCGTGCTTTCGGCGAGATAGATGGGCAGCGCGCCGAACAGCCCGAGGCCCACATAGAAGAGCGCGGTGATCATGAACCCGTCCCCGGCCCTGAGATCCTGGCCGCCCCGGTTGGGGATCCACAACGCCAGGCCGCTCAGGGCCGTGATTGCGAATGCCGTGACGAAGGTCTCGATGGTGTCTTCGCCATAGATCATCGCCACGATGACGGGCACCAGCAGCGCCAGGCTGAACAGGGCCAGCAGGATGCCGGTGACACGCAGTATGACGGGCAGGTGCACTGGGTTCAGGCGTTCAGAAGAATGTGAGCCCGACCTGAAAGAGCCGTTCGACCTTGGCGATGTGTTTCTTGTCGGTGAGGAACAGGATCACGTGGTCTTCAGACCGGACGACCTCTGTTCCCAGTGACACGATCACGTCGTCGCCGCGCACAAGCGCGCCGATGGAGGTGCCCGGCGGCAGGCCGATCTCCTTGACCCGGCGGCCCACCACCCGGGAGCTTTTCTCGTCGCCGTGGGCAACCGTTTCCATCGCCTCGGCGGCCCCGCGCCGCAGGCTGTGCACCCGGGCCACGTCGCCCCGGCGAACATGAGTGAGCAGGCTCGAGGTGGTTGCCTGCTGGGGCGATATGGCGATGTCGATGTCGCCGCCCTGCACCAGGTCGACGTACGCCGGCTTGCCGATCAGGGTCATCACCCGGCGCACGCCGAGCCGCTTGGCCATCAGCGACGACATGATGTTCACCTCGTCGTCGTTGGTGACCGCACAGAACGCATCGCACTGCTCGATGTTTTCCTCGACAAGCAGTTCCCGGTCGGTGGCGTTGCCCTGCAGGACGACGGTGCGGTGCAGCGACTCGCCCAGTTGGGCACAACGCCCGGCGTCCAGTTCCACCAGCTTGACGGAGAAATAGGGTTCGATGGCCAGGGCCAGGCGCTCGCCGATCTGCCCGCCGCCGGCGATGGTGATGCGCTTGAACGCGCGCTCAACATCCCGCAGCCCGGCCATGACGGCATTGATGTGGCCCGCGGCGGCGATGAAGAAAACCTCGTCTTCCGCCTCGATGACGGTGCCGCCGCTCGGCGGGATGGGCCGGCCGCGGCGGAAGATTGCCGCCACCCGGGTGCTCACGTTCGGAAGCTGTTCGCGCACGCGCCGCAGTTCCTTGCCCACCAGGGGGCTGCCGGACCAGGCGCGAACCGCGACGAGTTTCACCTTCCCCTCGGCGAAATCCAGCACCTGCAGGGCGCCGGGGTTCTCCAGCAACTGGCGGATCTGCTCGGTGACGACCTGCTCCGGGTTGATGAGCACGTCCACCGGCAGGTGTTCCTTCGAGAAGAAGGAATTGCTGCGCTGGTAGGCGCCGGACCGCACCCGTGCGATCTTCGTGTGCGTGCGGAACGTGGAGTAGCAGACCTGGCAGGCGACCATGTTCACCTCGTCGCTGCCCGTCACGGCAATCAGCATGTCGGCGTCTTCGGCGCCGGCGCTCCTGAGCACGTCGGGATGGGAGGCCCAGCCCGCCACCGTCTGGATGTCCAGGCGGTCGCGCAGTTCCCTCAGGCGGCCGGCGTCGCTGTCGACTACCGTGATGTCGAAGGCTTCGTTGGCGAGATGCTCGGCCAGCGTTCCGCCCACCTTGCCGCCGCCCAGTATGAGGATCTTCAAGGTTTTTTCCCGATCAGGGCGAGGTAGAGCCCGTCCGTGGCCGGATCGAGCGGCAGCAACTGCCAGCCATGCCGGGTGGCGCGGCCGGTTGGCAGCGAGACACTCTGCGGGTGCGCATCGCGGCGCCTACCCAGAAACGAACCCACCACTTGATCGTTCTCCTCGGCGAGTATCGAACAGGTGCAATAAAGTAGCGTACCTCCGCGGCGCACGGTGCGCCACAGATTTGCCAGCAGGGTTGTCTCCCGGGCTGCGCTGTTGGCGACATCTGCCGGCTGGCGCAGCACCTTGATCTCGGGATGCCGGCGCAGGGTGCCCGTGCCGGAACAGGGCGCATCCAGCAGCACGTGATCGAACGGGGTTCCGTCCCACCAGTCGAGCGTCGCGGCATCGGCCTGCCTGCATTCGAAGCCGCGGTGGCCGAGCCGTTCGGCGATCTCGCGCAAGGCCGCAAGACGGCGCGGCGCGATGTCGATGGCCGTGAGCGAGAGGCCGGATCGAGCTTCCAGAAGCCGGAAAAGCTTGCCGCCGGGGGCGGCGCAGGCATCGAGAACCCGCTCTCCGGGCGCCGCCCTTTCCAGCAGGGGCGCGACGGCGAGCTGCGCGGCCACGTCCTGAACCGCGACCCGGCCGTCGTTGAATCCCGGCAGCGTGGCGGCGGGTTGCGGCTCCCGGAGGACCAGCCCCTCGGGTAACCAGGTTGCCGCGTATTCGATTCCGGCAGCATCGAGCTCGCGCCGATAGTCCGCGGGATCGACCTTCGAGGCGTTGATGCGCAGGCACAGGGGTGCCCGGGCGTTGTTGGCGTGCATCAGCGGTACCGAGTCGGCGCCGTACTCGTCTGCGAGGCGTTGCTCCAGCCAGGCCGGATGCTCGGCAACCTCGGCGGGCGGCGTTGTGGGCAGCTTGCGCAGCACCGCATTGATCAGGCCCTTGGCCCAGGCCTTGCCCAGGAGTTCGGCGGCCGTCACCGTCTCGAACAGGGCGGCGTGCGGAGGTATGCGGGTTCGCTGAAGTTGATAGGCGCCGGCCAGCAGGAGCCCGTACAGGTCACCGTCCCGGGAACGTAGCGGTTTGGCCAGAAGCGGGTCGATCTGTGCCTTCAGGGAGAAGTAGTGGCGCAGGCATCCGTAGGTCAACTCCAGGCTGAGGCCCGTCTGGCTCGCGCCCGCGGCCGCCCAATCCGTGGTTCGCCTGCCGGCAAGGATTGCCTTGATGTTGCGAGCCGCCCGCGCCCGCGCCTGTGCCCGATGGCTCACTGAAAACGCGCTCCGGGGCGAAACAGGCCGGGAAAGCCGTTCCTGGCGTCGCCGGGACCCATGGTTCGACCCTTGCCCCGGTTCACCTTGAGCGATTCGATCGCCAGGGTGCCGGAACCGCAGGCAACCAGGATCTCGTGCCTGCCGGAGGGGAGAATGGTGCCGGGCTCCGCGCTGGTGGAACTCTCGCGTGGCATGGCGGAGAGTAACTGAATCCGGGTGCCCTCCAGACCGGCCCGGACCGGCGCGCGATACGCCAGGGCGCGGATGCGCCGGTCCAGTTCGACGGCGCTCCGCCGCCAGTCCGCCACGCTGTCATGGGGCCCGAGCTTGGGAGCGTAGGTGGCGGGGCCGTCCTGGGGATCGGGCGTCAGTGCGGCGAGGTTCGGCAACACGTCCAGCAACAGTTCGGCGCCGAGCCGGGAAAGCGCGTTGTCCAGTTCCTGGCCGGTGGCTCGGGCCCCGATCCGTAGGCGCGCGCGCCTGTACACGGGGCCCGTGTCCAGCCCCCTGTCCATCCGCATGATCGAGACCCCGGTTTCCGTGTCGCCGGCGATCATTGCCCGTTCGACCGGCGCCGCTCCGCGCCAGCGCGGCAGCAGGGAAGCGTGAACGTTGACGCATCCGAGGCGAGGATGGTCCAGCGCCCGGCGGGGCAGCAACAGGCCGTAAGCGGCGACAACGAGCGCATCGACCCTCATCGGCGCCAGCGCGGGCAGGATATCGGCCGGGCCGTTCGGGGTTCCCACCGGCAGCGATGCGGCTGTCGCTGCCTGTTTGACCGGACTGGGAGCGGGCCTTCTGCCCCTGCCCGCGCGGCGGTCCGGCTGCGTGAGCACCATCAGCGGTGTATGGCCGGCGGCAATCAGCGACTCGAGGATGTGGGCGGCAAATGCGGGTGTGCCGGCGAAAGCGATCGACGGCGCTTCGCCGGATGGCCTGTTCGAGGATGGGGAAGTCGATGGTGTCAAGTTCGCACCCGATGGCCGCTTTTTCCGCCAGGCTGGGGAATCGCCCCGTTCAGGCCCGATTCTGCTTCAGCTTCTTGCGGATGCGCGCCCGCTTGAGATTGGACAGATAGTCGACGAACAGCTTCCCCTCGAGGTGGTCGCATTCGTGCTGAATGCACACGGAAAGCAGCCCGTCGGCCTCCAGGGAAAAGGGCTCGCCGTCCCGGCCGAGCGCTTGCACCGTCACCCGCTCGCGCCGGGTTACCGGTTCGTAGATGCCGGGTACGGACAGGCAGCCTTCCCTGGTCTCGAGCCGCTCTCCGGAAAGCTCGAGCTCCGGATTGACGAACACGTGGGGCGCATCCCCGTTTTCGGAGATGTCGATGACGATCACCCGCTTGTGTACATCGACCTGGCTTGCGGCGAGGCCGATGCCCGGCGCGGCGTACATCGTCTCGAGCATGTTGTCGATGAGCGCCCGGATGGAGCCGTCCACCCGTCGCACCGGTTCGGCCCTGGTGCGCAGCCGGGGATCGGGATACTCGAGGATGTGCAATCGAGCCATGTGCTGTCGACAGGGCCGCCGGAACGGATTGGCGGGCATTATAGATCACGGCGCCCCCGGCCACGCTTGGAGGATTCAAATGCCATAGGGTTGCCCGACCGTCGCGGCGGTACCGGGTGAGATGGCTCGGACGAGCGACATGGGTGATTTCCTACATTGATTCGGAACTAATGCTTACGCCGGAAGCCGGTATTCTCGGCTGGTTCTCATCCGTCTGTGCGGGCATACCTACCGGTTACCTGGAGATTGTCGGAGCGCGATGTGAACAGCCCGGCCATGTCGGCGGCGGAGGCGTTGCTGTATCTCAGTCAGCAGGAGTCGCGGCGAACGGTGCGTGCCTGGCTGGTGGAGTGCGGGGATGCGCCCGCCGCTTTCGAGCGTCATGGAAAGCCCCCCCGGTGGCCGGTGGATCGGTTGCGGGCCGCCGGTATCCGGTTCACGGTGCTGGGGGACGGCGACTTTCCCGAACCGCTGCGCCACATCCCCGACCCGCCCCTTGCCCTCTACTACCGGGGCGCCCTGAAGCCGGGCGAGAGCATCCGGGTGGCGATTGTGGGCGCGAGAACCGCCACGCGCAGGGGTTTGCAGCTTGCGGAGTCCATCGGGCGGGACCTCGCCCGCGGTGGCGCCACCATCGTATCCGGGCTGGCGCGGGGCATTGACGGCGCGGCGCACCGGGGCGCACTGGCGGCGGAAACCGGCAGCGCCTGCGCAATCCTGGGCAGCGGTCTCCAGGATGTCTATCCCCGGCAGCACAGGGGCCTTGCCGAGCGTATTGTCGAGGCCGGCGGCTTGGTGCTGAGTGAGTACGCCCCCCATGCGGCGCCGTTCAAGGGGCACTTTCCGGAGCGCAACCGGCTGATCAGCGGGTTTTCCGAAGGGGTCCTGGTGGTGGAGGCGAGCCGCCGCAGCGGGTCGCTGATCACCGCGAGAATGGCGGGGGAGCAGGGGCGCGACGTCATGGCGGCCCCCGGCCCGGTGGGCAACCCCTTGAGCGCCGGCTGCCACTGGCTGATCAAGCAGGGCGCGGCGCTGGTCGAGGACGCCGACGATGTCCTGGCGGAATTGGGACATGCCCCGGTAGGCGGCGAAAAGACGCGGGAGCCGCCGCCGGAACTGGCGCCGGTCTACGAGGCGGTGACGAAGCTCGAGGCATCGCCGGACGAAATCGCCGTTACCCTGGGAATGCCGGCCGACACGGTTGTCGGCGCGCTGGTGCAGCTTGAGCTCCTGGGATTTGTCCGGCTGACTCCCGACGGGTATATTCGCGCCCCTCTTTGAACCCGGAGAATCACGTGAGTTTTGTAGCGGTGCTGATGGGGTCCGAGTCGGACTGGCCGGTCATGCAGAACTGTACCGATGTGCTCGACCGTCTCGGTATAGAAAACGAAGTCCGCATCTCGTCGGCGCATCGTACGCCGCAGGCAACCGCCGCCTACGTGGCGGATGCCGTCGAACGGGGTTGTGCCGCATTCGTCTGCGGCGCCGGCATGGCCGCCCATCTGGCGGGCGCCGTGGCGGCGCACACCGTCCGGCCGGTAATCGGCGTACCCATAGACAGCGGCCCCCTGAGCGGTCTGGACGCGCTGCTCGCAACGGTTCAGATGCCGGGCGGCATTCCGGTGGCCACCGTGGCCGTGGGCAAGGCCGGCGCACGCAACGCCGGTTATCTGGCGGCCCAGATGTTGGGGGTCGACGACGCGGCACTGGCCGGCCGGCTCGAGGAGGACCGGGAGGGGAACCGGGCCAAGATTCAGGCACAGAATGAGCGGCTGCAGGCGGAACTCCGGCGCTGACCATTTCCACGTTTTGAGAGCCGCCCGGCACCTGCGCGCCGGGGGCCTGGTCGCGCATGCGACGGAAGGCGTCTGGGGCCTGGCCTGCGACCCGTTCGACGGCCGGGCCGTGGCGCGGCTCCTGGAGGCGAAGGGCCGCGACCCGGGCAAGGGCCTGATCGTCATCGGCGCCGACCCTTCGTATTTCGAACCCGAGTTGGCGGGCCTTTCCGAGGTGGACCGCCGCGCCGTTCAGTCGAGTTGGCCAGGCGCCGTGAGCTGGCTGGTGCCGAATGCGCGCTTTCCCTGGTGGATCAGCGGCGCCGGGTCGCCCGGCCCGGGCCGTGTGGCGATACGGGTCCCCGGCCACGCCCAGTCCCGGGCCATCTGCGCCGCCTTTGGCGGCCCCCTGGTTTCGACCTCGGCCAATCCGTCCGGCCGGCCGAGCACAGCAAACGCACTGCACGTGCGGCGCTGGTTCCACGCTTCCGTCGACTACGTGGTGCCCGGACGCACGTCGGCGCGCAACCGCCCGAGCGAGCTGCGCACCCTCGACGGGACGGTGTTGCGCTGATGGACCGCTACGCGGTAATCGGCAATCCGGTGGCGCATTCCCTGTCGCCGGAAATTCATCACGCGTTCGCCGAACAGACCGGGCAACGGCTCAGCTACGAGAAGCTGACGGCCCCGGCGGGCGGTTTCCGGGAAGCGGCAGACTCGTTTTTCGCCACCGGCGGCCTGGGCCTGAACGTCACCCTGCCGTTCAAGGGCAACGCGTTCGAGTGGGTGCACGAGGCCCGCGGCGCGGCGGCCCGTGCCAAGGCGGTCAATACGATTGCGCTGGAGGACGACCGGACGGCGGGTTTCAACACGGACGGCGAAGGCCTCGTCGGGGATCTCCGCGCGCTGGGTGTGAATGTCGCCGGACGTTCCCTGCTGCTCATCGGCGCGGGCGGGGCGGTGCAGGGCGTCCTGCCGGCCCTGGTCGATGCCGGGGCCGGGCGTATCGTGGTCGCCAACCGTACCGTTTCCAGGGCTCGCGCACTCGCCGCACGCTATCCGGCCAACGTGGAAAGCGCCGCGCTCGATGGATTGGCGCCCGGCTTCGATGTGGTGATCAACGGAACCTCCGCGGGCCTCAAAGGCCAGGGCGCGCTGATCGACGAACGCATTGCCCGCGACGCGGTCTGCTACGACATGCTCTACGCACGGGACGGCTCGACGCCGTTCTGCGGATGGGCGGACCGAGCCGGGGCATCGGCCGTTGCCGACGGGCTGGGCATGCTGGTGGAGCAGGCGGGCACCGCCTTCGCCATCTGGCGCGGCGTGCGGCCGGATACGCGGAAGGTCCTCGAGGAATTGAGGCAGGGCTGCACGTGACCGGCGCATCATTCAGTAAGTTGGTATTGATCCCTGCGAGTCGGCAACCCGCCCGGCGCGCCGGGACGAGGACGTGGAAGGAGCAACGCCGAATCTCGGGAAAGAGTTCGTATGCGGCGCTTCCCTTTCGGCGCGTTAAGCTCGTCCGAACGCCTTGCGTACTGCTGGACAATGTGGCCGTGCGCCGAAAGGGAAGCGCCGCATGCGAACTCGCTCCTGAGACGGACGATATTATGTCAAATAACTTTTTCTTTAAAATCAAAGAATTAAGTTTTGTTCAATGAAAGTTGACGAAAAGGTCGCAAAAAGAAACCGGCCACAGGTGATCATCATGGCGGTGGCCTTTCCGCTGCTTGCCGCCTTCGGGGTTTACAGCCTGGTCTTCCTGGCGGAGCGCGACAGCCTGCTGGATACGACCAATCGGGGTGAGTTCGTCGACCCGCCGTTGCTGGCCCGGGAACTTGCCCTCGGTGACGGTTCCGGAATGCCGGTGGATGGTAGCGGCACCTGGTGGGTCTGGCTGGTCACCGGGGGTTGTGCGGCGTCCTGTGAACGGTCTTTGCAGGAAATGGGAAATTTGCAAGAGCGGTTGTACAGGCATGGGGACAGGATACGCCAGGCCCTGGTCATGCCGCCGGAAGCGGAGCCGCTGCCACCGCCCGGCCGTTATCCACAGGTTCTTCGTTTCACCAGCGACGGTGAGAAGGCCCTCGACGGCGGAATCTACCTGGTCGACCCGGCGGGCAACGTGGTCTTGAGATACCCCGCCGATTCACCGGCGCAGCCTATCCTGGAGGATCTGGCGCGCCTGCTGGAGTTGCCTGAAGATGAGTGACGCGCCGCGCCCGGAACCGGTTGACCGCCGCCTCGACGGCCCGTCCGACACCGCCGGCGCAACGGGCGCAAAGCCAAGTTGAAAGCGCAATCCACGATGATGAAGACAGTACTGGCCGGCATCGCCCTGGCGGTGGTCGTGGTCGTGCTCGGCGCGTTCACCCGCCTGGTGGATGCGGGTCTCGGCTGCCCGGACTGGCCGGGTTGCTATGGCCATCTGGCCATCCCCCAGACGGCGGAGGAAATACGTGCCGCCGAAGCGCTTTACCCGGATTCGCCTGTGGAAGCGGACAAGGCCTGGACGGAAATGATCCATCGGTACGCCGCCAGCGCACTCGGGCTGCTGATTCTGATCGTTGCGGCGCAGGCTTACCGGTTGCGGCCCCACGCACCGCTGAAGCTGGCCATTGGGCTGGCGCTGCTGGTGATGCTCCAGGGCGCATTCGGAGCCTGGACGGTAACGCTGAAACTTTGGCCGCAGGTGGTGACCGCGCACCTTCTGGGCGGGTTTGCGACCCTGGGCCTGCTCTGGCTTCTGGCCCTGCGCCTGGGCCTGTGCGGGGGGCTTGACGTTCCCGCGCGTCACTTGCGGCTCGGGTTGGCCGCCCTCCTGGTGCTGGTATTGCAGGTTGCCCTCGGGGGCTGGGTAACATCGAATTACGCCGCGCTTGCCTGTCCCGACTTTCCGACCTGCCACGGCGCCTGGGCGCCGCCCATGGATCTGGCTGAGGGTTTCAATATCTTCCAGTCCGTGGGCCCCAATTACCTGGGCGGCATCATGGACAACGAAGCGCGCATCGCCATACAGATCGCCCATCGGCTGGGCGCCGTCGCCGTGCTGCTGGTGACGGGATGGCTGGGCTGGCGGCTGCTGGCTTCCGGGAGCCCGCTCGGCACCTGGCTGTTGGGGGCGCTGGCGCTGCAACTGTCGCTCGGCATCGCCAATGTGCTGCTGGTTCTGCCGCTGTGGGTCGCGGTTTCGCACAATGCCGGCGGCGCGCTCTTGTTGCTGGTTCTGGTTACAGTAAACTATCGCGCTTTTCGGGGGACCGGCTCTTGAACGAGATCGCCTATCCGGTCGCGTCCTGGCGCGATTACGTGGAGATGTGCAAGCCGCGCGTGGTGCTGCTCATGCTTGTCTGCGCGGTCGTCGGCATGTTCCTCGCAACGCCGGGCATGGTGCCGCTCGATGTGCTGGTGCTCGGCACCCTGGGCATCGGCCTGGTCGCGGCATCCGCGGCCGTGGTCAACCACATCGCCGATGCCGAGATCGATGCGCGCATGGCGCGTACCCAGCGGCGCCCGGTGGCCACGGGAAGGGTCGGAATCCTCAACGGGCTGCTGTTCTCGGCGGTGCTGGGGGTAACGGGCATGGCGGTTCTGTTCCTGTGGATCAACCCGCTGACCGCATGGCTCAACCTGGCGTCCTGGGTGGGCTACGGGCTGGTCTACACCCTGTTTCTCAAACGTGCCACGCCCCAGAACATCGTCATCGGCGGCCTTTTCGGGGCGGCGCCGCCGCTGTTCGGGTGGACGGCCGTGACCGGCGCGGTGGAACCCGGCGGGCTGCTGCTGGTGCTGATCATCTTCGCCTGGACCCCGCCGCATTTCTGGGCCCTGGCGCTCGACCGCAAGGAAGACTACGAAACCGTGGGCATTCCGATGCTGCCGGTGACCCATGGGGAGCCCGCGACCCGGCGGCATATCCTGTTCTATACGCTGATCCTCATTGCCTCCAGCCTGGCGCCGGTGGCCATCGGCATGAGCGGCTGGCTGTACCTGGCCGCGGCTCTGGCGCTCGGCGGCGGCTTCCTCTACTGGTCGGTCGTGCTGCTCGTGAACCGGAGCCGCACCGCGCCCATTCGTACGTTCCGCTACTCCATCGCCTACCTGTTCGCCCTCTTCGTCTTCCTGCTGCTCGACCACTACTGGTTTGCCGCTGTCTGGAGCGGCTAGGCCGGGCTAAGCACCGATTCGCAATGAGTTCTTCCGAAGGCGCCGCGACGGGGGTATCGGGCGTACCGCGGATGGCGGCCGGTCCGTCGGAGCCGCGAGGTAGCCACGATGAAGACCTGGCGGGCCGCTATGCCCGTGTGCGGGGGCAATCCGAGGCGCTGTGCGAGCCGCTCGCCATCGAGGACTACGGCGTACAGCCCATGGACGACGCCAGCCCGCCCAAGTGGCACCTGGCGCACACCACCTGGTTCTTCGAGACCTTCCTCCTCAAGGAATTCGCAACGGACTACCAGGCTTTCGACGACCGCTATGAGGTACTGTTCAACTCCTACTACAACGGCATCGGCAATCCCTATCCGCGGCCGAGGCGCGGTTTCCTGTCGCGGCCCACGGTCGGCGAGGTCTACGACTACCGGGCCCATGTCGACAATGCGATAGCGGGCCTCGTGACCCGCGAAGACGGCGAGATCCGCCAGCGCATCGAACTGGGCCTGAATCATGAGCAGCAGCACCAGGAGCTGATGCTCACCGATCTCAAGTACAACCTGGGGCTGAACCCGCTGAAACCCGCCTATCGACAGGACCTCGACCGCGAAGCCGGCGGGTCAGGGCCGCTGAAGTTCGACGACTACCCGGGCGGAATCCTGTCGGTGGGCGCGGGGGGGCCGTTCTGCTTCGACAACGAACTGCCGCGCCACCGGGTGCTGCTGGAGCCCTTCGCCCTGGCCGGCCGGCTGGTGACCAACGCCGAGTTCCTGGAGTTCATGGAAGACGGCGGCTACGAATCCCCCGCACTCTGGTTGTCTGACGGCTGGGCCGCGGTTTGCGCCAACGGCTGGAAATCCCCTCTTTATTGGCGTAGCCAAGAAACGCGTAGCCAAGAAACGCGCCGCCAAGAAACGCGCAACCAGGACGGGCGCAACCAGGACGGCGGCTGGCTCGAGTACCGCCTGGGCGGCGAGCGCCCGCTGGTTCCTGACGATCCCGTGGTGCACGTCAGCGCCTACGAGGCCGATGCCTATGCCCGCTGGGCGGGTTGCCGGCTTCCCACCGAGTTCGAATGGGAATCGGCCGCCGCACCGCAGGATCCGCGGGCGGGGAATTTTGCGGACGACCGGAGGCTTCACCCGGCGAGTGTCGAATGGCGCGGACGAGAGGGCGTTCAGCGCCGTGAAACCGGAGCGGGGAACCAGTTCTACGGCGACGCCTGGGAATGGACGTCCAGTGCCTACGGCCCCTATCCGGGCTACCGGACGCCGCCGGGCGCCCTCGGCGAATACAACGGCAAGTTCATGAGCAACCAGCTCGTGCTGCGCGGCGGGTCCTGCGCCACGCCCCGGGGGCATGTGCGGGCCAGCTACCGGAACTTCTTCTACCCGCCGCACCGGTGGCAGTTCTCGGGCATCAGGCTCGCAAGAGACTTGGCATAGCTCCGGAGATGGCTGCCGCGGCCTACCAGTTCTTCGATCTCAAGCCACCGCCGGCGGATATGCTGCGCGAGGTGCTCCATGGCCTCACCAGCGAGCCGAAAACCATCGCGCCGAAGTATTTCTACGACGAGCGCGGTTCGGCGCTCTTCGAGGCCATCACCCGCCTGCCGGAGTACTACCTGACCCGCACGGAACTGAGGCTGTTCGACCGCTGCCTGGGTGAGGTGCGCGATGCCATCGGCGCGGGCGGTTGTGTCGTGGAATACGGCGCGGGTTCGAGCCTGAAGATCCGCCGGCTGCTGGAGGCGGTGCGACCGGAGGCCTACCTGCCCGTCGATATCTCACAGCGCCATCTGGAGCGCACGGCGGCGGCGCTCCACGCCGACTTTCCGTGGCTGAAGGTCTACCCGACCTGTGCCGACCTGACCGAACCGCTCGAGCTGCCCGATGTGGTTGCCGGCTTTCACAAGATAGGCTTCTACCCCGGATCCAGCATCGGTAATTTCGAGCCCCATGAGGCCCGGTGCTTCCTTGGCAACGTCGCGGTGTCACTGGGCGCGGGCGCACACTTGTTGATCGGCGTCGACCGCAAGAAAGAGCGGGCCGTCCTCGAGGCGGCCTACAACGATGCCGCGGGCGTCACCTCGGAATTCAACCTGAACGTGCTCAACCATTTGAACGACGAGTTGAACGCGGATTTCAATCCGGGCGCCTTCCGCCACAAGGCTTACTACAACGAACGCCACGGCTGTATCCAGATGTTCCTGGAAAGCGTGGAGGACCAGACGGTGCGGTTGAACGGCGCAGCGATCGAGCTCGCCCGGGGAGAGACCATTCACACCGAGAATTCGTACAAGTACGATCTCGAGGAATTCAAGGCGCTGGCCGCTGCCGGCGGTTTCACCTGCACTGCGGCGTGGACGGACCCGGACGAATATTTTGCGCTGTTTCTGCTGCAAGTAGAGTAATTGGGGTCAGAGTAAAAGTTGATGGGACAGTTTTCACTCTGACCCCAAATGTTGCTGACCCCAATTGGTTTTTGCTCTGACCCCGAATATTGTTTTTTCAGAGAGAGCGCGCCGCCAGGTGTGCGGTGGCGATCGCTCCGGGCAGGAAGCCCGGTGAGGCTGCATCGCCCACCACTTCCGTTCGACAGCTCAGGCGGGTGAACTCCTCGATCTGCCCCTGATCGGGACCGCGGTCGGTAACCATCACCAGGGTTTCTGCATCCACCTCCAGGTCCGGCCATCCGGCCCTGGAGGAAACCACGGCCGTGTCGGTCCCGACCGAAGCGAGGCTTGCCTGGGTCAGCAATGTGAAGCGGCCGGTCGCCTGCAGGCGCTCCATGGCGGGAACCCCGACGCCGATGGCCATCATCTGAGGCGTAAAACTGGCAAGGCTGGTGACGAACGTGACGTCTGCGCCCTGTTCCAGCAGGAATTCCGCGGCGCCGATGGCCTCGTATCCACCGACCTCGTCGAGAACCAGGGCGCTGCCCCGAACCTGGTTGTAACCGCCGATCAAGAGTTCCGGCGCGGTTACCCCGCGCCCCGGCACGGCCCCCGGCGGCAGTTCCGCAACTGTTGGCCGGGCGCCCACGGCCACGATGACGGCGTCGGGTTGCATGACGTCGATATCGCCCGCCGACACTCGCGCCCCGAGATGTACTTCGACGCCGAGACGTTCCATCTCATCGCTCAGCCAATCCGCGATCTCTCCGATTGAGCGGTGCTTCGGCGCCAGCCGGGCGGCGCGCAGCGTGCCGCCCAGGGACGGGGCGGCTTCGAAAAGGCTCACCCGGTGACCGCGCAGGGCTGCGACCCGGGCCGCTTCCATGCCGGCCGGCCCGCCGCCCACCACGACGATGTGCCCGGGTTTATCGGCCGGTTCGATCAACTCCTCGGCAAGCCTGAGTTCCTGTCCGGCGGCGACGTTGACCGCGCAGCCGACCCGGCCCTTGTTCAGGCCCCCCACGCATCCCTGATTGCAGCCGATGCAGGGGCGCACTTCCCGAACCCGGCCGGATGCGGTCTTGCGCACGAGGTCCGGGTCGGCGATGTGGGCGCGGGTCATGCCGACCAGGTCCGCCTTGCCGGCTTCGATGAGGGCATCGGCCTGGGCCAGCGTGGTAAAGCGGCCGGTGACGATGGTAGGCAGGGTCGTGAGCGCCGTGACCTGCTCGCTGAACGGGATCTCGTAGCCCGCCTCCTCGTGCATGGCGGCGATGATCTTGTGGCTGTTCAGGGAGCTGCCATGGGAGACGTTGAGGTAGTCGATGATGCCCTCTTCAAGGACGCGGTTGACGATCTCGACGTGCTCGGCCACGTTCAGCCCGCCCGGCAGGTTGTGCGGCCCGACCCGGGTGCCGACCACGAAGTCGTCGCCGACCGCTTCCCGCACGGCCCGCAACACTTCCAGGTAGAAGCGCATCCGGTTCTCGAACGCACCGCCATACTCGTCTTCGCGCCGGTTATGGCGTACGGAGATGAACTGCTGCAACAGGAAATCGTGGGCGCAGTGCACCTCGACGCCATGCAGTCCTCCGGCCTTGACCCGCGCGGCTGCCGCTGCGAACGCGGCCGTCACCTCTGCGATTTCGTCCACCGACATGGCGTGGGCCAGCATGGGCGAGCCGGGCACCGGCTTCTCGGAAGCGGACCACGGCCGCTGCCAGGGCGCCCCTCCGTACACTCCCATGTGGTTGATCTGCGCAAACACCCGCATGCCGTGCAACGATGCCTGTTCCATGAGTTTCTCGTAGCGCGGCACGATGGTGTCGTTCCAGGCGTGCAGGGTCATCGGGCCGCTCCAGTGGACGCTGGCCGCTTCGAGGATGGAAAGCCCGACGCCGCCCCGGGCCCGGGCGATGTGATAGGCGATCAGGTCGTCGGAGAGGTCGCCATAGCCCATGCTGGTGCCATGGGCGGTGCGGACAACCCGGTTTTTGACGTCAACGCCGCCGATTCGAACGGGGCTCAGAACCTGCTCGAGCGCCAAATCGGGTACTCCCCGGTCAAAAGTTCTTGGTGGGATGTGGTTGCCTGCCGGTCAATTGGCACGATCGGGCCCGGCTCACGGCAGGTCTGTTTGCCACTACGGCGCCGCAGCGGGAGATTCGACTTTGGCCAGTTCGACCCGCCTGGCCTCGTCTCCGGGGAGGTATCGCATTGCCAGGGTGAGCAACGCCAGGCTGGCGGCGAACATGATGAGCGACCACAACATGGCGTTGCGCAACGCGGCGCCGTCGCTCAGGCCTGTAGCCATGTAGACGTCGCTGATCTGCCCGATCATGAAAGGCCCCAGGGCCAGGCCAATGAATGTGAGCATCAGGATGTAGTAGGCGGATGCCGTCGCCCGCATCCTCGGCATCACGAGGTCGTTCACGGTGCTCGCCGCGGCGCCCAGCCACATGGGCGCGGTGGTGCTGAACAGGAAACTGCAGAGATAGGCAATCCAGGCGTTGCCGGTCAGCAGGAAGAGGAGGCCCGAAGGAATCGAGAGGGCAATCGCGAACACACCCACCCAGAGCCGTCCGTTGGCGGACTTCTGCCGCAACCGGTCCGCCAGGATGCCCCCCATGGTGACGCCCAGCAGTCCGCCGATGGCTGCACCCAGGCCGAGCAGCGTACCGGCTTCGGCCAGGTCGACGCCATGCACGCGCAGCATGAAAGGCGGCCCCCAGAACCCGACGCCGTAGGTGACGAAGGCGATGCACGAGAATCCGGTGGTCATGGACACGAAAGCCCGGGAGCGGAACATCATGGAGAAAGTATCCGGATCGCGGATCTGCAGCGCCTGCATCCAGGAAACCGCCGCATAGACGCCGACGCCGAGAGCCGTCCATTGAATCGTGCTCGGCATGAGCATGTTGACGCCGTAGGCAAGTACCGCGATCGCCAGTGCGGCGATGAGGTTCAGGACCAAAGCGCGGGCGCCGCCGAGTTGCGCCAGGTTGTAAAGGGTGAACGGGGGGAGCACCGAGATCAGGGAGCGCAAGGTCTCGCGAGCCGGATGCGGTTCCGGCTCTGCGACCAGGCCTTCGCTCAGGCCGCGCACCGGTTCGCGCAGCGTCCATACCCAGACGGCGACCAGAAGCCCCGGCAACCCCACGGCCATGAACGCCGCCTGCCAGCCCTGCAACCCGAAGGGCGCGAGCGCCGGATCGGGAAAAGCCTCTTTCCACGCATCGACGATCATGCCGCCAAGAAAGAGGCCAATGCCGGCGCCGATGTAGACGCCGCTCGAGTAGATCGCCAGCACCGTCGCCCTGACCCTGGGCGAGAAGTAATCGGAGAGCATGGAGAATGCGGCGGGGGAGGCGCTCGCCTCGCCGACGCCGACGCCGAAGCGGTAGGTGGCGAGCATCGCGAAACTGCGGGCCGTGCCGGACAGCGCCGTCATCAGGCTCCAGAACCCGAGTCCGATGGAAATCAGGCTCTTGCGCGTCCATACATCGGCCAGCTTGCCGAGCGGAATGCCGAAGACGGCATAGAAAACGGCGAAGGCCGTTCCGTAGAGGAAGCCGATGTCCGCATCGGAGATGCCGAGATCGGCCTTGATCTCCTCGGCCAGGATCGAAATGATCTGCCGGTCGATGAAGTTGAAAATGTAGACGACCAGGAGCACGGCCAGGACATACCTGGAATACCTCCCCCCGACCTGGTCGGTGCCGCTGTTCACGCCGGCGCGCTCCGGTTCATGGATGCCGCCGGCCTCAGTCGATGATCTTGTTGATGGCGTATTCGACGATGCCCCGGGCGCCGGCGGCCCTCAGTTTCGGGATCAGCGAGCGCACCGTCGTTTCGTCGATGATGGTGTTCACCGCTATCCAGCCTTCTTCCGATAGCCGGGAGACGGTGGGCATCTTGAGCGCCGGCAGCAGCGCCGTGACAGCATCGAGGTTTTCGCTGCGCGCATTCAGCATCAGCCCCACCTTGCCTTCGGCCGCCAGGCAGGAGCGAAGCATCAGCGCGAGATTCTCGAGCTTGGCGACCTTCCACGCATCCTCCATTGTCGCGTGATTGGCGATGAGGCGCGGCGTGCTGGTCATCACGTCGTCGACGATGCGCAGGTTGTTGGCGCGAATGGAACTGCCGGTTTCCGTGATCTCGACGATGGCGTCGGCAAGCCTCGGCGGCTTCGCCTCCGTGGAGCCCCAGGAGAATTCCACCTGCGCCGAGACGCCGTGCCGTTCCAGGTAATCGCCGGTCACCCGCACGGCCTCGGTGGCGATGCGCTTGCCCTCCAGGTCAGCCACCGTGCGGACGGCGGAGTCGTTCGGTACGCAAAGCACCCATCGCACCGGCTTGCGGCTGACTTTGGAAAAGCGCAGCTCGCAGATTTCCTGCACATCGGCCCCGGTCTCGACCACCCAGTCGCGGCCGGTGATACCCGCGTCAAGCACACCCTGCTCCACGTACCGGGCCATCTCCTGGGCGCGGATCATCATGCACTCGATCTCGTCGTCATCGATGGCGGGATAGTAGGAGCGCGAGGTGAACGAGATGACATACCCCGCGCGCTGAAACAGTTCGCGGGTGGCTTCCTGCAGGCTACCGGCGGGAATGCCGAGTTTCAGCACCTGGCTCATGGCCGGATCCGACCCACACGAGGCGCGACCGGGACTCGATCGGGAAGCCTGTCGGCTGGAGATGGCGCAATCGAGATTGCCGGTGGCGTGGTTTCCGGCCGGTCCATTGTAGCTTTCTCCGGGGGCGCTCGTTCAGTGAGGGCGCGAATGCTATATGGATTGCCGGTGCGGTGTCGAATGGCGCGTGGTTTCCGGCACATTTTCATTTGCACCGTTTACGGGATTGTTCCGGTTGAGTTGTTGTTTTCTGGTGTTCGAACGCTTGTCAGCCGTACTCCGAAATATGACGAAATGGCGACGATGTCCTACAGACGTCCACGTTGTCCTGCGCGATAGTCGTTGTGTATATTGATTCGCAACGGGTGTCGCATTGGAGCGCAATAGCCGCAAGCTTATCCGGATGCTGGAACAAGACGGATGGGTCCAGGTCACCACCAGGGGCAGTCATCGGCAGTTCCGTCACCCGACAAAGAGAGGCCGCGTCACGGTGCCGCATCTGGAAAAGGACATTCCCGCAGGCACTGTCGCGTCAATGTACAGGCAAGCTGGCTGGCGCCCGAAAGGAGGATAACTCCGTGCGTTACGTATCGTTCATCCACCGCGATCCCGACTCAGGTTATGGCATCAGCTTCCCTGATTTCCCGGGTTGCGTCTCGGCTGGCGACACCGTGGACGAAACGGTTCAGCACGGCTGCGAAGCTCTTGCTTTTCATGTAGAAGGCCTCTCCGCCGACGGCGAACCAATCCCGGCGCCACGGTCCGTCGAGGCTATTCGGGCCGACCCTGTACTCGCCGATTGGCAGCGCGGGGCCGACATCGTCCTCGTTCCGCTTCTTTCCGCCGGCGTTTCTCGCGGCGGATCAACGTTTCCCTCGGCCACGGTTTCCTCGAAGCCATAGATAACGAAGCCAGGGGGCGCAGGATGAACCGCTCAGCGTCTTTCGACAGCGTTGCACGGCACGAGGCTACCTGACTTGCACGCGGCTGCGGGGATCTCAGCGTCAGGAACCCAGAAAAGATTGGGGCTAAAGTTGCAGTAGAGGTCCTGAATCTGGGCGCACGGCGGGTAAGATAGTTCGCGGGATTCCGGTTCTACGTTTCAGGGACACCGCATGCGCGAAATCAATGCGCTGTTTCCGTCGCCAGGGAACCAATACGGTGGGTCCCCGGCCTCCCTGTGGTTCCTCGTCGCGCTGACAGTGATGACGACGGCACGCAGTCTGGTGCACATCGTGCTGCCGGACGGTGGCGCCGGGGTCATTGCCGGCCTCGATACGTCGGTCGATGGCGGCGCCAACCTGATTGCGCTTTTCGCCCAGTGGGGGCTCGTGCAACTCCTGTTGTCGCTGGTCGCCTGGGTGGTTCTGTGGCGGTATCGCCATCTGGTTCCGTTCGTGCTGCTCCTGTTGCTCTGCGAGTGGCTCGGACGCCTCGGCATTGGCCTGTTCAAGCCGGTGATTGCGGCCGGAACGCCGCCGGGCGTCGTCGGCAACTTGTTCATCCCACCGCTGGTTGCGGTTGCGCTGTGGTTCTCGCTGCCGCGAAAGCAGGCGCGCAGGACGAAGCAGGATTTCGCGAACCCGTGATCCGCGGCGCCTGAAGCGGCCGCGGAATCGTATTGCGGGGAGGCGACTGTTCGCGGCTCAAGCCCGCTGGCTCGATACCGATACTGTCTCGCCGGTCATGTAGGAGGAATAGTCGCTCGCCAGGAACACCATCACGTTGGCCACTTCCCAGACCTCGGCTGACCGGCCGTAGGCCTCCCGGGTCTCGAGTTCCTGAAGCTGCTCGAGGGGGATTGCCCTGGAAAGGAACGGATGCATGGCCAGGCTCGGAGCGACGGCGTTGACGCGGATGCCGAACTCGGCGCCTTCGAGCGCGGCGCAGCGGGTCAGGGCCATCACGCCGGCCTTGGCGGCCGCGTAGTGTGCCTGCCCCTTCTGGGCTCGCCAGCCGAGCACCGAGGCGTTGTTGACGATGACGCCGCCGGATTCGCGCATCGCCCGCATCGCGGCGCGGGTCATGCGGAAGGTGCCGTTCAGGGTTACGTCCAGCACGGCCGCCCACTGCTCGTCGGTCATTTCCATGAGGTTCGCCGTGCCGCCGAGGCCGGCATTGTTGATGACTGCATCGATGGACTCGAAAGAGTTCCTGGCGGTGGCGAAAAGGGCGTTCACGTCTGCCTGCACGGTCACGTTGCAGAGCGTAGAGACAGGCCGGGCGCCGGTTGTCTCCTCGAGACGGTCGACGGATTCCGCCAGGCGTTTTGCGTGGATGTCGGAGATCAGCACCCTGGCGCCTTCTTCCAGACACCGTCTGGCGGCTGCATAGCCGATTCCCGACCCTGCGGCCGCCGTGACCAGCACGTTCCGGCCGGCGAGCAGGTCGTGGCTTTGCGGGTAATCCGGCGGGCGGGACAGATCTGTCACGGGTCGAAGCCTTTCAAGATAACCGGTCGAATTTCATGGGATTCGATTGCAGGCGTACGGGTTCGAGCATCGGCAACGCCCAGGGCTCACGTCTCGCCGGCCTCGTCCCCGAAGCCGGCCACATCCCCGCTTTCGACGAAGGCATCGCGTGACTTTTGGGAATCCTCGTGGAGATACATCTCGAGCGTGAGCCCCTGCTCGGCGCGGTAGGCGCGGTCGATATCCGAGGTTTCGATGCCGTTCAGGGACTGCTTGGCGATGCGCAGGGCATCGCGGCTTTTCGAGGCGATGACGGCGGCGAACTCGCGGGCGGCGACCACGTGATCGGTCCTCGGGACGAGTTGCGCGATGCCGCCAAGGCGCCAGGCTTGCTCCGCGGTGATCTGCCCGCCGGTGAGGAAGGCGGCGCGCACCTGGGCGTGCGGCACGATGCGCTGCAGGTGAGCGGCGCCGCCCATGGCGCCCCGGTCGATCTCGGGCAGAGCAAAGTAGGCGTCGTCGGCAGCGACGATGGCGTCGCTGGCGCCGCACAGGCCAATGCCGCCGCCGAGTACGAAACCGTGCGGCGCGGTCACCACCGGCACCTCGCAGCGGTGCACCGCGCGGAAGCTCAGGTAGTTGCCCCGGTTCACCTCGACGATGCGGTTCGGGTCGGCCTGCAGTTCCTTGATGTCGACGCCGGCGCAGAATCCCTTTCCCTCGGCGCGGATCAGGAGGCAGCGCACCTCCTTTCGTTCGGCAAGCCCATGGATGATGCCGGGCAGTTCGAGCCAGAGGCTCGAGTCGAAGGCGTTGACCGGCGGGTGATCGAAAACGATCTCGCCGATCCGGTCGCGGACATCCACCTCAAAGGGCATCCGGTGCTGCCTCCTGCGTTGTTGCGGGCTCCGTCGTCAGTTTACTGTCTGGTAGGGGGTCAACCAAACGCGCACTTGTAACGGCTGATTCTACGCAAATAAAGTTTGAGGGAGTGGCCTGGTTTCTCTATCGTTAGTTTCCTTTCCGGAAACCGATGACGGCACCGGGCTATCGCAGGTTTCATGGCGCGCTTCGACGACAAAGTGGTTCTGGTCACCGGCGGCACCCGCGGCATCGGCCGGGGCATTGCCGATGCGTTCCTCAAGAGCGGAGCCCGGGTTTTTTCCTGTGCGCGCAATGCGCCGGCGAACGCCTCTGCGGGCAAGGGCGGCGCGGAGTTCGTGCAGGCGGACGTTCGCGATGCCGGGCAGGTCGGGGAACTGATCGAGACCGTGCTCGGCCGGGCAGGGCGTATCGATGTGCTGGTCAACAACGCCGGGGGCAGCCCGGCGGTGGACGCCGCGACCGTCTCGCCCCGGTTTACGGAAGCGATCATCCGCCTGAATCTGCTGGCGCCTCTGCTGGTCAGCCAACAGGCTTACCCGGCACTCAAGGAATCTCGGGGATCGATCGTAAACATTGCCAGCGTATCCGGAATCCGGCCCTCTCCGGGAACGGTGGCATACGGAGCGGCCAAGGCGGGCCTGCTGTCCGCCACGGTATCCCTGGCCCAGGAATGGGGCCCGGAGGTGCGGGTGAACGCCATCGTCGCCGGCTTGATCAAGACCGCTTCGGACGCGGCGGATGAACACTACGGCGGAAGCGCGGGCATCGAGAAGATCGAGAGCCGGTTGCCGGCACGGCGGATGGGGACGGCAGAGGATATCGCCGATGCCTGCCTGTACCTGGCGTCCGATGCTGCAGCCTACGTGTCCGGAGCGGCGCTCGAAGTGTTTGGTGGCGGCGAACCCCCGAGCTTCCTCTCGTTCGTGGAAGACGCGCTCAAAGATCGTTCGCGCCAGTAAAACTCGCTCCGTTGGCTCAGCGGTCGACGATACGCCCCCAGCGGTAGTCGTACTTAAGGTTCTTCACCGCCAGCGTCGTTTCCGCGTGGCGCACCCCGGCGATGGACATGATCTCGTCGTTCACCAGGCGCACCAGGTCGGCGCCGTCCTCGACGATGGTAATGGCCAGGATGTCGTAGCGGCCGAGCATGGTGGCGGCGAAGCCGATGAATGGCAGGCCGGCGATGCGCTCGGCCACCTCGGCGATGCGGTGCAGGTCGACCCGGATTCCGATGTAGGCCATCACCGGCTGCTTCGAGCCGGCGAAGCGGGTGACGGCGGTGATGCGGATCATGTTGTTCGCCTGCAGGCGCTTGATGCGGGCGCGCACCGTCCCCTCGGCGAGACCCAGGTCCAGGGCGATCTCGCGGTTGCTCATGCGCGCATCGCGGGCAAGATGCGAGAGAATCTGCCTGTCCACATCGTCGAACCGTCGCGCGCTCACAGCCTCGGCACCTGCTCGGATACGTACTTGCGCACATCGACGGTGAGGGCGGGCGTGAGCCGTCCGATGCCGTCCACCCGGGACACCTCCTTGTGCAGGAAGGTGGCGAGCTGTTCGAAAGACTGGGCGGCGACCAGGATCTCCAGGTCGTTGGGGCCTGTGGTGAGGTTGACGGCGAACACTTCGGGCAGGTCTGCGAGGTCGAGGCCCACCGCTTCAGCGCTGCGGTTCTCCACCTCGATGCCGATGGCGATCAGCAGATCGAACCCGGCTGCCGCGAAATCGGTGACCGCCACCACGCGCATGAACCCGGCGGCCTCCATGGCGCGGATGCGCTTGCGCACGGTGGCCGGCGAGGTGTTGGCCCGTGCGGCGACATCGCGGGTGGGCATGCGGCCGTCCTCCCGCAGTAGCGCTATGATCCGTTCGTCGAGGTCGTCCGGCGCAAAGGCGGCGCCGTGGCCGCCTTTGACGGGGTTGCTGTTCTCGATTGAGTTCGTCATTTGATCCAGTTGCGCACCGGTCGGCCGTTGTCACGTCAACCGGAGAGACCGCCCGGCTTGTGACCGATGGCCGTTGCCGAGCAAATCATACGGATTCGATCTGCGTATTGTACATTCGTGTTGGATAATCCAGTTCTGTTTGCGTATCTATTGCGGGAAGAATTGCCGTTCGCGGAATTACTGATAGATGTCGAAATTGATCGCACCGGCGCACGCGTTGCTTGCCGCGCTGTCGCTGCAGTTGACGCCGGTCACGGCCGCGCCGTCGGAGGACGTGGTGATCGAGGAAGTGATCGTCACGGCCGCCAGGCGCGAGCAGGGCGTCTACGAGGTGCCGGCCGCGCTTTCCGTATTCACCAGCCGGGCGTTGCCGGAGCGCGGTATCGGCGACCTGGTGGACATCGGCAAGTTCGTGCCGAACCTGAATGTCACCACCTTCTCCGCGGGGCACACCTCCTCGGCCAACCCCTTCATCCGGGGAATCGGCATCCAGGACCACCTGATCACCACGGACCCGGGCGTCGGCGTCTACGTGGACGGCATCTACCTGGGCCGACAGGTCGGCCAGCACTGGAACCTTGCGAACGTCGAGCGGGTGGAGGTGTTGCGGGGCCCGCAGGGCACCCTGTACGGACGCAACTCCATTGGCGGCGCCATCAATATCGTCACCCGGCCGCCCGGCGCCGACCCGGGCGTACGGGTGAGCGCCCGGGCCGGTACCCGGGAGCGCGTTGACGCCCACCTGCACGCGGATGCGAACGTTGGCGATCAGGTCGCCCTGACACTGTCTGCAGGCGTCAATCGGCGCGGCGGCACAGGCGAGTTTCTCAACCTCCCGGACGCGGGGGTGGAGGTGGGAGAGATGCGCGAGCTGTTCGGCCGCATGGCGGTGGCCTGGCAACCCGCGGAGGCATTCCGGCTGACCCTGGCCGCGGACGCGAACGACGGCAACAACGGCCTGAACCCGTACACCACGCTGATCGATGAAGTACCGGGCAGCAGGGTCCACGCCGCCGGCTACCGCAACGCCGACATCGCTGCGAACCCCTATGACAACAACACCGGACAGGCGGACCAGGCCCGGGTGAAGAACGAAGCACGCGGGTTGGCGCTGACCGCGGAGTGGGCGCTCACCCAACGGTTGAGCGCAAAGGCGATAGCGAGCGTCCGCCGGTCCGAGTACGAAGCCGGCCTGGACGACGACGGTTTCTTCGACGACTTCCTGCGGTTTCCGGAGCGCGGCGAAGCGGACCAGGCCTCCATCGAGCTGCAACTGAACGGCGACTTCGGCATCGTCGACGTCGTGGCCGGTGTCTACCGATTCGACGAAGACGGAATGAACGTCCAGGATCCCACCGTGTTTCTCGGATTCGAGGGAAGATTCGAGCTGGCCCAGGATCTCGACAGCACGGCGGTATTCGCCAATCTGGGCATGCAGTTGAGCGATCGCTGGCGCCTTGCCGGGGGCGTGCGGACGACGCGGGACGAGAAGCGGGCGAGCACCGACGTGGGCACCGGGCCGGTCGCCGCACGGCGAACCTGGCGGGAGACGAGCTGGGACCTTTCCGCCCGCTACGACTTCGGCGACCGGCTGACGGCCTATGCGGCGGTGCAGAGCGGCTACCAGTCCGGCCAGTTCCCGGCACGGCCCTATTGCCTGTTCGCCGACCCGGGCTGTTTTGCCGCGGGAGACAACATCACGGCCGTGAACTTCGAGGTGGGGTTGAAGGGACAGCCCATGGAACGGCTCGAGCTGAGCGCGGCCGTCTTCCACACGCGATACGAGGACCTTCCCTACCAGGTAAGCACAACCGCCGGATCGGGTTTCAGCACGGTGAACCTCATCGTTGGGCAGCACACGACCGGATTCGAATGGGAGAGCTCGCTGTACGTGACGGGCAGGCTCCGACTGAACGTGACTCTCGGGGTGATGGGTGTCGATGTGGAACGCAGGCAGGGCGTCAAGCCGGTGGCGCCGCTCACGCCGGAGCTGACGTTCTCGATCGGTTCCGAGTACCACTGGCCGCTGGGCAACGGCGGGGAGGTCGCAGCAAGGCTCGATTATTCGTATCGGGGCCGGATGTGGGGCGAACCGAGTTCCGACCCGGGCCGGCTGACGCGCATCGGAAGCCGCGGCCTGGTCAACTTCCACCTGGGCTATGCGGCCCCGGGCGATCGCTGGACGGCGGCGGTGTACGGCCGCAATGCGGGGGACGTGCGCTACGACAACGCGCGCCTCAACACCGGCGACTACCTGCTCCGGATTCTCAGCAACGATGCCAGCGAGTTCGGGGTGAGGGTCGAGCGCCGGCTCTGAAGGCAGCCGGGATGCTGCGGAGACAGACTTAGAATGGGCAGGGACGGCATTTCAAGGTGACCGCATCGATGGATCTCGACCGGACCATACCCGGCATTCTCAATGAGGCCGCGGCACGTTTTTCGAAGCGCGCAGCGATCGTCAGCGATGCGGGCGCGCTCAGCTTCGGGGAATTGCGGGAGCGGTCCAGGCGCCTTGCCAGGGCGGTGATGGCCGCCGGATTAGAGCCCGGGGAGCGATTCGCCATCTGGGCTCCGAATACGACGGATTGGGTTCTGGCAGCGTTGGCGGGCCAGCAGGTCGGTGGCGTACTGGTGCCGCTGAATACACGGTTCAAGGGCGGGGAAGCAGCGGACATCGTGCGCCGCGCCGGGGTACGGCTCGCGTTTGCGATGGGCGAGTTTCTCGGCATCGACTATGCGGCCACTCTGCAAGGCCAGGACTGCCCCGATCTCGAACGGGTTGTGCGTCTGGGAACGAAGGCCGGCGAGCAGTCGCTGGACGGATTTGCCGGTCACGGAGCAGGCGTATCCGAGGCCGACCTCGACGCGCGGATTGGAGCGGTCCGCCCCACTGACCTGTCCGACATCCTCTACACCTCCGGCACCACCGGTGCGCCCAAGGGCGCGATGACCACCCACGGGCAGAACATCGCCGTCTTCGAGGAGTGGTCTGCGGCTGTGGGCCTGTGTATCGAGGACCGATACCTGGTGGTGAACCCGTTCTTTCACTCCTTCGGCTACAAGGCTGGCTGGCTGGCGGCGCTCCTGTGTGGTGCGACCATCTATCCGGAAACCCGGTTCGACGCCCGGCGCGTGCTGCGGCAGATAGAGCGTCACCGCATCACCATGCTGCCGGGCCCGCCGACGCTGTTCCAGTCGCTGCTGGCCGAACCCGCAACACGCAACGCCGATTTGAGTTCGCTGCGCTGCGCGGTCACCGGCGCCGCGGTGGTTCCGGTGCAGCTCGTCAAGGACATGAAGCGGGAACTCGGCTTCGACGAGGTGTACACGGCCTATGGCCTGACCGAGTCGTCGGGCGTGGTCTCGCTGTGCGATCGGGAGGACGATTTCGAGACCATCGCCAGCACCTGTGGGCGCGCCATGCGCGGGGTGGAGATTCGCATTGCCGATGCCGAGGGTGCGGCCCTGCCCGCCGGCGAGCCGGGGGAAGTCTGGGTGCGGGGCTTCAACGTGATGCAGGGGTATCTCGACGACCCGGAAGCGACTGCCGGGGCCATAACGCCATCGGGCTGGCTCAGGACCGGCGATGTCGGGGTGCTCGACGAGCGCGGCTACCTCAGGATCACCGACCGTTTGAAGGACATGTACATCTGCGGCGGGTTCAACTGCTATCCGGCGGAGATTGAGAATCTCTTGCTCGACCACCCAGACATTGCGGAGGTCGCGGTCATCGGCTCACCGGACGAGCGGCTCGGCGAAGTGGGGTATGCTTTCGTCGTGCGCACGCCCGGCGGCGAACCACAGCCGGAGGATTTGATCGAATGGGCTCGGGGACGCATGGCTAACTTCAAGGCGCCACGGCACTTCAGCTTCCTGGACGAGTTGCCCCGCAACGCCACCGGCAAGGTGCAGAAGTTTCTGCTGCGGCGAGATTGAGGGTTCGTCCGAAACCGCAACCTGAATTTTGAGTCGGCGGCATCTTCAGGCTGGCCACCGGTGCTAAAGCTGCTGAGTGTGTTCAATTGGAAAGCGGCCGGCCTGCTCGCGATCAGACCGACCGACAATGGGCTCTACCGCACATCGAACCGGTCGAGGTTCATCACCTTGGCCCAGGCGGCGACAAAGTCGTCCTGGAACTTCGCGGCGCCGTCGTCGGCGGCATAGACTTCCGCGACTGCGCGCAGTTCGGAGTGTGAGCCGAACACCAGGTCTACGGGGGTGGCCGTCCACTTGAGGTCGCCCGAGGCGCGGTCGCGGCCCTCGTAGACGCCCGCATCGCTCTCCGACTTCGTCCAGGCCGTCGACATGTCGAGCAGGTTCACGAAGAAGTCGTTGGTGAGCGTGCCGGGCCGGTCGGTGAACACGCCGTGGCCGGCGCTGCCCGCATTGGCGTTCAGTGCGCGCATGCCGCCGATGAGCGCTGTCATTTCCGGCACCGTCAGGGTCAGCATGTTGGCGCGGTCGACCAGCATGTCGGTGGGCGAGCGCCGGTTGCCGTTGCCGAAGTAGTTGCGGAAACCGTCCGCGGCGGGTTCCAGCACGGCGAAGGAGTCCGCGTCGGTATCGTCCTGAGCAGCATCGGTGCGTCCCGGCGTGAACGGCACTTCGATGGAGCGGCCGGCGTCGCCGGCTGCCTTTTCGACGGCCGCGATACCGGCCAGCACGATCACGTCGGCCAGCGACACGCGCTTGCCGTTCGCTTGACTGCCGTTGAATTCCTGCTGGATGTCCTCCAGGCGGGCCAGCGCCTTCGCCAGTTCATCGGGCGTGTTCACCGCCCAGTCTTTCTGGGGCGCCAGGCGCACTCGGGCCCCGTTGGCGCCGCCACGCATGTCGGTGCCGCGGAAGCTGGCCGCCGATGCCCAGGCGGTGCGGACCAGTTCCGGCACCGGCAGGCCGGAGGCGAGGATTTGCGCCTTGAGCGCCGCGATGTCCTGCGCATCGATCGGTTCATGGTCCACGGCCGGAACCGGGTCTTGCCAGAGCATGACCTCGCCGGGCACTTCGGAGCCCAGGTAGCGGCTCATCGGGCCCATGTCGCGGTGGGTCAGCTTGTACCAGGCCTTGGCGAACGCAAGCTCGAATTCCTCCGGATTCTCGTGGAAGCGCTTCGAGATTTCCCGGTAACTCGGATCCACCTTCAGCGACAGGTCCGTCGTCAGCATGATCGGCGCGTGGCGCTTGGCCGGGTCGTGGGCGTCGGGCACCAGGCTGGATGCCTGGCCGCCGGCGGGAATCCACTGGGTCGCGCCGGAGGGGCTCTTGGTCTGCTCCCACTCGAAGGCGAACAGGTTATCGAAGTACTGGGTGGTCCAGGCCACCGGGTTCACCGACCAGGCGCCTTCGAGCCCGCTGGTGTTGGTGTCCACACCGCCGGAGTTTCCGCACTTGTGCGTCCAGCCGAAGCCCTGTTCCTCGACGCCGGCCGCGGCCGGTTCGGGGCCGGCGCAGCCTTTCCCCCGGGCGGCGCCGTGCGCCTTGCCGAAGGTGTGGCCGCCGGCGATCAGCGCGACGGTTTCCTCGTCGTTCATGGCCATGCGCCCGAAGGTCTCGCGGATGTCCCGGGCGGCGAGCAGGGGATCGGGCACGCCGTTCGGGCCTTCCGGGTTCACGTAGATCAGGCCCATCTGCACGGCGGCCAGGGGCTGCTCGAGTTCGCGGTCGCCGCTGTAGCGCTCATCGGCGAGCCACTCCTTCTCCGGCCCCCAGTACATGGTGTCGGCTTCCCAGTCGTCCTCGCGCCCGCCGGCGAAACCGAACGTCTTGAAGCCCATGGATTCCAGGGCCACGTTGCCCGTCAGCACCATCAGGTCTGCCCAGGAAAGCGCGCGCCCGTATTTCTTCTTGACGGGCCACAACAGCCGCCGCGCCTTGTCGAGGTTGGCGTTGTCCGGCCAACTGTTCAGCGGCTCGAAGCGCTGTTGGCCGCCGGCCGCACCGCCCCGGCCGTCGGCGACGCGGTACACGCCGGCGCTGTGCCAGGCCATGCGGATGAAAAACGGGCCGTAGTGGCCGTAGTCGGCGGGCCACCAGTCCTGGGAGTCGGTCATCAGTTCCTTGAGGTCTTTCTTCACGGCCTCGAGGTCGAGGCTCTTGAACGCTTCTGCATAATCAAAGTCCTCCCCCATGGGGTCGGACTCGGCGCCGTGCTGGCGCAGGGGGCTCAGGTCGACCCGTTCGGGCCACCAGAACTGGTTCGATTTCGGCGTGCCGTCGGCCTGGGTAGCGGCCGGCACGAGAAGCGAAAGTGTGGCCGCGGCTGCGGTCACCAGACGGTTTGGGAGTTTGATCATGGCATGCCTCATGACAGTTGAACGAGAAGAATCGCGATGCGTTTTTTTAGACCCGCTGGAAACGGTGAAATTCCGTCCTGGTCGGGCCGCCAAACGGCGTTGACGAAACCGCGAACAACGGTAATGGGGAGCCTGTCGATGCGTCCAATCGATTTTTTCGAAGGCAATAATTGGCTTTGACTATCGTGGTTCCGACCGGTGTCCGTTCTTGGCTTTCATTGAGCGAATTTTCAACCCATTGATAAATAGTATTTTTGGAAATCTACGTTTCAATTGATTGCTTCGATCGGGCACCGAGAGCAGGTATGCGGTACGGGTATCCGGCACGCCAAGCGGAATTTGGGCACTAGACAATGCTGTTTGTCCGACAAACCGGCCCCGCAACGAGTTGCGGGGCGTCGCCACCTGCCGAAGCTGTGCTTCGGCTCGGGCTACGCCCGACCGGTGGCGACCCTTAAAGGTGCCGGATACCCGTACCGCACACCTGCTCTCTCTTCCTGAATCTAGACGTTGTTTTACGCGTCAGCGCAACGGATGTGGGGGCGGGAACCGCTAGCCGCCACCGAGCAGTTCGAGGGCGTCCAAATCCTGGCACATGCGGATGCTGCGCGTGGCCATGGCCATGAACATGTCGTTGCCCCGCTCCGTTTCGCCGACCAGGGTGGAGACGAGAACCGCCATGTTGAGGCCCGCAGGGGCGTAGTGGCGGTAGAGCGTCCAGCCATGGTTCCAGTCGAGGGTCACGCCGTAGCTCCGCAGGACTTCCAGGTAATGGTTCAGGAGCCGGCGTTCGTTTCCGGCCCGGCGTTCGGGTGATATCGAGGTGCCCATGAAATAGCTGACGTCCACCCAGGGGTTGCCGCGGTTGACGGATTGCCAGTCGAACACGGCGACCGGGTGCGGGCCGCCGAACATCATGTTGTCCAGGCGGTAGTCGATGTGGATCACCGTCTCGGGGGCTTCCACCTTGCCGTAGGCCGGGTAGCCTTCCTCGAAGCGGTTGACGGCGGCCACCTGGTCAGCGCTGAGGCGTTCTCCGTAGCGCTGCATGAATGCGGCGAACAGCATCGGGTGCGCGGATACCTCGCCGTCGTGGAGCCGCGAGGGGGTCAACAGCGGCAGGTCGGCGAGTTGCGCATCGCCCCAGCGCGGCCCGTGCAGCTTCGCGAGTTCCTCCAGGGCGAGGGCGGCCTGGTCGGTGCTGCACTCCGACATCTGGTCGATCTGCACGCCCGGCGCCAGGTCTTCCATGAGCAGCACGAAATCGTGGGTGCCGGGGTCGAACTCGGCGGCGAAGCAGCGCGGCGTGCGGATGTCTACGGTGCGGCTGAGCTCGGCGTAGAAAAACACCTCGCGAGCGTAGTTGTGCAGATGCACGGCCAGGTGCCGGCTCAACGGGTTGGTGGAGGGGAACTTGCCGACCAGCGTAGCTGGCAGGTCGCCGTCGCCGGTAACGGTGAAGCGCGCGTTCTCGCCGACCTGCCCGGCGCCGATGTTCTCCCAGGCGACCTCGCTGACGGCGCCCTCAAGCCCGGCGCGATTCAGGCACTCGGTGAGCCAGCCGGGGGTCACCTGATCGGGGTGGGAAGGGATCGACATGCTCGGGCCGGGGGTGGTAGCGCGCGGGGATGATACTATCCTGCGCCCGCCCGAACGTTCAGCCGCGCCCAATCATGAACAAACTGCTGCGCTGTTCTTGCCAACCCCGCCACGTTCGTTCATGAACGGGTGCGGCTGAGTGGTGCGCGCCTTGTATCCCGATCACACCTCGAAATTCCCCGAGCTAGGCTTCTATGGCCTGCCCGGCCACAGCCGCACGCCGCGGGACGTGCTGCGCCAGGTGCAGGACGCCGAGGCGCTCGGCATCGGCAATGTCATGATCTCGGAACGGGCCGACTACAAGGAGATTTCCGCTATCTGCGGCGCCTGTGCGGCCGTCACCGATTCGATCTTCATCGGCACGTCGGCCACCAATCTCAATACGCGCCACCCGGTGGTGACGGCTTCCATGGCAACCACGCTCAACCGCCTTTCCAACGGGCGCTTCGCCCTGGGGCTTGCGAAGGGCGTGGAATTCCGCTGGAAGATGCTCAACGTGCCGTTCCCGACCTACGAACGGGAGCGGGAGTTCATCGACGTGATGCGCCGGCTGTGGCGCGGCGAGACGGTGGATGGCCACGCCGGGGAACTCGGGAACTTCCCCCGGCTGGGGCTCGCCGACTACATCGACGAGGACATTCCGATCCTGTATGTCGGGTTTGGCCCGAAGAGCCTGGTGAACGCGGGGCGCCTCTACGATGGCGTGCACCTGCATACGTTCATGGGCGAGACGGCGCTCGCGAACGCGGTCGCGCAGGTGCGGCAGGGCGAGGAGGCAGCGGGGCGGACGCCGGGCCGGGTGAAGCTTTGGTCGGTATTGGCAACCGTGTGCGACGCATCCGAGGAGGAGTACCTGAAACGCATCGTCGCTCGGCTTGCGACCTATCTGCAGATTCCCGGTTACGGCGATGCCCTGGTTGCCGTCAACGGCTGGGACCCGGAGATGCTGGCGCGCTTTCGGGGCAGCGCGGAGGTGCGGGCCGTGGGCGGATTGATCGACAGCGTGGCGACGAGCGGGCAGTTGGCCGCCATCGACAGGATACTGCCCGACGACTGGCGGCCCGGGGCGGTGGGCGATGCCGCAACCTGTGCACGGCGGTGGCTGAAGGAATTCGAAGGAGGCGCCGACGGGCTGATCATCCATGCCAGCACGCCGGAGGAATTCGAGCCGGTGCTGCGCGAGTATGAACGTATCCGGCCGGCGCATCGGTTCGCGGGCCGCTCGAATCGCCCGGCCTGAACGAGGCCGCGTTTTCACTGCCGGCAGGAGTCAGCCCGATGCTGAACAGACTCGACGACTATCCCGTTCACCAGACGCCGGAACCGCTTGCCCAGCCGGCAACCAGCGACCGCAACTTCTACGACCGGACCTGGTTCAACGGGTATGCGGTGGATGGGTCCTGGTGTTTCGGGATCACGATGGCGGTCTACCCGCATCTCGGGGTTCTCGATTGCGCGTTCAGCGTCGTACGGCCCGGCGGGCGGCAGCACTGTTTCTTCGCCTCGCGGCGTGCGCCGGCGGAACGTACGGAGATGTGTGCCGGGCCCATGCGCATCGAAGTGATCGAGCCGTTGCGGCGAACGCGGGTGGTGCTTGATGACAATGACAGCGGGCTTGGTTGTGAACTCGAGTTTTCGGCGCGCACCGGGGCGATTCAGGAAGGGCGGCAGACGCTGTGGCAGGGGGCGCGGCGGTGGATGGATGCGACACGGTTCGATCAGTTCGGCGCCTGGAGCGGAACGGTTCGCACGTCGGAGGGGGATATCAGTGTCGATCCTGCAGAATCTCGTGCAACCAAGGATCGGTCCTGGGGCGTTCGGCCGGTGGGTCTGCCTGAGTTACCGGGCGCGCCCGTGGTTCCCGCCGGGATATTTTTCCTTTGGGCGCCGTTGTTCTGGGAAGACCATGTCAGCCACGCCATTTTCTTTGATGGGCCTAGTGGCGAGCCGCTGTTTCGGGAGGCGCTGACGGCACCGCTGTATGCATCGGTGGATGCCGTTCCGGATACGGCCGATGCGGCCGTGGAACCCATGGCGGGCGCGACCCATCGAGTGGCCTACCACGCAAATTCCCGGCTTGCCAAACGGGCGGAAATTGAACTGCATGGGCTTACCGGGGAACGGCGCGAGATTTCGCTGACGCCGATGCTGAGATTTCAGATGAAGGGTCTTGGTTATGGGCACCCGGAATGGCGGCACGGCCTGTGGCACGACGAACTCGCGCTGGGCCACGAGTCGTTCGATCTGGCGGAACTCGATCTTCTTGCTCCCGAGAATGTGCACGTGCAGCAGGTGGTGCTGGCGCGGGAAGGCGGCAACGAGGGCATCGGCGTGCTTGAGCAGGTGTCGCTGGGACCGTATGCGCCTCCCGGATTCAAGAGCTATTCCGATGGGGCGGGAACTTAGGCGGCGGCGACTCGGGTCTCGAATTTTCAGGAAAACGGGTGTCGCCTTGCGCATCCAACCCGATTCAGGTAAGAGTACGGCACGAGTTCGACCGACCAATGGCCACAAGCGTGAGCGAGCACCAACCCAACACCCCATCGCCGCCCCGGACAGCGCCCAAGCCGCCGCCAGTCCAAATCGACAGCAAAGGCCGTCTCTCGGTCAAGACGCATGACCTCGCTTCCAGCGAGGCATTTCGCACCCGACTCGGCGGCATGGTCGAACTCGCCAAAACGCACCCGCCCAAACGCTAGAGAACATACTCCCAGTTCGACCAATTCACCGCGCGGCAGAAGGCCGCCGAGGCGGCCGGCGAACAGATAAGCCTCATCATCGACCAGGCGATGATGGAAGGCCGTTTCGTCGAACTCTCGCTCGCCAGCGGCAAGTCGTATGTCGGTTCGCCGATCCAAGGGACGTTCGGTCATCGCGACGGCGGAGACGTCGCCCTGATCCCATTAGCAAGCGGCTACCGCGACAACGACTCTCGGGATCTCGTCATGACCACCAACTACGCGCCCGCCATCGAAGACCAACTGTCCGACCTGGCGTTGGACGACTTCAAAGTCGCCTTCCCCATGCGCGACATTGTTTCCGCCCGACTGTTTGACCAGGAACTCTACGCCTCTTTCCTGGACGACAAAGCCGCCTCTCGCTGACTCGATCGCCACCTGGTAGTCGTCGTGACAGATCTACGAGGCACGGCGGGTGCTGTCCTTGCCCCTCCTAATTGCGACTTTCCTGCCCTTCACGGTATTAGTTGTTTCTAAGCCACCAAAGGAAAGTGCCGAAATGAGACCTAGGACCGCGGAGAAGTGCCATTACCTTTGCCCAAAGTGCGGCGACCGGCTCTCCCGCGACCGTGCGGGCAAAGGATGGGTTAGGCACCTCTTCAACCGCCGTTGCCGCTACGAGAACGGCATGAACGACTGACCGGATGGATACCGGTCTATCCAAGTGGGCGTGGTGGGCGACCTTCGGCATCGCAGTCGCTAGCTTGGTTGTCGCCGTCGTGATGTCGCTTGGCGGACGGGCGGAAGCCACCGAGTACCTACTGGTTTTCGTCCTGATTGCGGCGACGGGCACCGTTGTCGCGGTCGTTTTAGGAGGGCGTAGACTTGTCTACTGGCACCGGAAACAGCGCGTGGTGAGGGAGTCCCGGTTGCCGCACTCGGAAATCGCCTTCCGTGAAGGGTTCCACGGCGCCGCCGATGGCTTCGTAGTCAACATGGAGCTCAGGAGTTCGAAGGGCTTGCTAGACTTTCGGGATGCCGCTGGCGCGAAGTTCGCGGAATGTATTGTCGCCATCCCGGAATTCGTGGAGTGGCTGTCCCGAGACGCGCCTGATCCGATCTAGGGAAACCAGACGGTTCCGCGAGCGGCATTGCGGAAGTACCGTCAGGAAACGGGGAAGGACTGGATTCAGCCGGAGCAAATTGCGGCCCAGCTAATCGAGAGTGGAGTGTCGTGGTCATCGCTCCGTCCTTTCGTAGGTTGAAGGCTCCAACAAAACCGGTGTGATTCACCTCGGTCTTCGCGCATCGAAACTCGCCGCGCAGATGACAATCCCTGCCAACGCCAATCGTAAGTTCGCACATTTGCAGCATATAATCCTCAAGGGTTGCCAAAAACTGACTCGATGCCCCTGCTATACCACTGGGTGGGCAAGAACTATCGCCGAGATTTGGATTCGGGTGCCGGATATCACCTGAACCAATCCAACCCGCTCCTGCACGAGATTGACTACGGTGACAGTCTGTGGGCTTTCACAAGAACATCCGCTGGTAGTTACGTCCTCGCGACGGAGCTCGTTGTTCGCGCGAAAACCAGGAACCCACTTGGGTATCGTTACGGAACGTATCGGCTTTGGGGCGACCTCAAGCGTTCGCGTTATTTCCACACTGAAGGCCAGCCCGACATCTCCGAACTGATCAGACGACTTTCCATCAAGGCGAGAGCGTCTGTGCTTGGGAGTTCGTTTCAGGGTCACGCAGCCGTAAGACGGCTGAACCAAACAGACCATCAAGTGCTCGTGAAGTACGCTCGCCACCTATCTCCTGAGCCGCGGGCTCGGCTTCTACCCGAGGATGAATTGGAGGCTCGCATTCTCTTGGGCGGTCCAGAAGCCGTAAGCAGTCTCATCACGGCCGAGGCCCCAGGCATCGCGGATGAGCGCCGCCGGTATCTGTTGGAGCAAGCACAACGGCGCAACCCAAAACATGTTATGAGTTTGCGGAAGCTATATGGAGGCATGTGTCAGCTTTGTGGCTGGAACCCCAAGTCCCGTTACCGTCGCGACCTTTGTGAAGCGCACCACGTACACTGGTTAAGTCGCGGAGGCGACGATGAGTTGCACAACATGGTGCTCATCTGCCCAAACCACCACCGTGCAGTACACCAGACCGACGCGCCCTTCGACTGGGCGGACGCGAGTTTTGTGTTTCCAAGGAAACGGGAGCCCCTGCAGATATCGCGCCACGAACTGCAGCCGCAATGATGAATCGCGGAAATGCTATCGACGAAAGACGCTTCCACTCGGTTCGACTCCGACAAGACCGCTTTGACCGCTTAGCGTCTTCGGAGATTGTTGTGGTGCCGCGCTCATGACACAGGGACGGTTTTCTTGCCGCCATGATCTGACGGTTCCGCGCACTACTGGTTGCGAAGCAGGGCAAGTGATTCCAGTACGCTCTCTGGCAAACCGAGCAAGTCGACTAGAAAGGCGCGGTCCATCACGTGCCGGGTTTTGTCCCGCCAAGCTTCGTCTGCTGGTAACAACACTCGCTCCTGGAACTCATCAATGATGCTGGAAGCCAAGTTCAACTGCCGCAGGCTGAAGGCTCGCGGATTAAGTACGCGGCGCTCCTTGGACTAATGAACGCCTCCGGTGTCACCCAACCAGATAATGACCGTTTTCGCCGCAATCGACTTTGAAACCGCTGATTATTGGCGAGACAGCGCTTGCGCTGTCGGTATCGTACTTGTGGAGAATGGCCGCATTGCTCAAAGGTATGAGCAGTTGATCCGCCCGCCACGGGAAGAATTTGTGTTCACCCACATCCATGGACTGACTTGGAACGACGTTCGCGATAGTCCTACGTTCGGCGAAGTGTGGCCTGAAATGCGCGATATCATCGGCGAATCGGAGTTCTTGGTCGCGCACAATGCATCTTTCGACAAGAGCGTACTCCGCGCGTGCTGTCAAGCCGATCAGATCGAGCCTCCGGAGCAGGAGATTCGGTGTACTATGCAGATGGCCCGCGCAAAATGGGATCTACCGTCCGCAAAACTCGCCATCGTCTGTGAGCATCTGCGGATTCCGCTCAATCACCACAATGCACTGTCTGACGCGGAAGCCTGTGCCAAGATCGCGATAGAGGCCTTCAAATAAACGACGGAGTTTGCGTCGACCCCGAAACACAGCGTCCCTAGACTACCGTCGAGTGCGAATCCGCCGCTCTACCTGTAATGTTTCACGATCCAATACAGCGCAATATGCCTTTGACTCAAGTCGGGCAGAGTCGGTTCTTCCGCTTACCATGTCGACATGATTCAATGCTTCTCCTGATCGAAAATGAGAGCAGAGAGAAGCGAGGTGTTGTTGGATTCCTCGCGGTGAATTGCACAACCTCTACTACAGAGCGCTAACCAGGACGATACGAGAACAGTTCCAGAACTAGACGGCATGCTGGAGCAATTTTGACGACTAGCACTACACAATCTGGCGCACCGGCGAGTTTTTTCGGTGCCTCACAGCGCTTGGTGCGCCCGCAGGATGTCGACGGCACGATGGCGTACGCGGACGGGGGCACCTGGGCTGTGACTGTTCAACACATCGAAAATGACTGGAAGACGCCCGTGAAGAGAACGACGTTGATGTGGGCCGGGACAGATTGGGACGGCGCCCGTGAAGGCTTGGGGCCTGGAAGCGTACGAAGAACTGCCGTTGTGGGGCCCCTCGTGGACAACACTGAGCGCAAGCCGTTCTTCAGCATGTCGTTGGATGAAACCCGGATCGACCGGATCGATTCAGGTGGCGCACTCTGGGGTCGGTGCAAGGAGCCGAGACACTCGTTCTTCGAAGACGCTGGTCAGAACCTGGAGGCTGGCCGTGACTTGGCTCTCGACATCGCACTACGTCACTGCTCTTATGATTTCGGTGCGGATGCCCCAGCAGGTTCGGATGTAGCGACGTTCCAGTCTATCGTCCACCAAAGGCATACTAATTTTGCCTTGGTCAACCGCGTAGTGGTGCTGGCCTTTCAGACGCACATGAAATCTCGTCCCAAAGGCCAGACGTCCCCGTTGTATGCAATGAGAGTCAATCTTGGTGAAGCGTTGTTCCTGCCTAATTTTGAGAAAGAGAGTAAGCGGACCGTCTTGGTTTTCGAGAACGGGATAGCGCTAGACAGCCACTCGTCTACCGACGACGCCGACAGGCTAATCGACTTTATCGAGGAGTTGCCGGTTGTCACAGCGGGTGTTCAGCGCGCCCGTCTTGCGACGCTGAACGCGGCCTATAAGCGGGCCGGGCGACCCCTGCTCGCCGAAAACCCACGTCTAAGCGTTGACGTGAGCCCTTTGGACAACAGCAATCCCGCGCTAGCGGCCGAAGCTATCTTCGCGGCTGCGGGCAAGAGCAAGCGCCGCGATTCTGGGTGGCTTTGCACAGAACCGCCATCCAGCGCACCCGAATCCAGCTTGGCATGAACTAGTCTCAGGCGCTTGGGTTTCAGGATGCGCAGCGAAGGATCGACGAACGGCGAGCTGTCGGGCGCCCAAATCGTGGTCGAATCCCTGTTTGCCATATTGGCGCTGGGCTCGATCGTTCTGCTCGGCCTGCGAGCCATGCCGGGTTTCAGCGCCGAGTTTCGTCAACTTGCGTTGATGCTGGACTACATGGTTTGTGTTCTGTTCGCATCAAAGGCGGTCTGGGATCTTTGGCGAGCTCCAGACAAACGCCGCTGGTGGCGATGGGGGTGGGCGGATTTCCTGGCCTCCGTACCGGAAATCGAAGCGTTTCGGGCATTGCGGCTTTTGCGCCTGCTACTGATCATCCGTGTTCTCCGCAGCACGACACAAAGCGCGCGCAGCATTGCGACTTACTTTAACGCCGGGCGGAGTCGGGCAGTCATTGCCACCGTATTTTCCCTGATCGTAGTCTCCATCGTAATGAGCAGCTTTCTGATTCTTGGTGTGGAGGCTGGCCATCCGGACGCAACCATCCGCACGGCCAAGGACGCGTTGTTGTGGTCGATAACCGCTATGTTCGGCGCGGAGCCCAGCTATTTCGGAGACCATCGCCCGGTCACACTAGGTGGACGCCTGATCGCTATCTGGCTTGTGATCGTCTCGTTGGGACTCATTGGTTCACTAGCCGGAGTGATCTCAGCGTGGATTGAGGATGAGTCACCCGACCCAGAGCCCTTGTCACGGACCCTCCCGGAGCAAGGCAAGAAATAAACGCAATCGAAACGGAAGCCGGAAGGCGCTCGCTCTGGCTATCCGCTCCTAGCTTCCGCTTGTGCTCTCCAGTGTTTCTCCGAGATGATTGCTATGTTCCTGCCACGATCGTCCCGATAGTACATGGCTTTTTCGATTTTTCGCCCGAATGCCTCGTGCGCCCAACTCGGTGTCACGTAGACGCCCAGTACCAGGTAGTCGAGCTTTAAAGTGACTGTCCGGGCGTGGGTCCCTCCAAGCGACTCGATTAGATTTACACACTGAGAGCGTGCGCCATAGGCGAACGTCCCCGTGAAGCAGAACTGTCTCTCGGAGAATTCAATCTCAGGTTCCGGACGATCGACCGGTAGTCCTGTCGTCTTGAGAAATTCTCCGGACTCAGGCGTGTCCCCCGCAAATGAGCGAAGCGCGGCCAATAAATCTTGAGCTTCATCACGGTCAAGTACGCCATCAGACAGCATATCGTTGACACGGCTTAGAAGGTTTGCGGTGACCGGATTCGATTGGATGGTTATCTCGTTTGCGGCGAGCCATCCTTGCAGAAACTCCGCTTCTTTCTGATTCACGACACCATCTGCCGCGATTCCTTTGCACAGTCCGATTAGAGTATCGACCTGCTTGTCGGTCACGTCTTCACGGTTGAAAACCAGATACGGGTCGTTGCTTGTCACGATTGAATCCTATTCTTGCGTTTTTGTGGCGGTCTTTGCGACCAATCATCTGCGTTCACTGACACGAGCCAATTGATATCACACCACACTGCACTGAATGTGTCATGGCAACGTCTACCGTGACGCGCCGTTTGATCGACGCGTTCATCACCAGTACCGCGCGAGGTGGAAGCGAATTGAACCGATGGAACCAACCATTCAAAAGATGGCGTCAATGGTGCCTTGAGGCCGAATCTGGTTCGCTCGTACGGCGTCAACCAGAGTGAGACATCATCCTCGTTGACGCTGCGGAGCGGCGACGGTGCAGGCTGAAAAAAGTGCCCGATTGCTTGTGATAATACATCTTTTCATAAGTTCTTCGACGCCGACTCATAGGCTGAGACCAGAGATCAAGCAGTAAGGGGTCGCCGGGCCTTTGAACGTCAAGCGCAATTGGTAGGCGTCGAATGAGATGCATGTCGTGACGCGTTTTCACTATGCCGGACTCGTCCGTACGTTTCGGTTTGCAGATGGAGACGTGGTCGACTTCGACTATCTCGACTACTGTCGAATAGGACATCTCAATGGCAATGCACAATCCTCCCCATCCAGGCGGGATAGAAAGACGGCAATCTCTCGAACCGCTCTGCTTGCCCGTGACCCAAGACGAGATCCACCTCGGTGTCGCCCGCCAGTCGCTGTCCAAGTTGGTCAATGAACGCAGTGGCGTGTCGGTGGACATGGCAATCCGGCTTTCCAGAGCTTTCGGTTTGTCACCGGCAACCTGGCTCGGCATGCAAATGGCTGACGATCTTTTCCAGGCTCGAAGCCGCATTGATGAAATTAGAGTCGAGCGGATTCAGGCGACCTGATCGACCATTGTTCATCGGCGTCGAATCTTAACCCCGCCAGCGCGTTTTGCGTGAATGAGTTAACGCGCTGATCGGCGTCCAAACCCCTCGCCGACTCACAGGACCTTGGAAAATTGCCACGGGGTGGGCATGACCGTCTCTCCGGATTGAAAAAACTCAATGTTGGCGCGGTGGATTTGTGGGCGAGAAGCGCGAGTGCGGTCAGGCGGTGGGAAACGCGCCGGCGGCGTCCATGCCACCTGTTATCGCCGGACAGTCCCGATGCTTTCGCTGCCCCACGCGTTCGCCTTGGCTGTGAAATCGATCAGGCAGCCTTGATGACGGTCACGCTGACCCACTTTCCCAGTTGGCGCAATGCGCGGTCTATTGTGGCCGTCTTGGTGGCGTGGTCGGGGTTCAACATACGTTGCACCTCACTCTCCGCCACGCCAAGATCGCGGGCGAAACCGCGTTGCGAGACGCCGGCCTCGCGAAAGGCCCCGTAGAGGGCTGCCTTCAGCGCAATCGGCACTGGCGGGACGACGACCGGCCAATGCCCGACGGAATGTGACGGCTTCGGCAAGTCCTTACCCTCACGCATCGTCACGGCGATCAGTTCCCTAAGCAGATCCTGAGCCTCTGCCAGCGCTTCGTCCCGGGTCGCCCCATCAGAGGCGCCCCACCCGAAGTCGGGGAACGCAACGACATGGCGTCCGCCTTCATCCCGTTCGATTTGCGCCGGATAGTTGTAGGTGTCAGACATGGTACGGTTCTCCAGATCCGAGGCATTTCGCCGCGCTTCCGCGCTTGGAAATCGTCCTTCTCGATCCCCAGGTCACCGGGCATCTTCGCGAGCATCCCCTTGCCGATCTCCGTTCCAGGGCGCCCGCCTGCAACATCAACTTGCCCGCCGCCACCACAACCTCTCCGCACGGCCCACCGCTAATCTCGAACCCGGCTCCGCACCTGGTTGGCCGTGAGTCGTCGCTCGAAATATCGACGAAAGACCACGTTTTCCTGCCACGCCTCCGGTTCTTTCCAAATCGCGCCAAGACGCCCGACCAACCCGGCGATCCAGTCCGCCGCCTGAAGCGTCTGATACCGGTGACTTTCCAGTTGGAATGGCGGCTCGACAAGCTGTCTCCTTGGCTCGACACCTCCGTACATGTCCTTTGCGACCGACGTAACCAGTTCAGCCCGCTGCGGATGCTCGTCCAGTGCCAGCAGGAACCGCTCCGGATTCGAATGGTCCTCGCGGCAGAACGCGTCCAAACGCCGCGTTGCTTCCGAAAGCACGCTCAGATACAGCGCATTCGCGTCGCGCGCGGCAGGGTCGGCAGTCTTGCGTATCCCGTAGTAGAAAACCCGGCCTCCCAGCCTGCCGACCTTGTTCAGCATCCTGAACGTGGCCTGGCGAAGCTCCGGACAGCGAGTCACGTTCGTCACCGTGTACAGACTCGAGCCCTTCTTCTCCCAAACCGCCGGATGTTCCCCCGAGCGGCGAATCTCGTAGTCCAACAGATCGCACTTGCGCTGGAAAAACCACGTGCCAAACCCCCTGACCTGTTCGACGGGCATAATGAATCCGGCCAGACCGAACACGGGGCTGTCGTTGTGCCTGGGGTCGTCTCGGGCCACGTACGGCCCCACATGGCCAAACTCGTCCAAGTAGGCGATGTACGTCATCGGGGCTTCCAGATACACGAAAGCCCGCACTCACATGCGGGCCTCGGAAAGAGGGCAGGAATCGCTCCAGCGCCTCGGCGCTCAATTTATTCCGCGCCTAACTTAGAGTCAACTCCCA
>JAPPHD010000121.1 GCA_028821125.1 Gammaproteobacteria bacterium
GCCACAGGCCTTGTGCGGCACGCTGAAAGGTAGCGTATTTGTGACACAGGACACTAGTCATGAACAGGTCGGGTGAGAGAGGGGGATTCCGTACCTGCATGGGTTGCCTCCCCGCGCTCCCCGGTTGAGGGCTCCTTCCCGCCCTCCGCCTGTGGAGGCTCCAGATGGTCGATGATGCGGCTGAGCATGTCGCCGATGTGGCTGACGAAGAAGGTGTCGAGGTCGCGGGTGAAACGGTGGGTTTCCCGGCTGCCCACGGCCAGGCAACCGTCGCCGCGATTGAGGGTGAGCGGCAGCAGCACGGCGCTGCCGTCGCTGTCGTGTCCCTGCACGGGGAACAGCGATTGCAGTTCTGCGGCCCGCAGCGTCGCGCAGACCGGCAGCGAGCCTTGCACGAACGGCTCGAACGGGGGGGCGCTCTCAAAGGAGCGAATGTGATCGAAGTTGACGTTGCCACCCTGCACGTGACAGCACACGCAGTCCGCGTCGAACTCGACGAGCATGTTGGTGGCGAGCACCTCGTTGAGGTCGTGCCAGGTGGAGACATCCATCAGTGCGAGGGTCAGGGAGCGAACCTTGGCGAACAGCTCGTCATTGTTGCGCGCCGTATGCAGCAGCCGGTTCATGCGCCGCCGCATGCGGAAGATGCGTTCCCGCAGCACCTCCACCTGACGCTCGATAAGCGACACGGCAGCGCCCGAGGCGTGCCCCACCTTCAGATCGGAGAGTTCGTTGGAGTAGGTCTGGAAGAACTCCGGATTCGCTCTGAGGTACTCGATAACCTGTTGATCGTCGATGTTGGAATCTAGTTCCATTCAGAATTCGACGTGGCCCTCGTATACCAACTCGGCGGGTCCGGTCATTCTAACGGGTGCGCCGGGGCCCTTCCAGGCGATGCGCACCTTGCCGCCCGGCAGCGAAACCTTCACCGATTCGTCGAGTTTCCCCTTCAGCCGGCCCGCCACCACCGCCGCACAGGCTCCCGTGCCGCAGGCCGGCGTCTCGCCGACACCGCGCTCGTAGACACGCAGGCGCACGAAGCCGCGGTCGACCACCTCGCAGAAGCCGATGTTGGCGCCTTGCGGGAACCGGCGATGACCGGTCAGGGCGCTGCCTGCCGCCGCCACGTCCGCTGTCCCTGCGCTTTCCACGAACAGCACACCGTGCGGATTGCCCATTGAAACCGGAGTGATCTCATACGTCTCCACCTCCCCCTTCACATTCCCCTCGACCTCCCCCTCCACCTCAACGACGTGACTCAACCGGTCCTGTTCGGCAGCGAAGGGCACGTCATCGGGATGGGTCGAGGGAATGCCCATGTCGACACGCACGCCCTGATCCACGAGGACCGTATGAATGCGCCCGGATTCCGTCTGCAGCTCCAACTCCGTCTTGGGGCTCAGGTTTTCCCGGCGGACGAAGTGGGCGATGCAGCGCGCGCCGTTGCCGCACTGTTCGGCGCCGCTGCCGTCGGCGTTGTAGATTCGGAACCAGAAGTCCGCATCCGGTTCCGTGGGACATTCCAGCGTGAGCAACTGATCGAATCCGATGCCGGTTCTCCGGTTGGACCAGCGCCGCACGGTCTCGGGTTCGATTTCCAGGTTCTGGGTAACCAGATCGATGACCATGAAGTCGTTTCCGAGCCCGTGCATCTTCGCAAAACGCAGGTTCATTGCTCCCGCTCCGCCGATGGCCGCTCCAGGCTCAACTGATCGCCGATGTGTTCGCGGTGCCTGACCACGCGGAAGGCCCCGTCCTCCACGAGCACCTCGGCGGGTCGGCCCCGGGAGTTGTAGTTGGAACTCAGGGCCATACCGTACGCGCCGGCAGTGCGCACGGCCAGCAGGTCTCCCGCCGCCACGGTAAGCTCACGGTCCCTGGCGAGAAAGTCACCGGTCTCGCAGACGGGTCCGACGACATCCCAGGTACCGGCAACCGATCCCGCCGACGGCGCATCCACCCGTTCGACAGCGTGCCAGGCGCCGTACAGGGCCGGACGCAACAGATCGTTCATCGCCGCATCAACAACGACGAAGCTGCGTTGACCGGCCGAGCGAGACTGCTTCAGGTATTCGATACGGGTCAACAGCACACCGGCGGATGCGGTGAGGAAACGCCCCGGCTCGATCAGCAGCCGCTGAGGCCGCCCGGCCATGCGTTCGGTGACCGCCGTACCGAGGGCGGCGACATCCAACGCCCTTTCGCCCCCATAGGCAATGCCGAACCCTCCGCCCACATCGATGTGTTCAATCCGGACCCCCGCACAATCCAGTTCCCCCGAGATTTCGAGAAGGCGGTCCAGCGCCTCCAGATATGGCCCCGGCGAGTCAATCTGCGAGCCGATGTGGCAGGCAATGCCCTTGACCTCCAGGTAAGGATGCCGCCCGGCCAGCGCATACAGCTCCAGCGCCTCTTCCGCGGACACGCCGAACTTGTTCTCCTTGAGGCCGGTTGCTATGTACGGATGGGTGTCCGCATCCACATCCGGGTTAACGCGCACCGCGACCGGCGCAACGCCCTGCAGCAACTCCGCCTGCGTCGCCAGACGGTGCAATTCGGCCTCACTTTCCACGTTGAAGCACCCGATGCCCAGCTTCAGCGCCAGGTCGATCTCGGCAACGGACTTGCCCACGCCCGAGAAGACGGCGGTGCCGGGTTCCGCCCCGGCGACAAGAACCCGCTGCAGTTCGCCGCTGGAGACGATGTCGAAGCCCGCCCCGAGACCGTGCACGAATCGCAGAACGCCCAGGTTGGAATTGGCCTTGACGGCATAGCAGATCGCGGCACCGGGGAAGGCGGCCTGCAACGCGGCGTATTGAGCGGCAATGACCTCGCTCGAATACACGTAGGTCGGTGTGCCGACGGCAGCCGCGATGTCGGCCAGGGAGACCTGCCCGGCATGAAGCACGCCCTCGTGAACGCGGAAAGTCATGTCAGGCCCGCCGTTCCGGCCGCAACGATTCCCCCGCCACCCCGTAACGCTCGGGCATCGGTTCGCCCTCCCGCGCTGACGGTGCCGCTTGCGCGCAGGACCGAACTTGCGACGCCGAGGACACGGGAGCCGTTCGGGATGCTTCGTCTTCGGGCAACGTCAAAGGTCCTTTCTGACCGCAGGTGGCCACCAGGAACGAAAGCAGGACGCAGGCCAGCCAACGCATGGTTGCCGCTCTCAGATCCGGTTCCGGGCAGCGGCAATCGCCCGGCTGACGGCCTCGGGGGCCGTACCGCCAACGTGTTCCCTGGCCGCCACCGAACCGTCGACGCTCAGCACGTCGAACACGTCCGCCTCCACGTCCGGGCCGGCCAGGTCCCTCAGCGTCTCCAGGGGCAGGGCATCCAGGCTCTTGCCCTGCTCAACGGCATGCGCCACCGCCCGGCCCACCGCGCCATGCGCGTCGCGGAAAGGTTGCCCCTTGCGCACAAGATAGTCGGCGAAATCGGTCGCCGTGGTGAATCCTTCCACCGCGGCCGCGCGCATGGCTTGCGCATCGACCTCGATATTGGGAACCAGGCCCAGCATCGCCGCGAGACAGCCTTCGAGGGTGTCGACCGCATCGAACAGGGGTTCCTTGTCCTCCTGGTTATCCTTGTTGTAGGCCAGCGGCTGGCCCTTCATCAGCGTCAGTAACGCAAGAAGATGGCCGTAGACGCGGCCTGCCTTGCCGCGTATCAGCTCCGGTACGTCGGGGTTCTTCTTCTGCGGCATGATGCTGGAACCCGTGCAGAAGCGGTCCGGCAGGTCGATGAAGGAGAAGCGCTGGGAGTTCCACAGCACCAGTTCCTCGCACCAGCGGGAGAAGTGCATCATGGTCATGGCGGCCGCGGCGGAGAATTCGATGGCGAAGTCCCGGTCGCTGACCGCATCCAGGGAGTTTTCCGCAACCGCATCGAATCCGAGCTCTTCGGCCACCGACCGGGGATCGATCGGAAAGGTCGTTCCGGCAAGCGCGCCCGCGCCCAGAGGCAACACGTTTGCCCGCGCCCGGCAGTCGAGGAGACGGCCGCGGTCGCGCAACAGCATCTCGAACCAGGCGAGCAGATGATGGCCGAAGGTGACCGGCTGCGCTGCCTGCAGGTGTGTGTAGCCGGGCATCACGGTAGCCCGGTGCCGCTCCGCCAGGTCCAGCAGCGCCGCCAGCAGTGCGTTTTCCTGCGCCAGGATGCCGTCGATCGCGTCACGCAGGTACAGGCGGACATCGGTTGCCACCTGATCGTTGCGCGAGCGGCCGGTGTGCAGCTTCTTGCCGGTTTCCCCGATCAACTCGACAAGACGGCCCTCCACGTTCATGTGTACGTCCTCGAGCTCGGTACGCCATACAAAGGTACCGTCGTCGATTTCCGCCCGGATGCGCTGCAGCCCGTCGACGATGCGGTCCACCTCGCCGCCCGTCAGCACGCCCACCCGCCCGAGCATGCGGCAATGGGCGATGGAGCCGCGAATGTCCTGCCGGTACAGGCGGCGGTCGAACGCAACGGAAGCGGTGAAACGCTCGACAAGGGCGTCGGGCGCTTCCCGCAGGCGGCCGCGAATCTGGCGGGAGTCGGTATTCATGCGGCGGATTATAGCGGTATCGGCCCATGGCCTAGTCACGGCGGGACCGCTACGGCATCCCTGGCACCGATGAAAGTTCCCAACCCGGCCCGCCGGGACGCTGACGCGCAATTAGCAAACCAGGGGTTTTCCAGGGGTTCCGAGGGTCGCACAAGGT
>JAPPHD010000020.1 GCA_028821125.1 Gammaproteobacteria bacterium
GCTTGGCGTGCCGGATACCCGTACCGCATACCTGCTCTCGGCGCCCGATCGAAGCGATCATCCGACACGTGTATTCGAAAAGTAAATCTTTTGATATCTACGAGTTAACAATCTATTCGATGTGAGCACTCAGAAGTACCGTGCAAGATCCATCCCCGTATACAGCCCGGCGACCTGCTCCGCGTAGCCGTTGAACGGCAGCGTTGGCCGGCGGTTGGGCTTGAGGAAACTGCTCGGCAGGCGCCGCTCGGTGGCCTGGCTCCACCGCGGATGGTCGACTTCCGGGTTGACGTTCGCATAGAAGCCGTATTCTTTCGGCGCCGTCAGGTTCCAGGTGGTCTTCGGCTCCCGCCGCGTGAAACGGATCCTGACGATGGACTTCACGGACTTGAACCCGTACTTCCAGGGCACGATCAGCCGCCAGGGCGCACCGTTCTGATTGGGCAGTTCCTTGCCGTATACCCCGGTCACCATCAGGGTAAGCGGGTGGTAGGCCTCGTCCATGCGCAGGCCTTCCACATAGGGCCAGTCGATGCCGCTGAACAGGGACCGCTGGCCGCGCATCTCGCTCGGCCGCAACAGCGTGGTGAATTCCACGTACTTCGCGTTCCCGTTCGGTTCGAACTGCTCGAGAACCTGCCGCATGGGGATGCCCCGCCAGGGCACGATCATCGACCAGGCCTCCACGCAGCGGAAACGGTAGACGCGATCCTCCTCGGTGAGCCCCCGCACCAGGTCCTCGAGCGCGAATCGGCCCGTTTTCTTCGCCTGGCCCGCCACTTCCACGGTCCATGGATCGATCGTCATATTGTGGGCGTATCTGGCGGGGTCTTCCTTGTCCGTTCCGAATTCATAGAAGTTGTTGTAGCCGGTCACGATCGACTCGGGGGTGAGCGGCTCGTCCTCGGATGGGAGATTCGAGCCGGGCATGTTCGCGGGCAATCGAGGCGCGAAGGCAAGGAGGCCCGCCCCCGCCGCAAGCCCGAGATCCCGGACGAACCCACGCCGGGAGCGGTAGACGGCCTCGGGCGTTATCTCCGAACCCCTGATTTCGCCTGTGTCGTTGGAGCGGATTAACATGCTGGCGGGTTCCGTTCCCGCCATTTCCGCCAGAGAAACTGCGCAGGAGCCGACAGGGCGTAAAGGCAGAACAGCGCCAGCAGTATGCTGGGCGGATCGGCCAGCAACACGGCGAACGCCAGCACCACGAGCACCATGGTCACGAACGGCACCCGGCCCTTCAGGCCGAGTTGCTTCGGCGAGAAGTAGGTGAGGTTCGACACCATGAGCAGTGCGATGGCCGTGGTGATCAGCCCCAGCATGGAGGAGGAGAACAGGGTTCTTTCCCCGACCGCATAGGCTTCCCACACCCATACCGTGCAGGCGATCACCGCGGCCGCGGCCGGCGACGGCAACCCCTTGAAACTGGCCAGGTCGCCGTTGGTGTTGAACCGGGCAAGCCTTAGCGCCGTGCAGGCGATGTAGGTGAAGGTGACCACCCAGCCGACCTGACCCAGGTTGGCAAGACCCCAGTGAAAGGCCACCAGGGCCGGAGCGACGCCGAACGCCACCATGTCGGACAGGCTGTCGTACTCCGCGCCGAAATTGCTCTGGGTGCGTGTCATGCGCGCCACCCGCCCGTCCGCGGTATCGAGGATGATCGCCGCGAGTATGGCGAGCGCAGCGGCACCGAAACGGCCGCTCATACCGGCGATGGTGGCGTAGAACCCGGCGAACAGGGCCCCGGTGGTGATGACGTTCGGCAGGAGGTAAATGCCGCGTCGGCGTGCGGCAGCGGCGCGCAGCCTGGCGGAGGCCGAAGAACCGGACGGCGCGGCGTCCGTGGCATTGTCGGCCGCGCCGCGGCCGGACGTTCCCTTCCGGGCGGGAGGCTCGCTCCCGCCCACGCCCCTGTCCACGGACCGCAGCTTGGGTTTGCCCGGATCAGCCATGCGTTCGATCAGTTCTTCGCTCTGTCGACCAGCCTGTTCTCCTGAATCCAGGGCATCATGCCCCGCAGCCTGGCGCCCACGGTTTCAAGCTGGTGGGCGGCCGTGAGCCGGCGCCGCGCCTTGATGCCCGGCGCCCCCGCCTGGTTCTCGCCGACGAATTCCCGTGCGAAGGCGCCGCTCTGGATTTCCTCAAGCATACGCTTCATTTCCGCTTTGGTCTCGTCGGTGACGATGCGCGAACCCCGGGTGAGGCCCCCGTACTCGGCGGTGTTGGATACCGAATACCACATGTTCGCCACCCCGCCTTCGTAGTAGAGGTCGACAATGAGTTTCAGCTCGTGCAGGCACTCGAAATAAGCCATCTCCGGCGCGTAACCGGCCTCGACCAGGGTTTCGAACCCCGCCTGGACCAGGGCCGCGCTGCCGCCGCAGAGCACCGCCTGCTCGCCGAAGAGATCCGTCTCGGTCTCCTCCCGAAAGGTGGTCTCGATGATGCCGGCCCGGCCGGCGCCGATGGCGCAGGCATAGGAAAGCGCCAGGTCCTTGGCCTGCCCGGTCGCATCCTGCCCGATGGCGATGAGGCTCGGGACGCCGTTGCCCGCCACATAGGTGGAGCGCACCGTATGCCCCGGCCCCTTGGGCGCGATCATGATGACATCGAGATCCTCCCGCGGTTCGATCAGCTCGAAGTGGATGTTGAACCCGTGGGCGAAGGCCAGGGCCGCACCTTCCTTGAGGTTCGGTTCGATGTGGTCGCGGTAAAGCGCCGGCTGCAGTTCATCGGGGGTGAGTATCATCACCAGGTCGGCGTCGGCCGCGGCTTGTGCCGCCTCCGCCACACCAAAGCCCGCATTTTCCGCCTTGATGCGGGAACCCGAACCCGTTCGCAACGCAACAACAAGCTGCTCCACACCGGAATCGCGCAGGTTGTTCGCGTGCGCATGCCCCTGCGATCCGTAGCCGACAACCACTATCTTCCTGTTCTGGACGATCGACAGGTCGGCGTCCTTATCGTAATAAACTTTCATGTAACAATTTCTCAAGCAATTGAATTAAATATCATTTTTGGAATAGGCGTACGAAAAGACTGCTTCGATCGGGCACCGAGAGCAGGTATGCGGTACGGGTATCCGGCACGCCAAGCGGACGCGTTGTCTTGGAATTCAAGGGCGCAAGGGTGCTTTAAAGGTGCCGGATACCCGTACCGCACACCTACTCTCTCCCAGCGGTCGTCCGTTCCTTGCGCGTCAGCGCCCCGACCCGCCGGGTTCGCTACTCGCATGTTCATTCCTCCCGATGTTGGTTCCGCAACCGGGTTCGCGCAGCCTCAGGCGCTGAGCACCTTGTCGCCGCGGCTGATCCCCGACACTCCCGAACGGACAACCTCAAGAACCGTGGCCTTGCCGAGCGCCCTGACGAAGGCGTCGAGCTTGTCGCTGGCGCCGGTGAGCTGCACCGTGTAGGCATCCGACGTCACGTCCACGATCTGGCCCCGGAAGATGTCGCTGGTGCGTTTTACCTCCGCCCGTCCGGCGCCTTCCGCGCGCACCTTGATGAACATCAGCTCACGCTCCACGTGGTCCGCCTCGGAGAGGTCCTGTACCTTGACCACCTCGATCAGCCGGTGCAGGTGCTTGGTGATCTGCTCGATCTTCTCATCGCCCCCTTCGGTGACGATGGTGACCCTGGAGAGCGTCGCGTCCTCCGTCGGCGCCACCGTCAGCGTCTCGATGTTGTAGTTGCGCTGGGCGAAAAGCCCGATCACGCGGGAAAGCGCGCCCGCCTCGTTCTCCAGCAGCACGGCGAGGATGCGGCGCATCACATGTAGTCTCCCTGCTGGCTGGTGGTGATCTTGTCCAGGTACATGTCGCGCATGGAGCCGCCCTTGATGGCCATGGGATAGACGTGCTCGTCCGGGTCCACCCAGGCGTCCAGGAACACCAGCTTGTCCTTCAGCGCCGGGCTGAAGGTTTCCCGCATCGCCTCGTGCAGGTCGCCCGGCGTCTCGACGCGGAATCCCACGTGGCCGAAGGCTTCCACCAGGGTCTTGAAGTCCGGCAGGGAATCGCTGTAGGTGCTCTGGGAGAGGCGGCCGCCGTACTGCATGTCCTGCCACTGCTTGACCATGCCCAGCGCCTGGTTGTTGACGCAGACGATCTTGATGGGCAACCCGTACTGCAGGCAGGTGGACAGCTCCTGCATGTTCATCATGAAGCTGCCCTCACCCGTCACGCAGGCGACCGTGGCCTTGGGATAGGCGAACTGCACCCCCATGGCCGCCGGCAGGCCGAATCCCATGGTGCCCAGCCCCCCGGAGTTGATCCAGCGGCGTCCCTCGGGAAAGCGGTAGTACTGGGCGGCGAACATCTGGTGCTGGCCCACGTCGCTGGTGACGTACGCATCGCCCCCCGTCACCCGGTACAGGCTCTGGATCACCTGCTGGGGCAGCACGATGCCGTTGCCGTCAAGGGACAGGTCGTGATCGAGCCCGTAGGCCGCCCGCCACTTGCGGATGCGGTTCCACCAGGCCGCGACCGCCTTTTCATCGGGCAGTTCCGGCGCCCTGGCGAATTCCGCATCCAGGGCTCTCTCCAGGCCGTCGAGAACGCTCCGCACATGCCCGACGATGGGAATGTCCGCCGCGATGATCTTCGAGATCGATGCCGGATCGACATCGATGTGGATGATGGTCGCATCCGGGCAGAAGGTGGCCGGGTTGTTCGTTACCCGGTCGTCGAAACGGGCGCCCACCGCCATGATCAGGTCGGCATGGTGCATGGCCATGTTGGCTTCGTAGGTGCCGTGCATGCCCAGCATGCCGATGAACCGCTCGTCGTCCCCCGGAACGCCGCCCAGGCCCATGAGCGTATTGGTCACCGGGAAACCGAGCCGCCGGACGATGCGGGTCAGCACCTTCCAGGCATCGCCCTGAATGACGCCGCCGCCGGTATAGATGACGGGCCGCCGGGCCTTCACGAGCGCGGCGGCCGCCTTCCTGATCTGCCTGGCGTTGCCCTTCACCGCCGGTTTGTAGGAACGCATGCTCACCGAGGCGGGATAGAGGTACGGCGCCGTCACATCCGGATCGGTCGTATCCTTGGGCACGTCGATGACCACCGGCCCGGGCCGGCCCGTGGTGGCGATGTGGAACGCCTTCTTGACGGTTTCCGGAATTTCGGCGCAGTCCTTGACCAGGAAGCTGTGTTTCACCACGGGCCTCGACACGCCGATCATGTCCGTTTCCTGGAAGGCGTCGGTGCCGATCTGGTTGGTGGGAACCTGGCCGGAAATCACGACGATGGGAGTGGAGTCCATGTAGGCCGTGGCCAGGCCGGTCACGGCATTGGTGGCGCCCGGGCCCGAAGTAACCAGCACCACACCGGGCTTGCCGGTGGCCCTGGCATAGCCGTCCGCCATGTGCGTGGCGGCCTGTTCGTGGCGCACCAGGATGTGTTCCACCCTCTGCTGCTTGAACAGGGCATCGTAGATGTGCAGAGCCGCGCCGCCGGGATAGCCGAAGAGGTACTCCACCCCTTCGTCCTGCAGCGCGCGGACGAGCATTTCGGCCCCTGAAAGCATCTCGGTCATGGTCGTTGACCCACAAGCCTCTCCGGTTTCCGCGGCCAACGCCTCGCGCCGCGCCGCACTTGCTATCGAATCAACGTTTAACTCGTTGATTTCCCAGAACTATTGGCCGGGATAAGAAAACAGCGGGCTATTCTTGGGCTTATGTGCAGACATGTCAACGAAGTTCGAGGTCTTCCAGACCACGGTCGCCATACGGCCGGCGGTTCCGTCACGCCGGTAGGAATGGAAGCGCGGATCCGAATACGTGCACAGGCGATCGCCGCCGATCTGCCCGACGCCGGCGGCGGTGAGTAGCCGCGCCGTCAATCCATAGAGGTCAAGCTGCCACTTGCCCGGCCGGACGCCCGGCGTGAACACCGCGCCGGCCACGGCATCTCCAAACGCCGTGCGCATCGTTGAACGGACATCTTCTCCCACCTCATAGGCATCACGGCCGATGGCGGGCCCGATCCAGGCGACGAGCCCGGAGGACGGGCCCATGGCATCCACAAGACATGCGACCACCCCGGCCGCCAGGCCGCGCCAGCCGCCATGGGCGACGCCGATGCGGCCGACCTTCGGATCGGCGATGGCGACAGGCACGCAATCCGCGGTCTGTACCACCAGCCCCAGGCCCTTCGCATCGGTCCAGACGGCGTCCGCTTCCGGGACCGTCGAGCAACTGTCGAACGTGGCCCGAACGCAACGGTTGCCGTGCACCTGGCGGAGCCATTGCAGGTTTCCGGACGCACCCACGGTGGCATCTTTCAGCCACTGCCGCCCGGCGGCGCTGTCCGGCACCGGCACCGGTTCCCCGTCGGCGGTGTCGAGGCCGGCGCCGGCGAATGCATCCGTATCGCGCGATGTGGTCAATGCGCGAGCCTGTCCGGCCACCGGCCAGGCCGCCTCAATCCATCCTGCGCGCTTCCCGTCGGCAATCACCCGTGACTTTCCCGGTCCTGCTGCAACACCGCAACCAATTCCGCCAGGTCCCGGGGCGGGGGCGCCTCGAAGGAGCAGCGGGCACCGGATGCGGGGTGGTCGAACTCCAGCGCCGCGGCATGCAGCGCCTGCCGGGTGAATGCCCGCAGCGTCAATATCACTTCCGGGTGCGGTGCGCGAGGCAGACGGCCCCGTGCGCCGTAGCGGCGGTCGCCCACGAGCGGGTGGCCGATGCTGGCCATATGCACGCGAATCTGGTGCGTACGCCCGGTCTCCAGCGCGGCCTCGATCGCGGTATGCGCGCGATAACGCGCCCTGACCCGTACCCGGGTCACCGCCCGGCGACCGTCTTCGCGCACCTGCTGGCGGGTGCGATTCCTGCGGTCGCGGCCGATGGGCTTGTCGATGGTGCGGCCTGCGATCATCTCTCCTTCCGCGACACCTAAGTAGCGCCTGCCTACCGTGTGCGCGGCGATGGCCCCGGCAAGAACCCGCTGCGCAGCCGGCGTGGCCGCCACCACCAGCAGCCCGGAGGTATGCATGTCGATGCGGTGCACGATGCCGGCGCGGGGCAGCCTGCCCAGGTCCGGCCGGTGGTGCAGCAGGCCGTTGACCAGCGTACCGTCCGGGTTGCCGGCGCCCGGATGCACCGCGATGCCCGCCGGTTTGTCGACCACCAGGCAATGTTCGTCCTCATGGACGATCGAGAAATCGACCGGCTGGGGAACGGCCCAGTCCCCCGCCGGCGAATCCGTGCCACTGAGTTCCGCATCCGCATCCGCGGCCAGCGCGAGGCGCTCGCCGCCCTTCATTTTCCGGTCGGGCTCCGTGGCAACACCGTCCACCGTGAGCGCGCCCTGACGGATCCAGCGCGTCAAGACGGCGCGGGAGTATCCGCTGAACAGCAACGCGGCGGCACGGTCGGCCCGTTCACCGGCCAGCTCCGGGGGAACGTCAACTGCGTGGGGCTGTGAATCCAAGGAGTGGGCCTGACTGGAGCGCGGTTTTTGGAGACACCGGGGGGTTGGTGATAGATTACCACTCATGAGAGCCGCTACCACCCTGGCGCCGCGCCTGATACTCGGGGCCGTCCTGCTCGGCGTCCTCGGCGCCTGCCAGTACATTCCGTTCATCGGCAAGCGCGACAGGGGCGAGGACGAAGACCTCAACACCACCGAGCAGATCCTGTACGGCAATGCCCAACGGAGCCTCAGGTCCGGCAACTACGACCGCGCCATCGACGTGCTCGAACGCCTTGAAGCGCGCTTTCCGTTCGGGCGGTATGCGGAACAGGCGCAGCTCGAACTCGTCTACGCCCGTTACCAGTCCTCCGACCACGACACCGCCCGCAACGCTGCCGACCGTTTCATCCGCCTGCACCCGCAGCACGACAACATCGACTATGCGTACTACTTGAAGGGGCTGGCCGCCTACAACAAGAACCGCAGCCTGCTCGACCGGGTGTTCTCGTCGGACATCTCCCAGCGCGACATGACGGCGGCGCGCCAGGCCTATGCCGACCTCGCCCAGCTCCTGCAGCGCTTTCCGCACAGCCAGTACGCGCCGGACGCCCGCCAGCGCATGGTGTACCTGAGAAACGTCCTGGCCGCTTCGGAACTCTACATCGCCGACTACTACCTGCGGCGCGGCGCCTACGTGGCCGCGGCCAACCGCGCCCGCTACGTGCTCGAGAACTATCCCACCGCCGATGAGCCGATTCCGGAGGCCCTGATCGTGATGGTCGAAGCCAACTACAAGCTCGGCCTCACCGAAGCCGCCAACGACGCCTTGCGCGTTCTGGCGATCAACTACCCCAATCACGCCTCCTTCGATGTGAACGGCGACCTGGTGTTGGCGGAGCGAATCCGCAACCGCGACCGGTCCTGGATGAACCTGATGACCTTCGGCGTGCTCGACCGCCCGGAGGTGCCGCCGCCGCTCACGCTGGAGCATCCCGAAGGGTTCACGCCCCCGCCGGTTCCGGCCGGACAGGAGGCGGAGCCGAAGAAACAGAAAAAGAAGCGGCGCTGGTTGCGCTGGATTCCGTTCGTTTAACCCGTCCGCTCCGTCGCGATCTGCGACCACCGCGCCAGGCTCGCCGATCTCTCACACGCGCACGAGACATCTGCTCTTGCGGCAGCGCCCCATGCGCCGTCTAGAATCTAAAACATGTTTTGCGCCCTGCTGACCTCGCATGAAACCACTTGCTGTAGACATGGGTATGCCGAACCTCGAGAGGGCACGCGGATTCAACCTCACGGAACTGATGGTGGCGCTTGCCGTGGCCGGTGTGCTGATGGGTATCGCCATACCCGAGTTGGCCGCTCTTGCCGCGGGGCAGCGGTCGTCGGCTCGCATCAACTCGGTCGCCGCGGCCATTCATACGACACGCCATCTTGCGGTTTCCCACAACCGGTCAATGACGCTCTGTTCCGGGCAAGGGCCCGTTTGCGGGGGTGGGGACGACTGGCACGAGGGCATGCTTGTATTCGCCGACAGCGACGGTAACCGGCGCGTGGACGACGGCGAGTACGTCGGCGCCCGGTTGCCTGGGCTGAACGCCGGGGAAACCATCGTCTGGCGCTCTTTCGGCAACCGAAGCTTCCTGCGGTTCCGGTCATCCGGCATCTCCGACTGGCAGGCCGGCAACTTCCAGTATTGTCCGGCCGACCGCGACCCCCGGTTTGCAAGGCAACTCATCCTGAACGCCCAGGGGCGAACCCGCCACGCAACCGACAGCGACGGCGACGGAATTCGCGAGGACGCCCGGGGCAGGCCACTGACCTGTTGAACGGTGTCGCGGAGCAGATTGCGTAGGCGCGACGCGCAACGGGTGAAAGATCGGGGCGCATGGGAACAAGCCCTGTCGGGCGTTTTTTCCCACATTTATAATTTGAGGGAGTCCGGCCGGGTCCGGGCTGAATCGAGGCTCCCAGGTCTGGCCTGCACAGGTGTCTTGCGGACTCTGATACCCAAGGATGAGGGTAATGTCATGATGTCTTTGGAGAGAAACGCATACTGGGTCCCGCTGCTCCTGGCAGCGGCGCTGGCGGGAACGGCCGGGTCTACCACGACGTTCGCCGAAGCGGCCCGGGCCGAGTCGGGCCAGGCGGTCCTGGAGGAAGTGCTGGTCACGGCTCGCAGGCGGGAAGTCGCCATCGAGGAAGCCCCGATCGCCGTCTCGGCGCTGTCCGGGGCGGACTTCGACCGGTCAAACGTCGTCAAGCTCGACAATTTCAACGGCTTTGTGCCGGGCCTGGTGGTCGCCAAGAACGACGGCGCCGGCCGCGTGGTGACCATTCGCGGCATCGGCTGGGAGACCGCCCAGAACCTCACCACGCAGCCCAGCGTTCTTTCCTATATCGACGGCATCTACCTGGCCAATCCCATTGCCATGGGCCTGGATCTCGGCGAGATCGAGCGCATCGAGGTATTCCGCGGCCCCCAGGGCACGGAATTCGGCCAGGGCACCACGGGCGGCTCCATCAATGTGGTTACCAGGAAGCCCCGCATCGGCAAAACCCTGGGTGAGATTGACATCGGTTACGGCACCTACGGCACGTTTCGCGGACGCGGGGCAATCAACATGCCCCTCAGCGATACGGCCGCTTTCCGGGCCTCGCTGCAGCGCTACCGGCGCGACGGTTTCGCCGAGATCGAAGGCGGCGCACTCGACGGCTACGGTCTCGACAACGCCGAGTCCACCGTCGGCAAGATCGCCCTGATGTGGGAACCTGCCGACAACTTCTCGGTGCTCGCGCAAGCCTTCCTGCACGACTCGGACCAGAACGCGGCGGCCCAGAAGAACGTCATGGACCCGAACACGAACCCCCGTGAACTGTCGCAGGACTATCCCGGAATATTCGCGCTGGAGAACCACAGCGTCTCGCTGATCATGGAGTGGGAACTCGATTCCGGCATCACCGTCAAGTCACTCACCGGGTGGCAGGAACTCAGGAAAGAACAGACCGTCGACGGCGACCGGCTCACTGAGGAACTGACTTCCATCAGCCATATCGGCTATTCCTTCGCCAACTGGGACGTCCTGCCCTTCTGGGACAACAACTCCGATGCCGTCAGCCAGGAGATCAGCATCGGCCACACCACCGACCGGTACAGTTGGGTAATCGGCGGCTACTACCTCGACCACGAGAACTTCAACGACTTCCTGGAGGCAACCGGCGCTGCGCCGTTCTCGGAGTCGCCGGCATCCCTGCCCCGCGAACAGCTCACCATAGAAACCCTGCCCCCGTTCCGGTCCGACCTGAATTTCACGGAGTACCGTACCGTCACCCGCAAGGACTACGCCGCCTACGGCCAGGGCACCTTCAAACTCAACGACCGGTTCGCCATCACTGCGGGGCTGCGCTACCAGGACGAAGACCAGCTCGATGTCGGCGGCGCCTTTTTCGGCACCCGCCCGGACCGCACCACCAAGGACTCGAAGCTCACCTGGAAAGCGGGGGTCGACGTCAACCTGACGGAAGACACCCTGGTCTACGGCCTGGTGTCCACCGGCTGGAAGAACGGCGGCTCCAACAGCGGCGGCATCTTCCTGCCCATGCAGTTCGAGCCCGAGGAGGTGACGGCCTACGAGATCGGCACCCGCAACACCCTGGCCGAGGGCCGCCTGCGCCTGAACGTCACCGCCTTCTACTACGACCACGAGCACCTGCAGTTCACCTACGAGGACCCGGCGCCGTTCGCGGGTGGGACCTGGACGATCCCGAAACTTGAGGAATACGGCGTCGAAAGCGAGTTCAGTTGGCTGCTGGCGGACAACTGGCAACTCGACGGCATGCTGTGCTGGCAGGACGGCAAGGTGAAATCCGACGTGCTGGCGCTGGACGTACAGGATTTCCGCAACGCCCTGGTGCCCTTCGTGCTGGGCCTGTTCACCCCCGGCTCGGTCGACACCCGGATCATGATGGCCCACGCCAACAATCTCCGCGGTAACAAACCGCCGAAGCTCGTGGAGCTGATGGCGCGACTGTCTTTGTCCAACACCCAGTCCCTGGGCAACGGTTCATCACTTTCCTCCCGCCTCGAATGGTTGCACCGCGGCGAGTTTCAGGCGCGCGTATTCAATCATCCCGAAGTGGATACGGTGCCGAGCTACAACGTCGTGAACCTCCACTTCGAATACGACTTCGCAGACGCGCCTCTGAGCCTCGCGCTCAGCGTGACCAACCTCTTCGACAACGACGGCGTCAACAACGTTTTCACCAACCCGTACGGTCTCTGGACGACCAGCCACGAGCTGATACCGCCGCGAGAGGTGATCGCGTCGGTGAAATACCGGTTCGACTGACCGATGAGCGCCGAACAGCCCCAACACCGCCTGCGGCCGTCCCGCCCCACCTGGACGCACATCGCCCTGCACGTCAGGGATGTCGACCGGGCCATCGCCTGGTACGAGGAATTCACCCACCTGCGGGTACTGATGCGCGAAGAGGACGAAGACGGCTACAGCGTCTGGCTCGGCGACGAGACCGAGGTTGACCACCCGTTCATACTGGTGCTGGGACAGTTCTTCGAAGGGCACGACCCATTCGCCCCGGCCGAACATCCCGCCCTCGGCCCGTTCGCCCACATCGGCATCGAGGTTCCCTCCAGGCAGATGATCGACGACACGGCCGCCAAGGCCCGGGAGGCGGATTGCCTGGTGCTCGGCCCGGTTCAGATGCCGAAACGCATCGGCTACATCTGTTTCCTGCGCGATCCGGAGGGCAACATGGTCGAGTTCTCCTACGACCAGGGCGTCTACGAGAAAGCCCGGGAGATCTGGGGCGGGAAGTCCACGGGAGCCTGATCCGGCCGCGCCGTTCCGTATCGCATCCAGAATTCAGCCAACCAAACATCGGGCACTGGCGAGCGTGAAGCCAGCCTGAAATCTGCTTCGGTACCCGAACGCGCGGGCGGAACCATAGCATCACGGAGATGTCAAAAAATGTGATGATCCGTTTCACTACGCACTGGGCCGCCCTCAATACCCCGAAAACTCTCCGGAATGAGTGAATTCCCGCCCACTTGTGGCCCGGGCGCGAGTCCGCCGGCCGAGCCGCCTCCAACGCCCCGCCTGTCCGAGGAGGCGGAACGCATTCTACGACGCCGGGGCAGATTCATGGCTCGAACAGTCGCCGGCATCATCGGCCGCCTGAACGTCTCAAGCGAGCATGCGACCATTCGAAGGGAAAACGAACTCGTTCTCAATGCGCTCAGAAACCGCGTTGCCGAGCGCTACGGCCCCTCCATCGCCGACCGCTCGGTACGTGCCGTGCATCCCCCCACGACGGAACCCTTCGTGAGAATAGACCGTTGCGCAATTGCTGTCGGATGGCGCCACGCACGAACGGTCTGCGAGGAAATCCGCAATCGGCCGGAGGTGAAGGCCTATCTGCACGGAGGCGATGGGTTCGGCGAACTGTCCGGCAGGTTCAACCCGGCCAGCGAACAGGCGGTTCACAGGTACGAACGCTCCCTGATCGATTCCATCTCAGGGCCGTACGCAGGCGTGGGGGCGGACCGGATTGCGGCGATTGCGGAATCTGTGGCGCAGGACTGCTTCGAAAGCGGAGTTCGGCGTGCAGAGGAGCTCGACATCGAGTATGGACAGCTCGCTGCCCACCTCGAAGGGGACCCGCGGCAGCACAAGCGATTCGGCTGTTTCTCAGCCCGCGGGGTGAGTCCCACAATGCCTTTCTTCTCCTTTGCGAAAACGGACCGGGACGGCGAACTCCTTACACGTTCGACGACCACGCCGGTGACCTCCCTGCAGGACAAGGTTCACCTGAGCGTTCACGAACAGGACGTTTCCAAGGCGTGGGAAGTGCTCCGGCCGCTGCTGCTTTCCGAGGACAACCCGTTCCTTCGATGGAAGTTGAGTAGCCTGGAACACCGTGAAAGATCGCTCTCGAAACGTCTGGAGGGCATCGCGGAACGGGAACGCGCCGGCGAAGCGGGCCCAACTACGGAAAAACTGCGCCGCCAGGGAATCACTCGAACCCGGCGACTTAACGAGGGCGGTCAATTCACGCTCTATGCCTACGCGCTTGTCGACGATCCGTCCTACGGAACGTACGGCGCAAGGTTTCGTCACTTTCTGGAGTCGTTGGATCGTGAATTGGCCGGCCACGGGGTGCGCCGGGGAATCCGTCCAGGCTCCGACGTCCTGATCGAGGGCCTTGCGTTCGCGAGCTATCGCAACGCGAGAATCGGCACCCGTGGGGCCGGCGTGGGCGAGGCCCCGGTGACCGAAGCAATGATCGAGGCGCTAAAGGCCACGCCGTTCTATCACTCAATCGCCCCGTCGCGTTCCTGACAGCCGATCGCCTCGATCGACCCAGACGATCTCCTCACCCACCAGAACCGGAACTTTGACCATTGCAGGGTGGAAATCGACAGCGTCGGCGGGAATCGAACCGCTCCGGGTGAAGGGAAAGCAGTCGTGCACCCAGTCCTCCAGAAAGCGTGGCATTCTCGGAACCTCAACCGACGCGCCGTATCCCGGCGCCATGCGCCAGCCCAGCGCTTCCGCCACGAACTCGTCCACACTGGTGCCCCCGTAGTAGCCCAGCCCCAGCTCTCGGACGTTTTTGCCGACCTCCACGGTGAATGCCGGTCCAAGGCGGTCTCCCCGGTAGATTGCGGTGTTCTCCCGGATGAAGCCCTGCTGCCGCAGCAGGGCGACCAGACAATCCTCCCACTTCTGCCGGTTCGGGGCATTTGGAGAGGTAAGGTGATGGGCGTACTCGTGAACCATGACACCGACCAGGCCCGGGGCCTTGGGTGTCCAATACGACTGGCCAACCGAGTTTGCCCGGCGCTTGGCGTGTTCCGCAGGGTCCAGATTCGCAAAAGTCAAGGTTTCCGTGGTTTCTTCATAGATTCCGCTTGTGCCAGGAATCTGCTGCGCCGCATCCGATTGTGAGAGATTCGGCGGATTCAGGTCGGCCAGCCGGGGGAAGCGGTCGTGGAGGTCTTCGATGGTCCGGTTGTAGGTCGACAGCAAACCGAGAAACGCATCTGCCGGCATGGGAAACCGGCATTCGGGCTCGCCGCGGACTACGAACCGATTGACGTATCCCCGGCTGCGTGCCCTGTCCATTTCATAGTCGAGCCTGAACGCGGGCTCGACGGGGGGTTCCGTCCGGATCTGTATGCGGGGCCTGGCATCGGGAGAATCACCGGCCAACGCCTCGGCCTGATGGACAAGGGACCGAACCTGCCTGGCCCGCAACGGCTTGCCTTGCCGCCAGTCGGTGTCGAGCCCGGAAGTTCGGAGCAGATAGTCGGATACGCTTCGGCCATAGCGGTCACGCAATGACTCCAGGAAAAGGAAAATGGTCCGGCGATTGGCCGCTGCCCGGAAGTTGCCGGCCCATCTCGCGACGCGCCCCGTGCGAATCTGGAAGTCCGTCAGGTTCGCTGAGACGATTACCTGGGCATCCCCGGGAGCCTGCCTGAGCACTTCCAGCAGGCGTTCGACCTCGATCACTTCAAGTTCCCCTTTTGAGGCGCCGTTCAGGCCGCGTAACTCCGGGCCGCCGGTTGCCGGCCGCGGGCAACCCATCATTTGCGTTTGCACAGCAGGAATGGCCGCAGGGCCTCGCGACCGCAGGCATTCTCAACCATGGTTAGACAACGATGCTTCGCGAAGTTCGCGATCAGGCACCCGGAACGGAATAGCCCGCCGTAGAAGCAGCGACAGGGTCAGCCCGGCCGGGCCGCCGCCCACGATCAGCACGGAAGTGTTCGCGATGCGCTCTATCCGGGAGCCCGAGGACGCGGGTCAGAGCCCGTCGAGGAACGAGATCAGAGCCTCGTCGGTCTGCTGCGGCGCCTCAGCCCGGCAGTGGCGCCAGCAGGTCGTTGCGGCCGCTGAGGAAGTTGACCACCACGCGCATGTTCTCCTCGGTGTTGTCAAAGAGTGTCGAGTGGTTCGAGCCCCGGATCACGTGCTTGATGGCGTTGGGGATGTTCTCGGCGAGCCAGGTCTGCCCGGCGCCGGTCTCGCCCACCTCCCACGGCGTCATGATGTCCTCGTCGCCGCCGATGACGAGTGTCGGCGCCTTGATCTGCCTGGCCCAAGGCCTGAGGTCCATCTCCATCATGGCGCGGCAGGCCCGCTGGTAGACCTCCCGGCGGTTGGAGCGCTCCAGGATGTCCTGGATCATGTCCACCGCGCCCGGGCCGTCCGGCCCGTCGAGAAATTTTCGCGACAGCGCCTGCACCGCGATCAGCTCCGCCAGCGTGCGGCTGCCGCAGCCATAGGCTTCCGAGATATCGATCCAGTTCTTGAACGTGAGGCGCCCGGCGAGGTCGAGCTTCGCGGCCGCGCAGTTGATGACGAGCCGGTCCGTCCGGTCGGCGTGTTTGGCGCCAACGACCTGGGCGATCATGCCGCCCATCGACGTGCCGTGGATATGAGCGCGTTCGATGCCGAGCGCGTCCATGAGGCCGGCCACGTCGTCCGCCCACACCTCCATGTCGTAGGCCTGGATGGGTTTGTCCGACTGCCCGTAGCCGCGCATGTCGAAGTCGATACAGCGAAAGTACTTCGACGCGATCGGCGTCGCGGTGGCGAAATTGAAGTGGCCGAAGCCAGCGCCGTGAATATGAACCACCGGGGCGCCCTCGCCCGTCGACTCGTACCAGAGCCTGACCCCATTGACCTCCGCGAATGCCATCGCCACCTCCCTTGCCGGCTAGGACTCCTTGACTTGCCGATGATACACCGGTGTGCGCCCCTGCAAAGCCGTTCGCCACTCCAAATCGCAGGATGATTGCCCCGGCCGGCGGTTTGCTCCACCATCGCCCGAACCGGAGGAGCAAATGCGCGATTACGGTAACTTGCAGCGGCTGGCGCGGCGGAATCCGCTTCCGGGCCGGCATCGACTGCAAACCGCCACCAGCCGGCGCCGATTCGTGGCGGGCCTCGGCGCGGCCGCGGGGTTTGCCCTGTTCGGCTGCGGGCCGTCTCGGGAGACGGGCCGCGAACTGGCGCTGCTGACCTGGGATGCCTATGCCGATCCCCGCCTGCTCGACCTCTGGCGGAAAAGCACCGGCGGCTCCATCCGCTACGAAATCCATACCTCCGACCCCACATCGGTCAATCGGCTGCGGGCCGGGGAGACGGCGGTGTGGGATTTCGTCAACCTGAACAATCCCTGGGCCCGCAAGGAACTCTGGCCGGCGGGGCTGATCCGGGCGCTGCCGCGGAACCGGTTCGAGCCGCTCTACGATGCCATGTTCGACAAGTTCGCGCCGCCCTACCACTGGGCGATGAGCGACGACGGGGAGCACCTGCTCGGGGTCGTGCAGCGGTTCGAGACGTTCGATTTCGTCGTCAACGCCGATGTCATTTCACCGCACACCGCCAAGGACGAGGGCTGGGATCTGTTCAACAACCCCGACTTCGGGAACCGTTACGGCATCCTGGCCTACGAGGACTGGAACGTGATGGATATCTGCATGGGCGCGGGCATCGACCCGTTCCGAGAAAAGGCCGAGGACGACTACACCGCGTTCGAGGCGACCGCCAGGCGGTGGATCGACAACGCGCGGATGATCACCACCGACTTCGCCCAGTTGAACCTCGGGATCATCAACGGGGAGATCGACGCCTACTTCACGGGCGGCACCTATTCGATTACCTCGGCGCGGCTGGAGGGCATGAACAACCTGTATGCCATCACGCCGTACCGGGGGCCGGCCCGGGGCAAGGGCGGCATCAACTGGATCGAACTGAACTCCGCGGTCGCCAACCCCGCCGCCAACGACGACGTGCTCGACTTCCTGGAATGGATCACCCAACCGGAGCCGGCGTACATCGTCGCCAACGGCAACGGCAACCTGCAGCCCGTCAGCCAGATGGCGCAGCCCGACGTGCTCGCCCGCTTCACGAGCGAGCAGCTCGCGGCACTGCAGTGGGATGAGTTCGAAGAGCGCATCGGCAACTCCGTCGAGTTCGACATCGTGCCCGGCTACGATCGGCTGTACGACATCTACTCGGCCGCCATGCGCGCCCGCGGCTGACCCGGCACACACACCCCGGCATGGCGACCATCCTGTCGACGAGCGGCGTCTCGAAACGCTTTGGCGACCTCGACGCGCTGAACGGCGTCTCGCTGGAAATTCGCGAAGGCGAGTTCTTCACCGTCGTCGGACCCTCGGGAAGCGGCAAGTCGACCTTTCTGCGGATACTTGCGGGGCTGGAAGCGCCGGACGCCGGCCGCGTCCGCCTGCGCGGGGAAGACATTACGGAAGTCCCGGCGAACCGGCGCCCCACCTGCATGGTGTTCCAGAACCTGGCGCTCTTCAGCCACCGGACCGTGGGCGAGAACATCGAGTTTTCGCTGAAGATGAAACGGGTAGCGCAGCGGGAACGGCGGGAGCGCGCCCTGGAAACCATGCGCATCGTGCGCCTGCCGGAGTCCTACTATTCCCGCCGGGTGACCCAGTGCTCGGGCGGCGAGCGGCAGCGCGTGGCGCTCGCCCGCGCACTGGCGTCCGACCCGGAGATACTCTTCTTCGACGAGCCGCTGTCTTCCATCGACTACCGGTTGCGGAAGATCCTCGAAGTCGAAATGAAAGACCTGCACCGCCGTACCCGCAAGACCTTCGTTTACATCACCCACAGCCTGGAAGAGGCGATGGTGATGTCCGACCGCGTCGCCATCCTGAACGAGGGACGGGTGGTGCAGACGGGCACGCCGGCGGAGATCTACTATCGCCCCGCCAATTGCTTCGTCGCCGAGTTCATGGGCGAGGTCAACGTCTTCGAACTCAACGACGGAAAGATCGTTGAACTGGAAGTCCCGGCGCCGGGCACCCTGTCCGGGTACCTGGTCGTCCGGCCGGAGTTCCTGCGCAAACTGGATGCAGGCGAGGTGGCCGATGTCCGCTTTGCGGCAACGGTGGCCAACGACTACATGCTCGGTTCCCGCACGCACTATCACTTGCGGGTGGGAGAGGTGGCGCTGGTGGCGGAAGTTTCCGCCGGCCAGTCTGCCACCCTGTGTCCCGGCGACCGGGCGGACTGGGGTTTCGACCTCGCCGATTCAGCGCTCCTGACCGAGTGATGCGCCGCCCCAATCCCGGTGTTTCGGCAATGCTCCCCGTGGCGGCGTTCTATTTCGCCGGCTTTGCCGTGCCGATCGGCATCGTTGCCTGGTACAGCCTCATGCCGGCGCGCACCTTCGATCTAGCCGCCAGCCCCACCATTGCGAACTATGTAACGGCCTTTGCCGAAGGCTATTGGCGCCCCCTCTACTGGTCGGCGCTCGGCGCCGCAACGACCACGCTCATCTGCCTGGGGCTCGCCTGGCCCACAGCCAGGGCCATGCTGCGGGCCGGCCGGTGGGCGACGCCCGTCGCGGTGCTCATCGCCCTGCCGGTGTTCATCTCGGAGAGCGTTCGCCTGTTCGGCATGGCGCTGTTCATGATGCCGGCCGGGGGCATCCTGGCCGGCAGCGTCGAGGCGCTGACCGGAACCTCGATCGGGTCGATCCTCTACACCCGGCCCGCCGCCCTGCTGGGCCTGGTGTACATCCACTTTCCCTTCGCGCTGTTTCCGCTGCTGCTCGGGCTGTCCCTGGTACCCGGGGAACAGGTCGAGGCGGCCCGCGACCTGGGCGCATCCGGCTGGCAGGTGTTCCGCGAGATCGAGGCGCCGCTGGCGGCGCCGGGCGCGGCCATCGGCGCCCTGCTGTGCTTCGTGCTGACCCTTGGCGCCAACGCGGAGATGCGCATCCTCGGCGGCCAGGCCGTTACCGTGATCACCCATGCCATCGAGCAGCGCTTCAGCTACGCCCAGGACTGGCCGCTGGGGTCGGCACTTACCGTGCTGACGATCCTGGTCACGGCGGCGGCCGTTCTTCCGGTGCTCAGGCACCTGGACATCGACAGCCTGGCCCGCCGATGAACGCGCGTCCGCAATCGTTTCCGGCTGCCCTGCGGCGAGGCTGGCTGCTCCTGGTGCTCGCCCTCCTCTACATCCCGATGATCTCCGTGGTGCTCGCCTCGCTCTCCAATACCCGGTACCTGCGCTTCCCGCACCCGGAATGGACCACCGGAGCCTATGCCGATGCGCTGGCGAGCTATACGACCGGGATGCTGCACATGACGAGTTTCAGGATCGCGGTGCTTGTGGTGGCCGCCTCGGTGGTTCTCGCAACCTGCGGCGCCCTCGCGTTCGCGCGCTACGACTGGCGTGGGCGCCGTACGTTCCAGCGCTTGCTGATCCTGCCGCTGTTCTTTCCGCAACCGGTGCTGGGGCTGGCGCTGCTCGTCTACTTCACCGCACTCGGCATAACGCCGAACTGGCAGACCGCGGCATTCGCACACCTCGTGTGGATCGTGCCGGTGGTGACGCTGGTCATCTCGATCCGCCTGTACGGCTACGACGCGATGCAGGAGGAGGCCGCCTTCGACCTGGGCGCGAGCCGCCTGCAGGTGCTGCGGGAGATCACGCTGCCGGCGCTGGCCCCGGGCATTGTCTCCGGCGCCCTTTTCGCATTCCTCTTGTCCTGGAGCAACCTGCCCCTGTCCGTTTTCACCAGCGGCGCGGACACGACGTTGCCGGAGTGGCTTTTCTCTCGCACGGCAACGAACTACTCGCCCCTGGTTCCGGCAGTCGCCGTGATCGCCACCGCCGTCTCGGCCGCGGTGGTCGCCGTGGCCGTCCTCGGCCTGGCACTGATGCGGCGGAGCGCCAGGTAGCACCGGTGTCGCCGACACGGCGACGGCTTGGATACAATGTTTCGACATGGCAGCAAAATCGGGACGCGTTGAATCAGAAACCATGAACGATGCTCGAACGAACTGGCCGCACCTGGGCCGGGAAGACCTCGAAAGCCACTGGTTGCCGTTCACCGACAACAAGACGTTCAAGAACGACCCCCGCCTGGTTGTCAGGGGCGACGGCGTATACCTGTGGAACCAGCGGGGTGAACGGCTGATCGACGGCTGTTCGGGGCTCTTCACCTGCGCGCTCGGCCACTGTCGTCCCGAAATCGCCGAGGCTGTGGCCGGGCAGCTCTCGGAACTCGATTTCATGACCTCGTTCCTCAGGAGCCATCCCCGCTCCTTCGAAGCGGCAAACCGGCTGACCGAAATTCTGCCGGATGCCCTGGACTACGTGTTCTTCTGCAACTCCGGTTCGGAAGCCGTCGACACGGCGATGAAGATGTCGCTGCAGTACCACCTGGCCAGGGGCGAGGGGCAACGCAACCTGTTCGTCTCGCGCGAGCGCGCCTATCACGGTGTGAACCTCGGCGGCACCGCATTGAGCGGCATGGTGCGCAACCGGCAGGCGTTCGGCGCCCTGGCGCCGGGCGTGGTGCACATGCGGGCCACCTGGGACCCCGACCAGCGGTTCACCCGAGGCCAGCCCGAAAGAGGCGCGGAACTGGCCGACGACCTGGACCGCCATGTACGAACTTACGGCGCAGACCGCATAGCGGCCTGCTTCGTCGAACCGATTGCGGGCTCCACCGGCGTACTGGTACCTCCGGTGGGGTATCTGCAACGCCTTCGTGACATCTGCGACCAACACGGGATTCTGCTGGTGCTCGACGAAGTCATCACCGGATTCGGCCGAACCGGAAGCGCCTTTGCGGCGGATTCGTTCGATGTGCGGCCGGACATGCTTACCGTGGCCAAGGCTCTGACCAACGGGGCGCAACCCATGGGGGCGGTGGCCGTCAGCGACGACATCTACGACACCATCGTCAACGCGAGCCCGGACGATGCGGTCGAGTTCGCCCATGGCTATACCTTTTCCGCTCATCCGGCCGCTTGCGCGGCGGCCGTCGCGACGCTGGAGATCTATCGGCGGGAGCGGATTTTCGAGCGCGGCGCCGCCATGGCGAACACCTTCCTCGATGCCATGTTTTCCCTGCAGAACCTGCCGGCGGTTACCGACATCCGGGGTTACGGCATGCTGGCCGGTATCGATGTGGAACCGGATGGTGCGCCGGGGCTGCGAGGGCTACGGCTGCAACGGCGGCTGTTCGATGCGGGGCTGCACATCAAGACGACCGGGGATGCCGCCATCGTCGCGCCGCCGCTGGTCGCGGAGGAAGAACACATCGACGCCATGCGCGGGATCCTCCATGACACGCTCAAGGAAGTTTAATGGGGCTACGCCCCACCCCAACCCATTCACGAACAGGTCCGGCCGGGAGGAAACAGGCATGACCGACGCAACGGAGGAAGTGCGCGTATATCGGGGTCTGAAGGGCGTGCACTTCGACCGCTCGCCCACGACCTACATCGACGGGCGAGCCGGGGAGTTGCGCTATTGGGGCTACTCGATACACGACCTCGCCGAACACTCGACATTCGAGGAAACCGCTTACCTGCTGCTGCACGGCCAGCTTCCCGATGCGGGCCAGCTCGAATCCTTCGAAGCGAGGCTGAAGGCCGGCCGCCGGTTGCCGGAGCCGGTGTTCGACATCATCGACCGGTGCCGGGGCGGCCATCCCATGGACGTGTTGCGTACGGCTGTCTCGGCACTCGGAGCGTTCGAGCCGAACACCGGGGATAGCGCCCAGGCAGTGCTTGAGCTGGGCATCAAACTGACCTCCCAGGTGCCGTTGATCGTTGCCGCGCACCATCGGATACGTTCCGGAGCGCCCCCCGTAAGCCCTGAGGACGAACTTGGCCATGCAGCGAACTTCCTGTACATGCTCACGGGCGAGGGGCCAAGCGAAAACGCCGCCCGGCTGATGGACCTCGACTTCGTGCTGCACGCCGAGCACGGCTCCAATGCCTCGTCGTTCACGGCCCGGGTGGTCACGGGCACGGGCGCGGACCTGCATGCGGCGGTCACCGCGGCCGTTGCGGCGCTTTCCGGGCCGGCCCACGGCGGCGCCGCCGAGAACGTGATGCAGATGGCGCGGGAAATCGGCGAACCCTCCCAAGCCGCCGCGTACGTGAAAGACAAGCGGAAAAAGCGGGAACCGATCATGGGCTTCGGACACCGCGTCTACCGCGCCGAAGACCCGCGGGCCCGGCACCTGCGGCGCGGTGTCGAGCGATTGTCGGAGGAAATGGGGGAGCCGCACTGGAACGGGATACTGAAAGCGGTGGTGGAGGCGATGCGGCCGTACGCGCGCCTTGGCGTCAACGTGAACGTGGACTTTTATTCCGGCGTCATCTATCACCTGCTCGGCATCCCGCAGGATATCTTCGTGCCGATCTTCGCCGTGGGCCGGGTACCGGGATGGACGCTGCAGGTGTTGCAGCAGATGGACGGCAACATCCTGATTCGCCCCCTGCTGCAGTACAACGGCCCGGGGCTGCGCGGGTACGTTCCCATCGAAGAGCGCTGATTCGGGCCGGCCATGGAGTACCTGGAAGGTTTTGTCAGCCGCGCGCGAGACCTGAACCGCGGGGTTGTGTTCCCGGAGGGCGAAGAGCCGCGTGTGCTCGAAGCGGCAAGGCGGCTGGCAGACAGGGGAATCGCCGAGGTCACGCTGCTGGGCAATCGGGAGTCTGTGGAGGAAGCGGCTGCCGAACACGGGCTGCGGCTTTCGGGATTGCGGTTGATCGATCCCGCCGATTGCGCGATCCCGGAGGCGTATATCGATCTATACCTCGCCGACCGCCCCGGCAGGAAACCCGCCGCGGTCGCCCGGGCATTGCGCCGGCCCCTGTACTACGGCGTCATGATGGCCAAAGCCGGCGATGCGCATTGCATGGTGGCGGGCGCCCGGCACCCGACGCGGCGGGTGATCGAAGCCGCCCGCCTGTGCGTCGGCCTGGACGAGGGCTGCTCCATTCCGTCCAGCTTCTTCGTCATGCTGGTTCCCGGGTGGGACGAGCCGCTGATGTTTGCGGACTGCGCGGTAAACGTCGAGCCGAGCGCTGAAGAACTGGCCGAGATCGCTCTGGCCACGGCAGGAAGCGCGGGCAGTCTGCTCAAACGAACGCCGCGGGTCGCGCTGCTGTCTTTCTCCACCATGAGCAGCGCCGCTCACCGGCGCGTGGACAAGGTGGTTGCCGCGCTGGACATTGTGCGGCGCCTGTCTCCGGATATCGCGGCCGATGGCGAGTTGCAGGCGGATGCCGCGCTCGTGCCGGAAATCGCGGACCGGAAGCTCGCCGGTGGGAGCCGTTTGGGGGGAGCGGCCAACGTGTTGATCTTTCCGGATCTCGATGCCGGCAACATCGCCTACAAACTGGTGCAGCACCTCGCCGGCGCGACGGCCATCGGCCCGATTCTGCAGGGCTTCAAGTGCCCGCTTGCCGATCTTTCCCGGGGCGCCGAGGCGGACGAGATCGTCGCCACCACGGCGGTGACACTGTGTTTGTAATGCAGCGCCCTGCCGGAACGATACCGGTGATGCGCAGCAGGCGGATTTATCCCAGACGCAGCATCTCGGTTGGGTCGATGCCCGCCACACTCACCGGCGCTTTCATGGCATCGCGCCGGAACGGCTCGCCGAGTTCCTGGTTGACCACAACCTCGACCAGCGTGGTCACCCCCTGTTTCTGGGCTTCGCACCCTTCCCGTATGGCCTTGGCCAACTGTTCGCGGGTGGCCACGATCACGCCCTTCAGGCCGCAGGCCTCCGCTACGCGCGCATAGCTCACACCCCGGTCGAGTTCCGTGCCGACGAAGTTGTTGTCGTACCACAGAATGGTGTTGCGTTTTTCCGCCCCCCACTGGTAGTTGCGGAAAACGACCATGGTCACGCCGGGCCACTCCTCGCGCCCGATCGAGCTCAGCTCGTTCATGGAAATGCCGAACGCGCCGTCGCCGGCAAAACCCACCACGGGCACGTCGGGGCAACCGATCTTGGCGCCCAGAATCGACGGGAAGCCGTACCCGCACGGCCCGAACAACCCCGGAGCCAGGTACTTGCGGCCTTCCTCGAACGTGGGGTACGCATTGCCGACGGCGCAGTTGTTGCCGATGTCGCTGGATATGATGGCATCCACCGGCAAGGCGGTCTGCAGGACCCGCCAGGCCTGCCGGGCAGACATCAGCTCCGGCTCCCTTTCGCGCGCGTCCGCGTTCCAGGTGGTGCCGGGGTCGTCTTCCTCGTGGTCGAGGCTGGCGAGCATCTGCTGCCAGCCGCCCTTGGCCTTGTGGATGGCGAGCCTGCGCTCCTCGCGGCCGGCATCCCCCGCGGTGGACGAAAGCTGGTCGAGCAGTTGCCCCGCCACCAGCTTCGCATCGCCGCAGATGCCCACCGTCACCGGCTTGGTGAGCCCGATGCGGTCGGGGTTCATGTCGACCTGGATGATGCTCGCCTCGCTCGGCCAATAGTCTATGCCGTAACCCGGCAGGGTGGAGAACGGGTTCAGCCGGGTGCCCAGCGCCAGCACCACATCCGCCCTGGCGATCAGCTCCATTGCCGCCCTCGAGCCGTTGTAGCCGAGCGGCCCGCAGGCCAGCGGGTGGCTGCCGGGAAAGCTGTCGTTGTGCTGGTAACCGTTGCACACGGGCGCGTCCAGCCGTTCGGCAAGGGCTTGGCACTCGGGGATGGCATCGCCGATCACCACGCCGGCGCCGGACAGGATCACCGGAAACTTCGCGCCCGAAAGGAGCGCCGCGGCCTTTGTGATTGCGGCAGCACCGCCCGCCGGACGCTCGAAATGCACGATCTGCGGCAGCTCGATGTCGATGACCTGCGTCCAGAAGTCCCTGGGCACGTTGATCTGCGCCGGCGCGGAGCCGCGCAGCGCCTTGGCGATGACCCGGTTCAGCACCTCCGCCATGCGCGACGGGTCGCGCACCTCCTCCTGGTAGCACACCATGTCCTTGAAAAGCGCCATCTGCTCCACTTCCTGGAACCCCCCCTGCCCCATTGTCTTGTTTGCCGCCTGGGGGGTCACCAGCAGCATTGGGGTGTGGTTCCAGTAGGCGGTCTTGATGGGCGTAATGAAGTTGGTGATGCCGGGACCGTTCTGGGCGATCGCCATGGCGATCTTTCCGGTCGCGCGCGTGTACCCGTCGCAGATGAAGCCGCCGTTGGATTCGTGGGCGACATCCCAGAACGTGATGCCCGCCGCCGGGAAGAGATCCGAGATCGGCATGAACGCGGAGCCGATAATGCCGAACGCGTGCTCGATGCCGTGCATCTGTAAAACCTTGACGAAGGCTTCTTCCGTAGTCATCTGTGTCATGTCTGGATTGTTCTCCTTCCTCTGGCGATTTGCCGCGAACGCGCTTCCCAAGCTTGCGCAGGTTAACTCGACGATACCAGCCCGACTATCACGACGCGGGTTCCCAAAGCTCGATCGCGTTTCCTTCCGGGTCGTGGATGCGGGCAAAGCGGCCGATGCCCTCCATCTCGCTTGCGTGGCTCACCTCGATACCCTCGGACTTCAACTGTGCGGTCATCGCGTCCACGTCCGCCACGCGGAAATTCAGCATGAAAGCCTTGTCCCGTGCGAAATAGTCCGAGTCGGCAGCGAAGGGCGAGAAAACCGTGACCCCGGACTCGGTCACCCAGGGCGCCATCTCCATGTCTGTCGGAGCGGGATTGATGCCCAGGTGCTCCTGATACCATTCCGCAAGTCCTTCCGGGTTCTTGGCCCGAAAGAAGAATCCGCCGAATCCCTGAACGCTTTGCACGCCGACTCCTTTCGATACAGGACTGCACGATCTACGCGTCGGCAGTCTAGCGAAGAGAAACCGCCTCCACCACACGGAGGGGTTCGATGCGCATGGGATCGTTCGGAAAATCGGGCGGCGCCTTACAGACGGTGCCGCTCGACGACCCGTGTTCCCGGCTCACTCCGGCGCTTCAGGCTGAATCCGTTCCAACTGCGCCGCCGGATAGGCCGGAATGAAGTTGTCGCGATTGGGCATGCGAACTTTGGCCAGCGTGCGCGCGTCCATCGTCTGTTTCTCGGCGATGATGCCGTTCAGGAACAGCAGGTATGCCGTCAGCGCGTAGACCTCGTCGTTAGAGAGCGATCGGGGTTCGAGGTATGGCATGGCACGCCGAACGTAGTCGAACAGGGTGGCGGCAAAGGGCCAGAAACTGCCGACCGTCCTGAGCGGCGCCGGCCCGTCGAGCGTACCCTGGCCGCCGACCAGCGCATCGTTCAACCCGCCGCTGCCCCAGGCGCCGTGGCATGCCAGGCAATGCCGCGCATAAACCGCTGCCCCGTCCGTCGCGGTACCCGAACCCGGGGGCAACCCCGTGCCGTCCGCCGCGATGTCGATGTCCCATGCGGCGACCTCTCGCGGGTCGGCTTCGATACCGAGCCCGGGTCCTTCCCCGGCCGCGACGCTGCCAACAAAAACCGTCAACAGAAGCGCCCCCAGGCTACGCATAGACATTGGTCACCTGCCCGTCGCCGCCGACGCGCCACGCCTGGATACCGTTGTAGTGATAGAGAAAGTTCATGCCTTTCTCGGCAATGATCGCGGCACGGGTCGGCTGCACCGCGCCGCTGTCGTCAATGGCCCGGCTCATGATTACCGCCGGAGCGCCGTTCCAGCGCCACGCCGCGCGAAATCGCGTCATCGACTTCGACAGCACCGGCTCCGACAGCGCTGCCTCGGCCCAGGTCGCACCGCCGTCCGCGGAGACCTCCACTCGCGCGATGCGCCCAAGGCCGGACCAGGCCATGCCCGAGATCTGGTAGAGCCCCGGTCCGGCAAGCGCGAGCCCGGGTGACGGTGAGGTAATCACGGACTTCACCTGCATGGGGAAGGTGAACATCAGCGACCGCCCGTCGGGCAGCAGGTCCGTATACCTGGCGGTCTCTTCCCGGGTCATGGAGGGCCTGGCCGTCAGCTTGATGCGGCGCAGCCACTTGACGCTCATGTTGCCTTCGTACCCCGGCAGGAACAGCCGCACCGGATAACCGTTTTCCGGCCGCAGGCGTTCCCCGTTCTGATACAACGCGAGCAGCGCATCGTCCATGGCCTTGGCCAGGGGGATGCTGCGGGTCATTGCCGCCGCATCGGCGCCCTCGGCCAGAATCCAGTGCGCGGCGGGGTCGACGCCGGCTTCATCGAGCACCACGGACAACGGCACACCGGTCCACTCACTGCACGACACCAGGCCGTGCAGCGCGCCGCACGTATCGGTGACAGGCTCCGGCTCGAGCCCGGCTTGGCTGCTGTTGCCGGAACACTCGAGAAACAGGATGCGCGAAACCATCGGGTAGCGTGACAGCGAAGCCATATCGAAGAACAATGGGCGTTTCACCAGCCCGTGGACGAGCAGTCGGTGAGCGTCCGGATCAATTTCCGGTACGCCGCTGTGGTGGCGTTCGAAGTGCAGGGAACTCGGCGTGATCGTGCCCTCAAGCGACTGCAGGGGCGTCAGCGAAATGCCGCACCCGTCGGTTCCAGGTACCGACGCGGTAAGCCGCTGCACCGCGTCTTCGTGACTTGAACGGGCGCCGTACCCGGTCATGGGCCGGCCCGGCGCGCGCATCCAGGACGGAGCCGCCCGGGACGGTAATGCGGTCAGTAGCCCCAGCGAGCCGGCTCCCAGGGCAGCGGCACCGCGCTTCATGAACAGGCGGCGGTGCAGCAATCCGTTACCGGCTGCGAGTTTCAACGCTTCAGGGCTCCGCCCGGGCATGCATCCCATCCTGCCATCGGTGAACGAGACAGCAGTCAATCTCCAAACCGGTTCAACCGATGAGGAAATCGAGTGCCTTGACCCCGGCGACGGCGACCCCGAGCGCGGTGTAGAACTTGACGGTCATGCGCAATTCCACGCCCTTCATTTCCGCGCGTACGGCGCCGATTTCCGTACGCAACTCGGTACGAAGGTCCGCGATTTCAGCCCGAACGTCGCCAATGTCGGCTTTCGTGGCCACGCTGGTCGATGTGGGAATCAATTGCGCAGCCGCCGTCGCCTGTTTCTCGGATACGCCTGCGCTCAGGAAGGCATCGTAGATTTCCTTGACGATGGTACTCATCCGATCCGGCCCCGGCGCCTGACCGCTCATTTCGACCAACAGAAGCATACCAGACCGCCAAGCCGCCACAGCCAGAGATCAACCACACTTCGCGTGCGAGATCACTTAACTGGGTTCACGGCCGATGTTCAAAGGCGGCTGCGGCGCCGAGCGAGTCGGTGTGGCCCGGGATACCGGCGAGCGCCTGGGCGATCTGGCGCGCGGCCGCGCCCGGTTCGTTGCCGCTGGCGAAATGTCCGTCTTGCAAGCAGAATCGACGCTGACCTGGGGACGGGCCAGCGGGCGAGGAAGGAACCCATGAACATCGCGGCACATCTGGCGCGCGCCGGACGATTCGCCGCCGAACGTCCCGCCCTTGCCCTGGGGGCCGGCACCCTCCTTACCTACGGAGAACTCGCCGAACGAACCGCGAGACTGGCGGGTTCGTTGCGCCAGCGACTCAAGCCCGGAGAGCCGGTCGCCCTGGTCATGGCCAACTGTCCGGAATACCTGGAAATTCTCTATGCCTGCTGGCATGCCGGGCTCATCGCCGTGCCGGTCAACGCAAAGCTGCATCTCAACGAACTCGCCTACATACTCTCTGATTGCGAAGCCCGGACCTGCTTCGCTTCCGCTGCACTGGCGACGGGCCTTTCCGGCTTGCGCGGCGGCGCGCTGCGCGACGTCATCGAAGTGGGCACCAGCAAATACGAGGCAATGCTCGCGGCGGAACCCCTGCCCCTTGCGGATGTACCTCCTGAAGCGCCCGCCTGGCTCTTCTACACCAGCGGGACGACGGGCCAGCCCAAGGGCGCAACGCTCAGCCACCACAACCTGCGGGTGATGTCCTGGTGTTACTTCGCCGACGTGGACCAGGAGTCGCCGTGGACGGCCATCCTGCACGCGGCGCCGCTGAGCCACGGTTCGGGCCTGTACGCCCTCCCCCACGTCATGCAGGCAAGCTGCCAGGTCATTCCGGAGAGCGGCGGCTTCGACCCCGCCGAGATCTACGAGCTGATCGGCGCCTGGCCGAACCTCGTCTTCTTCGCCGCGCCGACCATGGTGAAACGGCTGCTCGACCATCCCGCGGATGCGGACACCGCAAACCTGAAGACCATCCTGTACGGCGGCGGGCCCATGTACACCGCCGACTCCGTCGCCGCCATCGAGCGGTTCGGCCCCAAGCTCGCCCAACTCTACGGCCAGGGTGAGACGCCGATGACCATCACGGCGCTGCCGGCCCGGGTGCACGCCGAGACCGACCATCCCCGCTGGCTGGAGCGCCTTGCCTCCGTCGGCGTGCCCCAGAGCGCCGTGGAGGTGCGTACGGCGGACGCCCACTCGCATTCCGTAGGTACAGGCGAAGTCGGCGAGATCCTGGTGCGCGGGCAGACGGTGATGCGCGGCTACTGGCGTAATCCCCAGGCCACCGCTCAGACCCTGCGCGACGGCTGGCTGCACACCGGCGACATGGGCTCTTTCGATGAAGAAGGCTTCCTCACGCTCAAGGACCGCGCGAAGGATGTCATCATTTCCGGGGGCAGCAACATCTATCCCCGGGAAGTGGAAGACGTGCTGCTGAAGCACGCCGGGGTCGCTGAAGCGGCGGTGATCGGCCGCGCCGACCGCGAGTGGGGAGAAGCCGTTGTGGCCTACGTCGTCCCGCAAACACGTGAATCGATCGATGCGGCAGCACTCGACAGCTTCTGTATCGACAACATCGCCCGGTTCAAGCGTCCCCGCATCTACCGGGTCATCGGCGATCTGCCGAAGAACAACTACGGCAAGGTCCTGAAACGGGTATTGAGGGAGATGGAAAAAGAACATGACGGCTGATGGCCGCTTTTTCCGACAGTTTCGAAAGGCGTGCAACCATGCGTAACCGGGCAACTGAATCGTCAACCGGGTACGGGGCGGACGCTTATCCCACGCCGAGCATTTCCCTGGTGATCCTGCAGTCGACGCGCATCTGACGGATGAGTTCTTCGACGCTTGCGTATCGCGCTTCGCCACGAATCCGTCTCACCGGCCGCACCCTGAGCGGCTCGCCGTAAATGTCCCGGTCAAAATCGAGAATGTGCGCCTCCACCTGCCCCACCGGCAGTTCGAACATGGGCCGGATGCCAATGTTGGTGGCTGCCGGACGCCAGGTTTCCTCCCCCTGAACCCGTGCCCAGGCCGCATAGACGCCATAGGCCGGATGCAGGGTTTCGCCGAGTTCGACGTTGGCGGTGGGAAACCCCAGGGTATGGCCGCGCCGGTTGCCCGTCACGACCTCGCCCTCCACTTCCCAATCCCAGCCCAGCAGCCTGTTGGCGGTGTCGAGGTCTCCGTGCCGAAGCGCGACGCGAACGCGGCTCGAGGAAAACGCCTGGTGTTCCCGGTCGGCCAGTTCCTCCACGACGGTGACGGGATAGCCCGCCTCGCGCAACGTATCCGCGGTACCCGTGCGCAACTGACCGAACCGGAAATCGTAGCCCACCACTACGTGGGACGGCCGGATGCCCCCGTCAAGCACGTTGGCGATAAAGGCCTCCGCCGACTGGCTGGCGAAGTCCCAGTCGAATCGAAGCGAAAACAGGGCTTCCACGCCCAGGGATTCGAGGAGGCGCCTTTCAACCTGCGGCGGGGTGATGCGGAAAGGCGGGTCATCCGGCCGGAAGAGGCGCCTCGGGTGCGGTTCGAAGGTCATCACCCCGAGCGGAGTGCCGCTTGAATCCGCTATCGACCGCGCCACACCGAGAAGTTTCCGGTGGCCGCGGTGTAAGCCGTCGAAATTGCCGATGCACAGAACGCATCGGGTATCGCCGGCCTGTTCCAGATTCCGGTAGATATCCATGAAGCGCGACATGATGTCCGCAATTCGGAACGTGGGCAAGGTCGCGGCCTGTCATGGCCCCTCGACCGGAATTTCACGCCAGGACAGCCGCCCCGTCCTGGGCTTGCCGGCACTCCCGATGGACAGCGACAGCGCGTCGCCGCCTTCGCCCACGACAAGAATCGCCGAGCCGTCCCTGCCGGAAACCAGCTCCGGTTCGCATGGGACACCCGAAAAGGCGGTGCCGTCCAGAACGATGCCGGAAGCCGCGGTTCCCCCGTCAAAAGGAACCAGGTCATCCCGGCCGATGTGCCCGTCGTCGTTCAGGTCGAGCACCGCCGTCCCGGCACTGCCGCCGGTGACCATGTCGATGGCCAGTACCGACCCGGGTGGAGCGGCGGCACAGTGCGGCGTATCCCGGGGAATGACGGTAGCCATGAACAGCAAGTTTCCACGTGGGATCGGGCGGCCTGCCACCCGCTCGCCCGGGTACTGTGCATCAGGCGGTGCTCCGCCACACCGGTCCGGGTTCGGATTGCCCTGCAAAGTTTGCCTCGCACGCGGCATGTCCAGATCGATGTACCAGCCGTACACGCCCCTGCGGCCGGGAGCATCCCTCGCATAGCGGACAGGTTCGCCTGTCAGTACGCGGCGCGTCTCGAACGACCCGGAAGACTCGTCGACCAGGTTCACCAGCGACCTGCCGACCAGGCGCTCACCCTTGGCGCGGGGACCGGCCGTGGCCGGATCGGGGCCGCCCGGGTCCCAGATGCCGTAGATCGACTGGATGTCCGTGCCGGCCGGGTCCTCTGCCGGCGGGCCACGTCCCGTCCCGAACACCACCAGAAATCCACCCTGCCCGGGGTGCCTGACAACGAACGGCCGCTCGGCAATCGGTTGCCGCACGGACGGGGGGCCGCCATACCCCGCCTGGAAGAGCCGCACCGCCCGCCACGACGATGGATCGCTGCCGGAGATGTCGAAACGGTACAGGTTTCCCAGCAGGTCGCCGGCATAGGCCAGGTCGGCCGAGCCGTCGAGATCGGTATCGACCAGGGCCGGTTCGCCCAGCCCGTTGGACGCGGGCGTTTCAGTGTCATCCACCGGGGCCCGGACACCTGTCGTTATGCTGACGAAGTCTCCGGTGTCCCAGCCGTCGACGCCCCGGTCGATGAACACCACGAACAGCCTCGCCCCGCCCGCCACCAGACCGTGCCCGCCCCCGAAGATTGCGGCCCACTCCCCCTCGCCCCGGCTGTCTTGCGCGTTGCTCAATGCGATGCGCACCCGACCCTGGGCCTGGCCGAGATGGGTGTCGGTGAACCGCCACAGCTCGTTTCGCGATTCGCTGCCGTCGCCCCCATCCGGAATGCTGTGTGCCGCGTATCCGAGCCCATCCGGAAGGGCGGCGATGGTCACCCGCCGCCACGACTTTCCCGCGGCGCCGGGGTGCGCCCGAACCTGTACCGTCTCCTCGACGGGCGCAGAGAACTCTCGGGTCGAGCCGTTGGAGGGCAGAAGACTCACGCAGACCCAGGCCGCAACCCTGGTGACAACCGTCAAAGCAGCACACCGTACGTGCTTTGAACCAGGGCGCTGACAGACCCCGACCGCCCGACACCCCTTCCCGTAACCCTGAAAATCTCCAGGCGCTGCCGCTCGTCGACGGTGGACTCTTCCACGAGGTGCCGGCTGGACGCTGCCTCCAGGCTTGCCAGCCACTCGACAATGAAACGGGGGTGCGCCGCGACAGCCTCGATGTGACCCGTCGCCGCCCTGCTCCGGCCGCCCTCAGGGTCCCACACTCCGGCGAGGGCCCATCGTTCCGGTTCGCCGGGCGATGCCGGCGTCCAGAAGCCGTCGTTCCCCTCGTCGGTGAAGCGCTCGGTGCTGTCGAGGCTATCGACAAGCAGTGCTTCCCCCTGCCTGAGCGCCGCCTCCGCCGCCTGAAACGCCACAAGCGCATCACCCGTGTTGCGCACCATCCGCTCTTCCAGGATCGTTGTGCGAACCGCGGACGCTCCCGCAATCCCGAGCACCAGCAACAGCGCCAGACAGACGAACAGTGCGACACCCCGTTGCAGGACCGGGCTTGCGGGCCGTCTACTCATCCCGCATTCCGCAGACTGAACGTCTGGCCGAAGGCGCGAGGAGCGGCCCCGTCGCCGGCGGCAACACGCACTTCGACCGACCGCACGATTCCGCCTGCCGGTACGTCGTCTATGCCCACGTAACGGCTGACCGCCGCCACGCCATCGCCCGGCCGGGCATCCACCCCGAATCTGGCCTGCAGGTCGTGAACTCCCTCGACGAGTTCGGCAGACGCGGCGGTGCCGGTTCGCCGCCAGAGCGAGTTCAACGGCTCGCCCCGGCTGCCGGTGCCCCGCCCCCTGGCGATGAAATAGGTTTCGGTCAACACGCGGCCGACCGTTGCCCCGCCGGCCGGACCCTCGGGCCCATAAGCCGTTGCGATGCCGGACAGGGCCTTGGCCGAAGCGTTTTCGTAGCTTTCCGTGCCCGGTTCGCGGAGAAGCACCACGCGGCGGTCGCCAGGAACCACACCGGTGAGCCGAAACAGCGACGATTGCTCGCAATCTCCGATGAGCAGGAAATCGCCGGCTTTCAGCTCGAACTCGTTGGTGCGTTCGACGACCGGGGACGCATCCACCGGAGCGGAAACGCGTAGAAGCGGGCTTTCCAGGCGGCGAAACGTGAGCATGTCGGTACCGGAAACGATCCGGCCAGGATCGATACCCGCGGCGGCGGCATAGGCGGCGGCCGAGCCGTCACCGTCGTTGTCGTACGCCTGCACCGCCTTGCCGATATTCGGTTCGAAGAGCGCATCGAGATCGCCGTTGAGCGTATTGACCAGCCGGCCGGACCCGTCCGCACAGCCGAGAAACCCGGCATGCCGGGCCGAATGCCCCAGAATCGCAAGGGCATAGCGGCCGCTTTCCCCGGCACGCGCCATACGCTCGAGTGAGGCATGACCCTGCCCGGTGCCCCTGAAAAGCTGCGCCATTCCGGCGATCACGATCATTCCCAGCGTCAGGGCCAGCATCAGCTCGACAAGCGAAAAGCCGCGGCTGGCGCAGCGCTGCCCGACAACCATCAGATGCGGCTCTGCACCGCCAGGGCGTGCAATTGCCCGCGGTCTCGCCACTGCACGCGGATCCGCACACGACGGGTCGCCGGATCGACATCGATCGCGCCGTCGCCTTCCCGCAGCCCGGCGCCCTCCGGGGTTGCGCCGCGGATGCCCAATCCGGCCGCCTCGGCGAGCCCGATGCACAGCGGGGATTGCGCGAATCGACCCAGACGGCACTTCCAGATCGCCTGGTCATAGGTCGCGATTTGCTCCGCAGTGCATTCGACCGCACCGCAATCCGGTGGCGGCGGCGGTGGATCGCCCAACGCGAGGCCGTCGTAGAGGCGAGCCGCGCCACCGCCGGCGGCGTTGACGCGGATACGTTCCATCATGTCTGCGACCAGGAGCGCCGCTTCCGTTCCGAGCAGGGCGGCACGGTTGCCCTGCAGGCTCAGCGCCATCAGGCCGGCCACCCCGAGCACGCCCACGCCCGAAACGAGCACCGCGACGAGCAGTTCCACCAGCGAAACGCCCGCCGACCGTTTCTTGCGCGGTGCGGCCCGCGGGCCCCGCCTGCGCATGGCGGCGGCTTTTCGGCGCGGAATTCGGAATCTTCGGTTCACGGCGGCGTACGCTTTGATCAGGGAGTCGCACGATTGTTGCGTCCAAACCCGTGAGGCGCTATCCGTCCATCACGCGAGTTGCGGTGCGAATATCGCCCTATCGCCTGTAGGAAGACGGTCAGGCCCGCAGACTCCCGGCGCTACTCCCAGCGATCTTCGCCGGTACCGATCACCCCGTCGTCGTCGCGATCCCAGCCGCGGTTTCCGGCGTCGTCCAGCTCCAGGAAACCATCCTTCGCCATGGGCCCCCGGGGATCGGGCCGGGCGGTGAGCCTGAACGTGTCGCCGTTGCCGTCCACCGAGACGGCATAACGCCCCTGACTCACCGACCGGGCCTCGCAGATCGTCGCGGCAATGGGGCCGGAGTCTGCATCGCCCGACCCGTCGCCATCGGTATCGGCCGCGCTCTCATAGCTGAAGCGGCCGCCCGCCCAACGCTCCATGCCCAGGGCGCAGGCCAGCAGGTCTCCCTGGGCTTCCGCGCGAAACGCGCGTTCGGAATAGCTCGTATAGAGCGGAACCGCCAGCGCCGCGATAACGGCAAGTATGGCCAGCGCCGCCAGCAGTTCGATCAGGCTGAACCCCGTACCGCCACGGCCGGCATCAACCTCCAGCTCGGAACCCATCGCTCGACCGCACCGCGCTCAGGCGGCGCGCGCTCGCTCGGCGCGACTGTCGCGGATCATGCATCCCACCCACAGCACCGCGCCGCAGGACAGGGCCGCATCGGCGACATTGAAGGCGGGAAAGTAGTACTCGCGCCAATGCAGCAGCACAAAGTCGACCACGTAGCCGGTCATCAGGCGATCCACCATGTTGCCCAACGCTCCCCCTAGAATGAGGCTGTACGCCAGCCCCTGCAGCCAGTCTCCAACCGGAAGCCGGCGCAGTTCATAGACGATGAACACCGCAAAGGCCGCCGCCAGCCCCACGAAGAACCAGCGCTGCCAGCCGCCCAGGCCCGACATCAGCGAGAACGCCGCCCCATCGTTGTGCCAGAGCACCCAACTGAAGAACGGCAGCATCTGCACCTGCTCACCCAGCCCGAGGTTGCTGCCGGCCAGCCATTTGGTGAGCTGATCCAGCGCGATCACCGCTCCGGCAACCAGGTACCACCTACCGCGCATGTCGCACCCCTTCGGCAGCTTGCGTGCTGTTTCCCAGACCACTGCTCATCGCAATTGACGCCTCCAGGCTGTGAAGCAAAACCGCGCGGTGCATGCCCGATTCGCAAGACCGAACCAAGAGCTTGCGTCGGATGTATCACCTCCACAAGGCGACATCCGCCCGACATCTCGTAATCTTGATCGCAATGCCTGCGATGCACGACATCGTACGGACCAGGGGAAACCGCTTCCGGGCCAATTATACGTTCAAACGCTATGGCGGATGTCCCGCAGCCCAAGCCCGCTCACGCCCAGTGCGCCCGCGAAAACGAAGCCGCCCAGCAAGACGGCGCCCGACAGCCACACCACCCGTTCAAGCGCCGGGGCAGACAGCCAGAATGCGTCGCTCGGCACGGTGGCCACCAGGGTCAGGCCCATGCACGCCACAGCCGCCAGCACCCGGGCCGCGGACACCACCAGGGTGCCGTCAACCGGGAAGTAGCCCCGCCCGACGGCGGCGCGCCAGAGCAGCCAGCAATGCAGCCATGCCGCCACGGACGTCGCCAGCGCCAGCCCCACATGCCCGAACCAGCGAAACATCGACAGGTTCAGCACCACATTGGCCGCCACCGCAACCCCCGCGATGCGAAACGGCGTGCGCGTGTCCTCGTGGGCGAAGAAGGCCGGCGCCAGCACCTTGACCAGCACCAGCGGCAGCACGCCGAGTGCGAACGCCTGCAAGGCCAGCGCCGTCATGGCAACGTCCGTCACTGTCATTTCTCCATGGTGGAAAATGGTCGCGATCAGGGGGCATGCCAGGATGAACAGCGCAACGGCGGCCGGCAGGCCGAGCAACACGCCCATGCGAACGCCCCAGCCGACGGTCCGGCCAAACCCCGGGGCATCGTCCCGCCCGGCCAGGCGGGACAGATTCGGCAACAACACGGTTCCCAGGGCCACGGCCACCAGCCCGATGGGCAGTTCGAGCAGGCGGTCTGCGTAGTACAGCCAGGAGATGCTGCCGGTGGCCAGTGTCGATGCCAGCACGGTGTCGATGAGGGAGTTCACCTGCCCCACCGATGCCGCCAGCACGGCCGGAACCAGCAGCCGCCCCACCTGGCGCACCCCGTCGTGGCGCGTTCCCACCCGGGGCCTCGCCAGCAGGTGCAGCCGCGCCATGAACGGCCCCTGGAAACAGAGTTGCACCGCCCCCGCGGCCAGCACACCCCACGCCAGCGCGAACGGCATGTCCGCGCCCGCAGCGGTCGCGAGCAGCATTGCCGCGACCAGCGAGGCATTCAGCAACACCGGTGTAAAGGCCGGTACCGCGAAGCGGTCGTGCATGTTGAGAATGCCGCCGGCAAAGGCCGTCAGGGCAATGAATCCGAGGTATGGAAAGGTGATGCGAACCAGGTCGGATGCGAGCCCGAACCGATACGGGTCGTTCCAGAAACCAGGCGCGAAGACGGTCACCAGCGCATGCGAGAACAGCATCCCGGCCGCGACGAACAGCACCAGCACAAGACCCAGGTTGCCTCCCACCAGCGCAATGAACTCTTTCAGTTCCTCGTGCCCGCGCGCCTTGTAGCGGGCAAGCACCGGCACGAAAGCCTGGTTGAACGCACCTTCGGCAAACAGCCTGCGGAAGAAGTTGGGAATGCGGAACGCGACGAAGAAGGCATCCGCCGCCCCGCCGGCGCCGAGAAAGTGCGACAACAGCACATCGCGGGCGAATCCGGAGAGCCGTGACAACAACGTCATGGACGACACGACCGCGCCCTTGGCGGTGACGTCCGTGAGCCCGTCGGCGGTGGCGGCAGCGTCCGGCGAAGCCCGCGGGCGCTCAGTTGACATGCATCATCCTCGACGGCATATTAGCGCGCCTTTCAGCCCCCGGAGCCCCAATTGGCCAACAGCGCCCAGGCCCGCAAACGGGCCCGTCAAGCGGAAAAGCGGCGGCGGCACAACGCCAGCCGGCGCTCCATGGTACGGACGTACATCAAAAAGGTGCAAGCGGCCATCGATGCAAACGACGCCGAAGCGGCCAACGCCGCCCTGGTGGCGGCCATTCCCATCATCGACCGCATGGCAGCCAGGGGCATCCTGCACAAGAACAAGGCCGCCCGGCACAAATCCCGCCTTTCCGCCGCCATCGCCGCACTCTAGAAGTTTCTGATCAGTTGACCGGTGCTCCGACGCAACGGGGCGAGGACGTGCAAGGAACAACGCCGAATCTCGGGAAAGAGTTCGCATGCGGCGCTTCCCTTTCGGCGCGTTAAGCTCGTCCGAAAACCTTGTGTGCCGCTGGACAATGTGGCCGTGCGCCGAAAGGGAAGCACCGCATGCGAACTCGCTGTTGAGACCGACGATAGTATGTCAAATATTATTTCTTTTAAAATCAAAGGCTTGAATTTTTCCGTGGAAGTCCGGTAGCCGGTGACACGACACTAATCAATGATGACCAGATTGTCCCGGTGCATCAGTTCGGGTTCCTCAACGTAGTCGAGAATCCCCGCCATCTCATCGGTGCCCATCCCAGCCAGGCGCTCCGCTTCCCCGCTTGAATAGTTGACGAGCCCCTGCGCCACCGCCTGGCCACCCTCGGTGACGCAGCGAACGACGTCGCCGCGCACAAACTTGCCGCGAACCGCGACGACTCCCACGGGCAGCAGGCTGACGCCCCGTTCACGCATGGCCGCGGCGGCGCCGGCATCCACCACCAGTTCGCCCTTCGGCTTCAACTGGCCGGCTATCCAGCGTTTGCGGGCCACCAGCGGCAACACGGTGGCGGCGAGGAGGGTTCCCTCCGGCTCTCCGGCGAGGATGCGGGTCAGAACGCCGTCCCTGCGGCCGTTCGCAATCACCGTATGGGCTCCCGAGCGGGCAGCGATGCGCGCCGCACGTACTTTCGTGACCATGCCTCCGCGACCCAGGGTACCCCCCTCTCCAGCGAGGGCATCCAGGCCCGGGTCGGTGGCTTCCGAGTAAGCCAGCCGGCCGGCGTCGGGGCTGCTTCGCGGGTCCCGTTCGTGCAGCCCGTCCACATCGGTGAGCACAACCAGCAGATCCGCGGCAAGGAGGCTTGCCACCAGCGCCGCCAGGGTGTCGTTGTCGCCGAAACGGATCTCTTCCGTGGCCACGGAATCGTTTTCGTTGATTACCGGAATCACGCCGAGGTCAAGCAAGTGTGTCAGGGTGGAACGGGCATTCAGGTAACGCCCCCGGTCAGCCAGGTCTTCGTGGGTGAGCAACACCACGGCCGTGTGCCTGCCGTGGCGCGAGAAGGCCGATTCGTAGGCCTGCACCAGCCCCATCTGGCCCACGGCGGCGGCGGCCTGCAACCTGGGCAGGTCCGCGGGGCGCCCGGGCCAGCCGAGCCGCGCCACCCCTTCCGCCACCGCGCCCGAGGAGACGATCAGCGGCCGCCTGCCCGTGGCCGACAACTCGACGAGCTGATTGCACCAGGCATCGATTGCGGCGTGGGCCAGCCCGGACGCCGGATCGGTGAGCAGCGAACTGCCGATCTTGACCACGAAACGCTTCGCGTCCGCCACCTGCCGCCGGACCTGTGCCTCGGTCAGTGTCACGATTGCCTCGCGGCCAGCGCATTGGTGAGCACATCTTCGTGAATTCGCTCGCTCAACACCCTTTCCCGCGCCCGTACCGCATCGTCCGCCGCGGCCAGTTCATTCAGTTCATCGAGCCCCGCCATCACCCGGTTCTTCAACGATTCGAGACCGGCGTGGGTGAGTGCGGATACCGGCAGAACGCGCCGCGATGGAAAGGTCTCGCGCAGACGCTCCACCAGCCGGTCCAGTGATTCGCTATCGATCAGATCGATTTTCGCCGGCACCAGCCAGATCGGACGGCTGGCCAGCGCCGTGCTGTAGGCGGCCAATTCGGCCTCGATGGCGGCGGCATTGGCCACCGGGTCGGAACCGTCTCCCGGCAGCACGTCGACCAGGTGCAGCAACAGACGCGTCCGCGACAGGTGCCGCAGGAACTGCGCACCGAGACCGGATCCGCCCGCCGCACCCGCGATCAGGCCGGGAATATCGGCCATCACGAAGCTTGCCTCGTCATCGACACGCACCACTCCCAGGTTCGGAACCAGCGTCGTGAACGGGTAGTCGGCGATCTTCGGGCGCGCGGCCGAGACGGCGGCAATCAGGGTGGACTTGCCTGCGTTCGGCATGCCGAGCAGGCCCACGTCGGCCAGCAGTTTCAACTGCAGCGACAGTTCCCGCTCGTCTCCGGCCGTTCCCTGTGTAGTCCTTCTCGGAGCCCGGTTGGTGCTCGACTTGAAGCGCGCGTTGCCAAGCCCGTGACGCCCGCCCCGGGCAACGAGCAGGCGTTGTTCCGGTTCGGTGAGATCGCCCAGCAATTCCAGGGTGTCCGCGTCGACCACCGAAGTTCCCAGCGGCACCCTGATTTCGGTGTTTTCGCCGTGAGCGCCCGTCTTGTTGCGCCCGCTCCCCGGCTGGCCGTTGCCTGCCCGGTAGCGGGGCTGATAGCGGAAATCCACCAGTGTATTGAGAGCGGCGTCGGCCACCAGAACGACATCGCCCCCGTCGCCGCCATCGCCGCCGTCCGGACCTCCCCTGGCGACGAATTTCTCGCGCCGGAAGCTCAGGCAACCGTCACCGCCCTTGCCGGCGTGCACGGTGACGGTCGCTTCGTCGATAAACTGCATTGGAAAACCTTCCCGTTACGGGAAGGCCATGGGCTATGTCGCCGGGACGACGGAAATGTACTTGCGCTTCGGCTTGCCCTTTTCCACGAACCTGACGTGGCCGTCCTGGGTGGCGAACAGCGTGTGATCGCGCCCGCAGCCCACGTTCTCTCCCGGATGAAAGCGGGTGCCGCGCTGCCGAACCAGGATGTTGCCGGCACGCACGTACTGGCCGCCGAATTTTTTCACCCCGAGCCGTTTCGACTGCGAGTCCCGCCCGTTACGGGTACTGCCGCCTGCCTTCTTGTGTGCCATGCATCAGCCTCCCTACACGCCCGGTCACGCGGCCATGATGCCGGTTATGCGCACCTCGGTATACCACTGGCGGTGGCCCTGGCGCCGCAGGTAGTTCTTGCGGCGCTTGAACTTGATCACCCGGATCTTCTTTCCCCGGTCGTGACCCAGCACGCGTGCCTTGATGCGGCCGCCTTCCACGTAGGGCTGCCCGACACTGACGTCGTCGCCGTCGGCCACCAGCAGCACCTTCTCGAATTCGATGTCGTCGCCCGGTTCCGCTTTCAGCCGCTCGAGTTTGAGCACGTCACCTTCGTTCACCCGGTGCTGCTTGCCGCCGCTCAAAAAAACCGCAAACATGACTCGACTCCTGAAACACTCGGCCTGCAATATCCATTGCGCTGAATTACAATGCCCGCCCAGCGCGCGGCCAGGTCACTTGTCGGCCCCGCGCAACGCTACGTCCGAACCCGGGCGACCCGTGAAGGGCGGCGTATTCTAGAATCGAAGTTGTGGGATTACAACGCGTGCAGCCGGCTACCGCAATCTACGAACAACCGCGAAACTTCGCTGCCACGGCGGCTCCTGCCGGGGGGCTCGATGACGTGTTCGGCCTGGTCCGCGATGACTTCGCCGCCATCAATCGCCTCATTCCGCAACAGCTTACCTCCGATGTCGCGCTGGTCGAGGAAATCGGCCGCCATATCGTCGATAGCGGCGGCAAGCGCCTGCGGCCGCTGCTCGTCCTGCTCAGCGCCCGCGGCTGCGGCTTCGACGGCAACCGCCATGTCGTGCTGGCGGCAGTGATCGAATTCCTGCACACCGCGAGCCTGTTGCACGACGATGTGGTCGACCGGTCCGACCTGCGCAGGGGGCGGCCCACGGCCAATGCCCGCTGGGGCAATGCGCCGTCCGTTCTCGTCGGCGATTTCCTGTATTCCCGGGCTTTCCAGCTCATGGTGTCGCTGAACGACATGGAAATCCTGGCGATTCTGGCGGATGCCACCAACCGCATCGCCGAGGGCGAAGTGATGCAGTTCGCCAATATCGGCAACTTCGACATGCACGAAGCCAGCTATCTGGAAGCCATTCGCCTCAAGACCGCCCTGCTCTTCCAGGCAGCGACCCACACCGGCGCCGTACTAGCCGGCGGCGACAGCGCCGAGGTCGAGGCGCACCAACGATTCGGGATGCACTTCGGCATGGCCTACCAGCTCGTGGACGACTGGCTCGACTACGCCGGGGATGCCGCCACCATGGGCAAGAACGCCGGCAACGACCTCACTGAGGGCAAGCTGACCCTGCCCCTGATTCACACGCTCGCGAACGGCACAGCCGGCCAGGCCTCGCTGGTACGCGAAGCCCTGCGTTCACGCTCCCGGGCCCGGTTCCAGCAGGTGGTGAAGGCGGTGCACGCCTGCGGGGCAATGGAGTACACGCACGCCGCGGCAATCGAGGAAAGCTGCCTGGCGCTGGAGTGCCTCGCGGAGTTGCCGGCGAACCGTTATCGGGACGCCATGGCGGCCGTTACCCGGTTCGCCGTTTCCCGTCTGTGCTGAATCCCCGAACGGCGCCGTGGCCAGTGGCCATGGCGCCTTGCGGGCGAAGGAAATTGGTCGGAGTGAGAGGATTTGAACCTCCGGCCCCTACGTCCCGAACGTAGTGCTCTACCAAGCTGAGCTACACTCCGAAAAACCTGCCGGGCAGGCCACTGTACGACTGAACCGGTCGCCCGGACAAGGACGCGCATTCTAAGGAACGATCGCGGGCCGGTCGAGAGAATCAATCGTCCAAAGTGGACTTGCGTGGAACAACCTCCAACACCGGACAGCGAGTTTGCATGCGGGGCTTCCCTTTCGGCGCACGGCCACATCATCCTGCCTGACGCAAGGTTTTCGGACGAGCTTAACGCGCCTAAAGGGAAGCCCCGCATGCAAACTCTTTCCCGAAATCAGGTGTTGTTCCTTCAAC
>JAPPHD010000183.1 GCA_028821125.1 Gammaproteobacteria bacterium
GATACCCGCACCGCACACCTACTCTCTCCCAGCGGGATTCTGTTCCTTGCGCGTCCTCGTTCCGGCGCGCCGGGTCCGATACTCGCATCGACAACTGACTGCTCGTTGCGTGTCAGCGCCTCGTCGGAAACTACCGCGTCTGCGGTTGCTCAGACCCTGATTGTGCGTATGAGCAGTTCGTGGAGGTGTACGGAGGTGCGCACCGCGGTGTCGGAGATGATGCGCAGCAGGTTGTCGAAGTTGTCGGTTCCGGCCAGGGCGGCGATCTGCTGCTTCTGTTCCGGGGTGGTCGCCTTGGGGTCGAAGGAGCCGCCGCAGGTCATGCGGAAGAAGCCGTCGAGGTTCTGCCACAGGGCGGCGGCCTCGCTCAGTTCACGGGCGTCATCGGCTTCCAGCAATTGCCGGTTGGCTGCGGCGTCGAAAGTTTCGTGCAGGGCGTTGACACCCGCGGCGGGGGCGGCGCCGGCGAGTTGCAGGTATTCCGCGGCCAGCGCGACGTCGCCGAGCCCGCCGCGAAACGTGCCGATGGCCCAGATATCCTCGGCGTCATGATGCTGTGAGGCCTGCCGCCGGATGTCCGCGATCTCGCGGACGACGGGGCCCAGTTCCCGTGTGCGCGAGAGCACGGAACGCCGCAGGTCGTTGAACTCGCCGGCGAGGCCCTGGTCGGCGGTGATCACCCGGGCGTGGGTGAGCATGCGCAGGTCGACGGGGGCCGTACCGTCGTCCAGGTACTCCCTGAGCCGTGCCATCGAACAGGCGGGCGCACTGCCGTTGGCGTCCTTCAACGCATGGGGGCGCGTGGGCTCGAACAGCATGCCTTCGGGTGAGAGGCTGCGAACGAGCACCATGAGGCGTTGCAGCAGTTGTTCGTGCCAGGCTTCCGGCGTCTCGCCGATGGCGCCCGCGGGCACCGGATCGTGGTCGTAGACGAACAGGAGCTCGAGCGGCGCCCCCGTCGCCAGTTCGCGGCGGGCGGCCGCGCCGAGTGCGATCAGGGCGGTGCGGCTGTTGGGGATCTTGCCATGGTCGTTCGCGAACTCGCGCTTCGCGGCGGCCAGCAGTGCGGCCAGGCAGGTGTCCAGGATGGTCGACATCGGTCTTGCCGCATCGACGGGCGCCATCGCGCCACGAGCCATGTGCACGCCGAGCTGGATGGTGCGCTGTTCGGCCCAGGTGCGGGCCTCGCCGACGAGGGCGTCGCTTGACCGGGTTCTGGCGGCAATCTCGTTGAACTCGTCGCGCATGGCATCGGCATCGAATTCCTTTTCGTAGTAAAGGCGTACCAGGCCCTGTTGGGCGACCCTGGCGGTTTCGGGATCGAGGTCGAGATCGGCCGGGAGTTCCAGGTCCCTGAACTCCCGGCTGCGCAGGCTCTCCGCCACATAGGGATGGCGCGACATCCAGGTGACGAGCCTCGGCGCGCCGCCGATGACGCCGCCCACCAGGCTCGAAACCCGCCTGGCCCCGGAGCCGATGTCATCGAGCACCAACCAGAAGGCCGGTACCAGCAACAGGGCGGCCGGTGCGGAGATGAGTATGCCGAAGGCCAGCGATACGGCCATGGGGACGAGAAGCTGCGCCTGGGTACTGTCGTTGAGCATCAGCGGCGTCAGGCCGGCGAACGTGGTGGCGGTGGTGATCAGGATGGGGCGGAAGCGGGTGATCACCGAGTTCAGCAGGGCATCGAAGAGCGTATCGCCCCCGGCCTGGAAACGGTTCACCCCGTGGATCAGCACCAGCGTGGAGTTGACGACCACCCCCGATGCGGCCACGACGCCGAACAGGGACGAGACCGACAGGCCGTGGATGATGCCGAACGATTTCATCAGGGCGTGCCCCCACACTGCGCCGACCAGGGCGAAGGGCAGAACGGACATGATGATCAGCGGCTGTGTATAGGAGCCGAGCGGCATGGCGAGCAGTGCGTAGATGGCCAGCAGCACGAACAGGAACAGGGGTCCCAGGGTATCGGTGAGTTCCGTCTGCTCCTCGGCGCTCTTGAACCAGTAGGAAACGTCCGGGTACGGGGCGACCGTGCGCTGCAGGAACCCGGAATCGAGTTCCGCGAGCACGGCGGCGGCTGAAGTCACCGCGGGGTCCACATCGGCCGTCACCCAGGCGAACCGCGTACCGTTGGTTCGCTCGATCTCCGGGAAACCGCGACCGGCATCCACTTCGGCCACGATCGCGAACGGCACTTCGCCGCCGTCCGGCGTGCGGATGCGCAGCCCATAGAGCGACTCAAGGGAACGGCGCTCCTGCTCCGTGTAGCGCACCATGATGCGAATGTCGTCCCGGCCGCGCTGGATGCGCTGCGCTTCCTCGCCGTAGAACGCCTGGCGCACCTGGCGCCCCAGGTCGGCAAGCGTAATGCCCAGCGCCTCCCCGGCGGGCGTAACCGACAGCCTGATTTCCGGCTTGCCGGTGTTCAGGGAGTCGGCGATTTCGTAGACGCCGGGAAACTCCCCCAATTGGCCGCGGATTGCCGCCGCAACGGCGCGCATCTCGTCCCACTCGGTGCCGCCGATGCGTATGTCGATCTCCGGGGCGCCCGGAATCCGGTCGGTAACGAAGGCGAGTTCCACCGCATCGGCGATGGGGCCGACCGCGTCGCGCCATAGGGCAGCGACCTCATTGGTGGTGATCGTGCGCGTCTCGCCGGGCGTCAATTGCATGGTGACTTCGCCGAGGTGCCGCCCGACATCGTCAACCTGGTAGCTTATGCCCGTCGCCGCTGCGAACTGCCCCCCCTTGGCTTCGAGAACGTGCAGAACGACCGGTTCTTCGGTGCTCTCTTCGAGTTGCCGGCGAATCTCGTCCGCCGCTCCGGACAACTGGCCGAGCGCCTGCTCCATGGCCCGCTCGGAGACGCCCATGGGCATCGTCAGCTTGGCCGCCACGCTGTCGCCCGTCTGCGGCGTTCTGATGGAAAACGGCAGATGGCCGCCGACCACCAGGGCAAGGGCCGATGCCAGGATGCCGACGGAGACCGCCAGGGTCACGTATCGCTGCCGGAAGGCTATGCCGGCGAGCCGGCGAAACGGGGCACCGATCAACCAGCGCAGGCCGGATTCGAACAGCACCTGAACCCGGGTGAATCCGGCCGCGGCCTTGCTCAGCAGGCCGGAAATGTGAGCGGCGCACACGGCTGCGAAGACGACGACGGCCAGCGCGCCGCCGCTGCGCGCATCCGGGGTGACCACGAGCGCCGCGATGATCCCGGTCGCGAGCAGCGTCAGGCCGAAGTCGCCGAACGGCATGCGGCCGCTGCCGTGACCGAGGTGCGCCGGCAGCACCATCTGGCACTCGATGAGGGAGAACACCAGGCAGCAGATGACCACCACGGCCATGAACCCGTAGGCCAGGCCGACGCTGCCCACGGCGAACAGCAGTGGCAGGAAGGCGACCGTCGTCGTGATCACGCCGAAGGTGACGGGCACCAGCACGTCCTGGGCGCCCTTGATGGCGCCTGCGAGTTTGCCGCCGCCCCGCTCCTGGACCGAATAGACGTTCTCGCCGACCACCACCGCATCGTCGACGAGCATGCCGAGCGCCAGGATGAAACCCATGACGGACAGGGCGTCTATGGAGAAGCCGAACCAGTAGATGAGGAAAATAGCGCCGAGGAACGCGATGGGAATCCCGGCGGTCACCCACAGCGCCAGGTGCGGCCGCAGGAACAGCGCCAGCAGGATCAGCACGAACAGGAGCCCCTGGATACCGCTGTCCACGAGGGCTTGCGGGCGGAAAGACAGGGTAACGGAAGTATCCCGCCACACTGTCAGTTCGACGCCCGCCGGATATTCGGATGCGGCGTCTGCCACGAAGCGCCGGACCGTCCCGGCCACTTGCCGAATGTCCTGGTTGCCGACCCGGAACACGTGCACGAGCGCTGCGGGCTTGCCGTCGAACGCCAGGCTCTGCCCGGTGTCTTCGAAACCGTCGACGACCTGCGCCACGTCAGCCAGGATGACCCGGGTGCCGTCGCTCTTCGTGGTGACGACCAGCCTTTCGAGTTCGTGCCCCCAGTAGGCCTGCCCCGCGGTGCGCAGCACGATCTCGCCCTGGTCGGTTTTCACCGAACCGCCGGGCAGGTCCAGGGAGCGTTGGCGCAGCGCCTCCGCCACGTCGTCGAAGGTCAGGTTGTTGCGCGACAGGGATGCTTCGGAGACCTCGACGGAGATTTCGTAGGGCCGCTCGTTGACGATCATGACCTGGGTGATGCCCGGCAGCGCGAGGATGTCGTCGCGCACCCGGCGGCCCATTTCCTTGAGCGTGCGTTCGTCCGTGGGCCCGGTGACGGCGACCTCGATCACCACGTTGCTGGAGGTGGCCGCCTGGATGATGGGCCGCTCGGACTCCTCGGGAAAGGTCTCGATAGCGTTGACCTGGTTCTCGACCTCGCCGAGGACCCGCATGCGGTCGGTGTCGTAGAACAGTTCCACCTGTACCGTGCACTGCCCTTCCGAGGAGATGGAGCGCACTTCGCGGATGCCGGCGATGCCTTCCAGGCTTTCCTCGATGCGCATGCAGACGCCCGATTCCACCTCCTCGGGGGCGGCCCCGAGGTAAGGCACCGTAACGACGATCAGGGGCAGGTCGACATCGGGGTACAGCTTGACGGGAATGCGGCTCAGCGAGGCCAGGCCCGCAAAAACCGCAAATCCCATCACCAGATTCGCCGCCACGTGATTGGTGGCGAACCAGGCGATCATCTTTTTCATGGAGAGGCCGCGCTTGCGGGCTGGCCGGCCCTTTCCGGAAGCATGGATCGCAGCCTTTCGACCAGCACCATGATGGCGGGCAGCAGGACCAGGATGCCGATACTCGCGAAGATCAGCCCGCCGGCGAGGCTCACGACCAGGGGAATGAGAAACCTCAGTATCTCGGACTTGTCGTAGAGCAGGGGCGAGAGGCCGACGACGGTGGTCACCGTGGTCAGCACGATCGGCCGGGCGCGAAGCTCCGCTGCCCGCATGACCGCCTCGCTCACGGACAGTCGAGGTTCATGCCGCCGAATCCGGTTGTACCGGTCGAGCAGCACCAGCGAGTCGTTGATGACTACCCCCGTAACCGCGATCAGCCCGAACACCGAAGAGAGCGTCAGGTCGTAGCCGAGTACCCAGTGCAGGTAGATGGCGCCGGCGAATGCCAGCGGGATGCCAAGCAGTACGTAGAACGGCTGCAGGATGCTGCGCAACTGGATGGCCACCAGTGCGAACATCAGAAGGACGGCCGCCGGGAAGTAGATGCCGAGGCTTCTCCCGACCTTGGCGGTATCGCGCCTGGAACCGTCTGGCAGTATTCGGAGTTCCGGGTATTTCTGCCTGAGTTCTTCAAGCCAGATTCCCTCGATGAGCCCGCCGAGTTCCCGGGAACTGGTCATCGCCACGTTGTAGAAGGCGTTCACGGACGCCGCCGGCAGGCCGTCGATGCGCTGGCGCTGCTTGAGGTCCTGGGTCTGGACGACCTTGGCAATACTGGAGAAGGCCGCCACATCGCCGTTGGGCAGGCCCATGAGTTCGTCGTGGAGATCGCTGGTGCTCACCCGCCGCTCCAGCGGATAGCGGGCCATCACGTCGATTTCTTCCTTGTGGCGCACCACCTGGTCCACTTCCGCGCCATAGAAGCGGTTGCGCAGTTGCCTCGCCAGCGAAACGGCGGTCAGCCCGGAGGCGCGCCCGGCATCGGTCAGGTGCACCTCATAGCGGACATTGCCCAGCTCGAGCGTGTCGTCGATCTGGTAGACGAAGGGATGGTTCTTCAGCCGTTCCTTCAGTTCGCCGGCCGCCGCGACCACGGTATCGGCATCGGGGTGCAAGAGCGCGTAGCCGAGGCTGGAGGCGGTGGCCGTGCGGGTGGTGGGAAAGGCCAGCTTGTCCGATCCGCGCACGACCCCGATGTTGTCGACCCAGAGTTGCTTGATCTCCTCGGTGGTAACGGTCCGCTCCGGCGGCAGGTTGAGGCGCAACTGAACGGAAGCGAGGTGGGGCGCCGGGTCGGGAATCTCGGCGCCCAGCATGGTTTCGACGGCCTTGTGCTGGCCGACGATCACGTTGATGGCGTTGAACCCGGTCCCTCCCGCTTCCCGATTGGCCGCCCAGGCTGCCTGGACGATCTGCCCGGTGGCGCGAACGGTATCGTTGAACGTGGAACCGGCGGCCATGGTCAGGTCGGCCTGCAGCTTCTGTTCGTCGAGCCGGTTGTCCGCGGCGTTATAGCGCACGACGTTGCCGGTGAAGAGGCTGACGGCGACGAAAACGAGCAGGGCGATGGCGGCGATGGCGGCGAACGGGCGGCGCACCGCGAAGCCTATGCCGGGCAGCAGCCGGCGGTCGATGAACGCCTGGAAATATCCACTCGCCCTGGCCTGGATCAGGGTCAGGGGCCAGCGGCTGAGCCGGCGCTCCCCGGAAAGATGCGCGGGCAGCAACAGGAAACAGTCGACCAGGGAAAGCAGCAGCACGGCGAGCACGCCGATGCCGGTGTAGCTGAACATCTGGCCCAGGTTGCCGTCCAGCGGCAGCAGCACGGAGAACGCCACCATCGTCGTCAGCACGCCGGCCAGAACGGGCGCCATGACTTCCCGGGCGCCCCGGATGGAGGCTTCCCGGGCGGGGACGCCCTGCGCGCGCAGGCGGGCGATGTTCTCCCCGACGACGATGGCATCGTCCACCACGATGCCAATGATCATGGCGATGCCCCAGACGATGAACCAGCTAATCGATATGCCGAGCAGGTACAGGAGAATGAACGAACCGATGATGGCGGTGGGGATGCCGATGCCGATCCAGAGCCCGACGCGCAGGTCGAACAGCAGGATCAGCAGGATGAAGACCAGGGCCGCGCTGATCATGCCGTTGTTTGCGACCGACTGCAGCGGCTTCTTGATCTTGTAGGTCTCGTCGAGCCAGAGCTCGACCGAGGTGCCGGGCGGGGCCTGATAGGTGGGCAGGAACCGCTCGACTTCGGCGATGACATCGTCGGGGTCGGCACGCGGCGGCGCCTGAACGTGAACGAATACCGCCGGCACACCGTTGACGGTATTGATCAGCGGATCGTCGATAAAGCCGTCGCGGACGGTTCCGATGTCGCCGAGCCTGACGATGGCGCCGTCGGGCCGGCTGAGAATCACGATGTCCCGGAACTGGTCCCCCCGCAACCGTTTGTCCATCGTGCTCATGACGATGGTCCCGGATTCCGTGCGGACGCTGCCTCCGGTGAGGTTCACCGACGCCATGCGGACCATGCCCACCACTTCGTCGATGATCAGGTGATGCTGGCGCAGTTTCGACTCGTCGAGATCGATCTGGATTTCCCGATCCCTGGCGCCCACCAGTTCGACGATGCCCACGTTGGACAGCAGCAGGAGGCGTTCACGCAGGTCTTCCGCGGTGCGGCGCAGTTGGTCCTCGCCGGCCGTGGGTGATGTCACGGCCAGCGACACGACCTCCCGGACGATCTCCTTGCGGACCACTTCCGGCGGGTCGGCGTTCAAGGGGGGAAAGTCCTCGATCCGCTCGACGGCGGTTCGCACCGTCTCGAGCCTGGAGACGGAGTCGACCCACTGCTTCAGCTCGATGAGAACCTCGGCCCGGCCCTCCCAGGCGTTGGAGGTGATCCTGTCCACGCCATCGAGGCCGGCGATGCTCTCCTCGATGCGCAGGGTGATGTCCTCTTCCACTTCCCTGGGCGTGGCGCCGTCGTAAGGCACGTTCACCGCGATGGTTCTGAGGTCGAGTTCCGGATAGCGTTCGATGGTGCTGTTGAAGATCGCGACGAAGCCGAGCGCGAGCAGCAGGAAGGTGATCAGGTAGACGGCGATCCGGTTGTGCGCGAAGTACTCGAGCACCGAGGACGACCCTTTCCCGGTGGCGCTGGGATGGTTCGTTTCGCTCATCGCTCGCTTTCGGGACTTCGCAGGACCGCGGAAACGTCAGCCTGTGAACCGCCGGCGGCTGAGACGGCCCTTGGCCAGTTCCACCATCATGATGACCGATGGCAGGAAGAACAGTAGCCCGATACCCGCGAACACCAGGCCGAAGGCGATGCTCACCACCAGCGGAATCAGGAACCGGATGGCCTCGTCGCCACTGAACAGGATCGGCAGAAGGCCGAGCAGCGTGGTCACGCTGGTGAGCAGGATCGCCCGGGCGCGCTGCCGGGTGGCCGCGGAAATGGCCGCAATCTCGGGGATGTCCGAATCCCGCACCATCTGGTTGTACCGGTACATCAGGAGAATGGTGTCATTGACGATCACGCCGGAGACGGCGATCAGGCCGAAAATCGAGGTGGTGCTGAACTCGTAGCCCAGCACAAGGTGGCCCACGACCGCGCCCACGAATGCCATGGGAATGCCTGCCAAAGCCAGGAGCGGCTGCACGAAGCTGCGCAGGAAGGAGGCGATCAGGCAATACATGACCAGGAGTGCCACGGGTATCGACAGCGCCAGGATGTCGGCGATGCGCTCCATGTCCCGGTTCACCCCGTGCGAGCGTACCTGTATCTCCGGATAGCGGCTCTCCAGGCCCGGGAGAATCCGCTCCTCAACGCTTTCGGCCAGGTCACCGGGAAAAAGCCGGGCGCCGTCGTAGTCGGCGGTGACCACCGCCGCGCTGCGGCCGTCTATGCGCAGGCGGTTCGCGATGCTGCGGGTTTCGGTGATCTCGGCCACCGTGTACAGCGGCACCTGCTCCCGGCTGGCCGGCAGGCTGATGCGCTCGTTCAGCAATTCCGCGTAGCTGGTGCGCCGGTTCTCCGGATACCGCACCATCACCAGCACCTCTTCCCGGCCCCGCTGGATGCGTTGCGCCTCGGCGCCGTAGAAGCCGTTGCGCAACTGGGTGGCCACCGATGCCGGGGTCAGGCCGGCGGCGTGACCGGCATCGTTCAGGCGCACGTCGAAACGGCGTTTGCCCCGCTCGATCGAGTCGCTGACCCGGCCGACGCCGTCCAGCCGGGCGAGCGCCTCGCGCAGTTCCCCGGCGGCATCGGCGAGAACGCCAGGGTCCGGATGAATCAGCGCGTACGACAGCGCATTGGTTGTCTGCGTCTGCCGGGTGGGGAAACTCAACGACTCGACGCCGGGTATGCCGGCCAGCCGAACGCGCCACCGGTGCTGCAGTTCTTCGATGGTCACGCCCCGCACGTCGGGCGGATTGAGCCGGAGCTGCACCGATGCCAGGTTGCCGCGGTACGGGGCTGCGTCCGCCCCGCGATAGGACTCCAGGGGGAAGTGATGGCCGATCGCCACGGCCGTCGCATCGATGTTACGGCCGCCGAGCCCGGCGTTCACGCGCTCCGCCGCTGCCACCGCGTAGTCGGTGGCGGCCTGCAGGTCCTCGGGCCGTGCGTCCTGCGGCAGCACCAGGTCGACCTGAACGTTCTTCTCGTCCACCACGCGCAGGCTCGGGTCGAAATGGACGACGCCGGACACCAAAAGGCCCGCGGCAACGAGAACGCTGCCGAAAACGATGACCGGCGGCCACTGCAGGCGCCGTACCGACCAGGAGATCAGGGGAACGATCCGGGCTTCCATCATCGCCTGGAAGGCGGCGTGACAGCGCTGCTGCACGGCCGACAGGGGCCAGCGGCTCCAGCGGCCGGGCTTGGCCAGGTGGCCGGGCAGGACCATTGCCGCCTCGAACAGGGAAAGGAGCAGCACGACGACGACCACGATCGGGATCACGGCAAACATCTGGCCGATCAAACCGTCGAGGGGCAACAGCGCGGCGAACGCCGCCATGGTGGTGAAGGCGCCGACCGCGATCGGGGCGATGACTTCCCGGCAACCGGCGATGGCGGCTTCGGCGCCGGCTCCGCCGCGGTCGATGCTCGTGGCGATGTTCTCGCCGACCACGATGGAGTCGTCGACGACGATGCCGATGAGAATGAAGAACGCGAACAGGGTGATGACGTTCAGGGTAAGGCCGAAGAAAGGAAAGACGATCAGCGAGGCGACGAACACCACCGGAACGCCCAGCGCCACCCAGGTGGCGATGCGCAGGTCGAACAGCAGCAGGAGAGCGGCGAACACGAGGATCAGGCCGAATATCCCGTTCTTGATGATCAGGTACATGCGGTCTTCCACCGCCCAGGTCTCGTCTTCCCAGACGGCCACCCCGACGGTTTCGGGCGCCTGGTAGCCCGCCAGGTAATCGCGCACCTGGGCGCTCGCTTCCTGGGGCGAGCTGTCGGAGGAGACCTTGACCTGGAGAAAAACGGTGGGGATTCCGTTGACGGTGGTGATGGTGTCGTGCTCCAGCAGGCTGTCGCTGAGTTCGGCGATTTCGCCGAGATGGACCAGCGATCCGTCGGGGCGCGCAACGACCACCACGTCGGCGAACTGGTCGGCGTATTCGCGCTTGGCCAGCGTGCTCATGATGATGTCCCCGGACCCGGTGCGCAGTTCGCCGCCGGTGACGTTCACCGAGGTGCGCCGGATGACGCTGACGACGTTGTCCAGGGTAATGCCGTATTGACGCAGCGTCTCCTCGCTGAGTTCGATCTGAATCTCCTGGTCTTTCGTTCCGAACAGTTCGACGATCGCTATGTTCGGCAAGAGCAGCAGCCGGTCGCGCAGCGACTCCGCGGCGCCGCGCAGCGCGTAGGGATCCAGCGCGCCGGAACTCACCGCCACGGTCAGCACGTTGCGGCTGACCTCCAGCTTGCTGACTTCCGGCTCGTCGGCGTTGTAGCGCGGAAAATCCTCGATGCGATCGATTGCCGTGCGCACGAAATTGAGGGTGTCGATGTCGTCGGCGAAGGGTTCCATCTCCACATCGACGACGGCCAGTTCCTCCCGGGAACTGGATATCGTGCGGGCGACGCCGATGGTGCCCACCAGGCTTTCCTCGATGCGCTTGACGATGTCTTCCTCCACCTCCGCGGGGGTCGCGGCCGGGTAGGGCACTTCGACGCGGATGATGCGCGGGTCGTATTCGGGGAAGGTCTCCAGGGTGATCAGGTCGGAGGCGATCAGCCCGCCGACGAAGAGCAGGAACAGGAGTACGTTGGCGGCGACGGGATTGCGGGCGAAGTAGGCGATGACGCCCCGATCGCTGCCCGCATCCGGAACTTCGATGGTTGCAGATTCAGCCATGGCGGACTCCCTGCCTGTGCGTTATGGCGGCTGCCGGGCGCCTACTGCCCCGTTCCGGCGGCCACGGCGTTGACGCCCAGGCCTTCACGCGCTCCCGGGACCCGGCCCACCACGATACCGTCACGGGTGTCGAATGCGCGGACCAGCCAGCCCCCGTCGCTGTAGCCTACCGAGGCCGGCGTGTAGGCGGTGAGCCTGCCGCCGTCGACCAGCCAGACGCTGCCGCCGATCTGCAGCGCCGATTCGGGCAGCACGAACACATCGTCCTGCATGGGCCCTTCCACCGTCACGTCCGCGAAGGTGCCGGGCGGCGGCAGCATCGGCGCGGTCTCCTGGTCGAGCACCTCGAGGTACAGGCTCCCCAGGCGCGTCTCGATATCGACTTCCTTGGACACCCGTTCGACCACCGTCTCGTAAGCCCGGCCGTCGGCCACCGCGACGGCCCTGCGGCCGATAACCGGCTGCAGCGAATTCAGGTCGAAGGCGGAAATCCGGGCGCGCACCCGCAACTGGTGCTTCGCATAGACCGTGCCGACAGGGGATACCACCCGCTCCACCACCTGCCCGGGAGACAGCAGGGTGGTACGCACGTAGCCGTCGAAAGGCATGTGGATTCTCGTCTCCTCCAGCGAGATCTCGGCCAGCGCAATCTTGTTCTTGGCCATCTCCACCAGGGCTTCCGCCTTCTCGATCGTTCCCTCCGTGCCGAGGAATCCCTCCGTGCCGAGGAATGACTGCGCGTCGCGGGTCGGGTATTTCGCCATGAATTGTGCGGCCCGCGCTGCCTCGTCCCGTTTCTGCCTGAGGTTTTCCCGGGCGGCGACGAGTCCGAGCTTCGCGTTCGCGAGGATCAACTCGATTTCCCGCGCATCGACTCTTGCCAGTGTCTCGTCGGCCCGGAACTCGCCTCCGCTGCGGAAATTCTCCGACACCCAGACCACTTCGCCGGAAACCTCCGGAATCACCGTCACGTTGCCGAGCGTGGTTACCGTGCCGGTCAGCACCACCTTGTGGGATGCGCGGGTGGCAACCGGCTCGATGACGGCGGCCGTGGGCTCTACTCGAGCGTCGGCCAGTTCGGGGTCGATCTCGAGGAATTCGCGGCTGGGTGCGCGGGCGAAGAAGATCGCCGCCACAATCGCCGCCACGATAATCGCCAATTGCAGGATGCCGCGCCAGCGCGGCTGTTCTCCACTGTCTCCAACCCGCCCATCGGATTCTGACATTGGTGCTTCCTCCTTTTAACGCCACGCAAGCTCGGAACGAGCGACCCCTGCCCTCCGGTCAGGCGGTCAGCAACGAAGTATAGACGAGGAATCGGCCCGAGTTGCGTTTTCAGCGTGCCTGCCCGAAACGCATGCCGAACTCGGCCCAGACCAGCCTGGGCAGGCCCCAGCGCGCGGTGGTCCAGCCCAGCGTGGTCAGGTCAATGCCGAAATCGATGTATTCCTTGTCGGTGACGTTCTGACCCACGAAGGCGAACCAGGCGCCTTCGCGGCCAAAGGCATCGTCGAGTTGCACCCGAAGGTCCCACAGCGTGTAGGAGTTGGGTGAATAGGAGCGGATGGCCGGGGCGTTCGGATTGACGTTGCTGTACTGGGCACCGATGTAGCGAAAATTCAGCGTCGCCGAGATTTCGCCCGCGCCGATCGCTGGAAAACTGTAGCGCGCGCTGCCGGAGACCATGCGGCGCGGCGAGCGGAGGTGCACGCGCTCTTCGGAGACATCGACATCCCGGCCGGTGGCCGGGTCGGTCTGCGTGTACTCCTGGAACTTGCCGTTGTTCCAGGCGGCGTTCACCATCAAATCCAGGTCGGCGGTGGGCGACGCCCGCATTTCGGCTTCGATGCCGCGTATGCGGGACTTCCCCGCGTTGTCGATCGTGAAGCCGTTGGCCTCCGCGATGTAGTTGCTGATCTGCTGGTCCTTGTAGTCGTAGTTATAGCCGGCAACGTTGAGTTGCACCCGGTTTGCGAAGAACTGCGCCTTGATGCCCGCATCCCATGCGCTCAGGATCTCTTCATCGTACGGCACCAGGAATGCCCGGCTGGTTGCCGGCGGCCGGGCCGGAAAGCCGCCGGCCTGGTAGCCCCTGGACCAGCCCGCGTACGCCATTACGCTGTCGCTCAAGTCCCAGTTGGCGCGGAACATGGGCGAGAAGTTGTCGAAGTCCGCCTCGAAGTCGGCGGAGTCTCCGTTGGAGAACAGTTCGACGAACTGCTTTTTCGTCTCTTCGGTGTAGCGGCCGCCGGCGGTCAGCGCAAGCCTCGACGACACATGCAGGCTCGCCTGCCCATAGACACCCCAGGCATCGTTGTCCCCATCGACCTGGCGGCCGAGGTTGACCGGCCTGCCCAGAAAGAAGTTGTTCTGCGCGGTTTCGAACTTCTCGTTGAAGAAAGTGCCTCCCGCAACGTACTCCACGGCCTCTTCGAATGCCGTCCCTATGGCCTGGAGTTCCTGGTAGATCTGTTCGTGCGTCACCACGCTGCCTGCCGAGAACGCCAGCGCGTCGGTGCCGTCGACATCGTTCATGTTGCGCAGTTCCATGTCGCGCCAGCCGGTGATGGATTTCAATTCGAGGTTCGGCGCGACATCCCAACCGGCGGTGAGCGCGTGGAAATCGACCGTCATGTCGGCGCCGAAGCGGCTGCCGTCCGGCGCGCGGCCGCTGTTGAAGAACGGGTCGCCCGGCCGGCTCGGCCCGAGTTCGACCGTGCGCGGCAGGCGTCCGAGACGCACCCAGCCCCTGTTCAGTACGGCGCCGATACGGTCGGCCGAATCGCCCTCGTCGAATTCGCTGTGCTCGAAAACGTAGTCCACCACCAGTCCCGAGCCGGGCGGCTGCATGCGCAGTGCCGCGCGCATCGACCACCGGTCCAGATCTTCCGCGTCCCGGCCCGCCGCGAAATCGTTGTCGACCAGGCCGTCCCGGACCGCGCGCTGCAAGACCAGCCGTCCGGCCAGCGCCTCGCCGGCAATCGGTCCGTTGAGGTGCCCGCGGGCCTCGAAGTAGCCGTGCTCCCCGCCGCGAACCTCGATGGATGAACCCGGTTCGACGGAGGGTTTTCTGCTGATGACATTGATGGCGCCGCCGATGGTGTTGCGTCCGTACAGCGTTCCCTGCGGCCCGCGCAGCACTTCCACACGCTCGATGTCATGCAGGGTGCCGGCCATGCCGGTCTGGTTGCCGAGATAGATGCCGTCGATATACATCGCCACCCGACCCGTGTTGGCCGGGTGGGAGTCCCACTGACCGATGCCGCGAATGAACGAGACGCCGCGATTGTTGCCGCCTGTCGTCTTGTAGAACAGCATCCCGGGTACGTACTTGCCGATGTCGACCGTCTCGTTGACCACCAGTCGCCTGAGGTCACCCGACGTAAACGATGAAACGGCCAGGGGCACGTCCTGCAGCGGTTGTTCCCGCTTCTCGGCGGTGACGATGATCTGCTCGATGGATCCCTCGTGTTGCTCCGCGGAATCCTCGGCCGCCGCGGCTACCCCGCCCAGCATCGTTGCCAGCAAAACCGTCCGCGCCAGTCGGTTGCAACCGTGCTTCGATGAGAGCATCGGACGCTCCATGGCTTCTCCGTATCCCGTCGGATACTGAAGCCTATTTGAATTCTGTGCAAGAATATCGCCGAACTCGCCTGCACCCACTCCGGGAGGATTGGCGTGCCTGGCTTCGTTGGACAAAAATCGGCGTTACGGCACCTGATGCAACGCGGCATGACCGATGAGTAGACCCGACGCTGCGTACCCGCCGGCGTCCGGAATGTGGGCGCCGTTCGAGTACATGGCGGGCAACCGCATCGCGGTCATGTTGTCCACCGTCGCACTGCTGGCCCTGGGGATCACCGGGCTCCTGCACGTCAGCGTGGAGCGCTATCCCGATATCGACCTGCGCACCATCTCGATCGGCGTTCCCTATGACGGCGCCACGCCGCGCGAGGTCGAAGAGGACATCGTTCGCCGCATCGAGGAAAGCCTGACCGAAATCGACAGCGTCGACCGTATCACTGCGAATGCCTTTGCGGGCAGGGGCGAAGTCCTTATCGAGTTCGATCAGTGGGTGGACATGGTCGAGAAACTCGAAATCGTGCGCACCGCAATCGACGGTATCGAGGACTTTCCGCCCGAGAACGCCGATCAACCCGAGATCGTGCTGCACGAAATCCTGCGCAGCGTGGTGTCGCTGGTGCTCACCTCTGCCACAGCCGGCGAAGACGAACTGAGGCGCGGCGCCGAGGCTTTGCGCGAGCAACTCCTGCTGGTGCCCGATGTCGGCGTCGTGGACCTGTTGGGCGCCCGCGACCGGGAGATACAGATCGACCTCGACGAGACACGGTTGCGCCGGCACCAGTTGACCATTAAAGAGGTGGTCAGCCGGATTCGACGGTCTTCGATCAACCTGACCGGCGGGCCCATTGCCACTGAGGCCGGAACCATTGTCCTGAGTACCCTGGAGCAACGCCTCTACGGCGATCAATTCAATGAACTGGTGGTTCTGGCGCGTCCGGACGGCTCCATTGTCCGGTTAAAGGACATCGCCATCGTGCGCGACAGCTTCGTGGACGACCCGCTGATCAACACCGTCAACAACCGGCCGGCGATATTCATCGAGGTCAGCGCACCCACGGCCGCCAACCCGCAGGATGTGATCGAGCGGGTCGACGAATTTCTGTCGGCCTACGAACCGCCGCCTGGGCTGGAACTCGAGCTGTGGCTGGACCGGGTCTATTCCGTGCAGAAACCCCTGGTGTCGGTGGGGAACAGCGGGCTGGTCGGCGTGGCGCTTGTGTTTGTGCTGCTGATCCTGCTGTTCGACCTGCGTGTCGGGGTGTGGATCGCCGTCGGCATTCCAACGGCAATCGTCGGTTCGTTCATCGTGCTGTACGCGCTGGACGTGACCATGAGTATCATGGCCGTGATCGGTTTCGTCATCGCGGTCGGGATCGTGGTCGACGATGCGATCATCGTCGGGGAGAACATAGCGCGTCACCGGGAACGGGGCCTGCCGGGCCTCGAGGCTTCCACGAGGGGCGCGCGGGAGGTCATGGCGCCGGTGACCGTGGGCGTTCTGACCACGATGGCGGCGTTCGCCGCATTGCTCCCGCTCGACGGTGTTCTCGGCCAGATATTTGCCAGTTTGGCCGGTATCGTCATCGTCGTACTGCTTTTCTCCCTGCTCGATGCGTTCCTGCTCCTGCCGTCCCATCTCTCCGGCGACGGCCTGGTGAGCCGTTGGCCGCTGAGCCTGATGCAGAGCAGGGTCAGAAGGAGCTTTCAGCGCATCATCGACCAGCGCATCGTGCCGCTGATCGAATTGTCGGTGCGCCGGCCGCTGATACCCATAGTCGCCGCAAGCGGACTGGTGGCGCTGGCCTACGGCCTGTTCACCAGCGGCGTCGTGAGCTTCAACGCCACCGGCAACCGGCTGGACGAACAGCAGTTGCAGCTCGATCTGACCATGGCGCCGGGTTCGACCTTCGCGGACAGCGTGCGGGCCTCGGAGCAGATCGTGGCGGCAGCGCACGCAGCCCACCAGAGAACCGGAGATACGGCCTTGCGTGCGGTCAATACGATGGTCGGGCGCCACAAGACGGTCGAGACGACGATGGGAGCGGAACCGGAAGTCCCCGCACCGAATCACGCCAGTGTCCAGCTCAGGTTGAACACGCCGCGCCAGCGGCAGGTCTCCGTCGCCGAGTTGAAACAGGCCTGGATCGATGCCATCGGCGAAGTTCGGGGGGCTGAGAAGCTCAGCTTTCCGACCACTACCCAGTACGTGTCCGCCGGCGTGGGCATCGTTCTCCAGCACCCCGACGCGGACGCGGTAACGGCGGCCGCCTCCAGATTGAAGAATCTCATGATGGCGCATCCGGCGATCTATGAGGTTGACGATACGCTCGAGCTGGGTGACCGCCGTTACGAAATCCGTCTCACCGCCGCGGGTCGGGCGTCCGGCCTGACGGCCGCGTATGTCGCCGCGCAACTGCGCCACCGGTTTTTCGGGGCGGAGGTACATCGCGTGGTGAGGAACCAGGAGGAACTGCAGGTGATGACGCGCTATCCGGTGGAAAGGCGCGCGAGCCCCCGCGACCTGCAGGACGAATTTCTCAACTTGCCGAACGGCAGGCCGACCGCGCTGTCGAGCGTCGTCGAGATCGTGGAATCTCACGACTACGCGCAACGACAGCGCATCGACGGCTTGCCGGCCGCGACGCTGACCGCCTACTACAATGTCGAACAGACCAGTTCCGCCGAGCTCGGCAGGCTCGTTCGCGGCGAGTGGCTGCCCGCGCTTTTCCGCGACTATCCGGGGCTGCGCACTCTCCCCCATCGTACCTCGCGAGATACGGTGAAAGCCTTCCGCATACTGTCCGTCACGTTTCCCGCGGCGCTCCTGGTGATGTTCGCGATCGTGACGATTCAGTTGAAGAGCGTTCGGCAGACCCTGTACGTGCTGGCATCGATTCCCCTCGCGGTGGCAGGCGCCCTGTACCTGCACGCCATTCTGGGCTATGACTTCGGCCTCGTTTCGCTTTGGGGGGTGGTTGCGGCGACCGGCGTGGTGGTCAACGATGCGCTGGTGCTGCTCGACATGTACAACCGTATCCGCCGGGCCAGTCCCGACGCGAGCAGGGACAGCGCTGTCCTGCAGGCCGCGCGGCTGCGCGCAAGGCCCATACTCCTGACCACGATCACCACCGTTGTCGGCCTGCTGCCGCTTCTCTACAACCGCGCCGAGTCGGTGGAGCCCTTCCTGTCGCTCGTTGTCAGCCTTATCGGTGGCCTTGCGTTCGCCGGCATCGGGCTGCTGATGGTGTTGCCGGCGATGCTTGTACTGGTCGAACGGCTGAAATCACGGCTGACGCCGGCATTCGGCTACCTGTGGGGCGGTGGCCGGCGAACCGTGACCTGGAGTCGGTAGCTAGCCCGACCGGTCAGGTGGCTTCAACGGCAATGGGCCGTACCCGCTGGCCTTCGATGGCGTTGGCCAGTGTCGACAGGCAGATCATCTCGCCGGTTTCCACGCCGCCCCGGATATAGACCGACTCGCCGGTCGTGCGCAGCACGTCGACGCTGCGGAACGACAGGCGGCCATCCTCGGCGACGACGTAAACGTGGTTTCCTTCCTGCAGCGCGGTACGGGGAACGACGAGTACGTTTTCCTCCCAGATGCCGAAAATCTCCGCTTCCACGAACAGGCCCACCGTCAGCGGCGGCGCGTTTCCCACCGGCTCGTAGGGAGTCGGCACCTGGGCGATGACGTTGACCATGCGCGTGCGCGGGTCCAGTTCGCCTTCCGTGCGCACCACATGGGCTTCCCAGGCGTGTTCGGCGCCGGCGAATTCGGCGCGCAGGATCACCTTCGGCATGGGCGTCCCGTCCCCGGTGCGCGCCAGCGAGAGCGGCAGATAGGCGAGGTCGACATCGCGGACCGGCAGGCGGACTTCGGCGTAGTCGATGGAGTAGAGCGTGGCGACGGTTTCCCCCCGGTTCACGAACTGGCCCACATCGACCTGTTCGGTGCGTACGCGGCCATCGTAGGGCGCTGTCAGGCGCGTGCGCGCCAAATCGCGTTCGGCGCGAGACAGGCTGGCTTCGGCTGCGCGCAGGGATGCGCCGGCGATGGTGAGCCGGTTTAACGCATCGTCGAGCAGCGACTCGCTGACCGACTGGGTCTCTGCCAATTCCTCCGCCCTGCGATGGTCCCTTTCGGCGTTCTCAAGTTCGCTCCTGGCCGATGCCAGCAGTGCCCGGGACTGTTCGAGGGCGACCTCGTAGTCGACGCGTTCCACTTCCACGAGCACATCGCCCCGGGCGAAAAAGCCTCCGGTGACCATCTCCGGCGCTACGGCGATCACCCTTCCCGCGACTTCCGAGACCAGGTTGCTCTCGGTCTTGGGCAGCACTTCGCCGTGTGCGTCCACGGTCATCTGCACCCATCTGGGCAACGCCGGTTCCGCGTGCACAACCGGAATCTTCGGCGGCGCCTGGTTCTGCTGGAGATCGGGGCCGGCCGCAATGATCATGACCGCAACAGCTATGCCAGCCGCCAGCACCAGGAGGGCGCCGAGGTACTGCCTGATCACTTGAAGACGGGACCCTTGTGCCCGGTGCGGACGACGCTCTCGCGGCTCTTCGCAAGCGGCCGGCTGGGTTGGATTGATGTCATGCAGCCAAAGTAAGCGTCTTTGCAGGTGCGTTCAAGTGACCGCGATTGCTGGGCCGCGGCGCCCGCTGGTGTCTCCAGGGTATTGGCAAAGCTGGCGTTGTTGGACTCCCGGGCACCGCACGCTCACTTTTATGGAAAAACCGCCAGCAACGGTCAGCGAGTTCGCATGCGGGGCTCAATCGAGATCGGCCAGCAGGGCGGTACGTATCTCGCCTTCCACGTTCACCTCGCAGCGCATGAGATCGTGGTCGATGCCGAAAGTGAGGGTGGCGCCGGACCTGAGCTCTTCGATAGATGCCGCATCGAGTTCGAAACGCATGAAATGCACGGCGGCGGTCTTCTCGCCGGTGGACCGGTCGAGGTCTTCGTTGGCGATGCTGAAAGTGCGGGGGCGATGGCCGATGCATGTCCAGACGCGGTGCTCGATACCGCCCAGCACCTGCAGCGCGCGGCGTCTCTCCTCGACATCCGGGTATTCGATCATGAAGGTCGCCTTCCAGTTGGCGCCGTCGGGGATGAGTGGGTTGTAGGCCTCGATCTCTTCTTCGATCTGGTCGGGCTCGAAGATGCGTTCCACGCGCAGCATCTCCTGCACCTGGTATTTCATGGTGGTGAAATCTTCGAAGTAGAGCGTCGCGTGGTCGTTCAGCGGCAGTTGCCGGCGTTTCTTGTGGGCGATGACGGCGGCGCGGAATGCCGGCCGCTCCGTCGCGTACTGCTCGAGGCTCCAGAGCTTCGATCTGTCCAGTTTTTGCATTCGGGGCCGGGCTCAGATCCCGTACGCGGCGCGTGCCATGGAAATGGGGTGTTCGGCCTCGCCGGTCTCGCCCTGGCCCTCCAGGCCATGGGCGATCAGCCGCCCGGCCATGGGGCAGTCCGAGCCGAACCGGTCCGGGTTTGCCTGTTTGACCCGGTTCACCACCGGGCGGGCGATCTTCATGGCCTTGGCGTGGGTCTCCGCCTTCACGGCATAGGTGCCGTCGTGCCCCGAGCAACGCTCGATGGCCGCCACCTCGGTGCCCTCGATCAGGTTCAGGAACTCCCGGGTCTTCCCGCCGATGTTCTGCACGCGCTGGTGGCAGGCAACGTGGTAGGCCACCTTGCCGAGGGGATTCCGGAAATCCGTGTTCAGGAGCCCGGCCCTGTGACGCAGCATGAGGTATTCGAAGGGATCGAAAAACGCTGCCGCCACCCGGGCAACCTCTTCGTCGTCCGGGAACATGAGAGGCAGTTCCTGCTTGTACATCAGCACGCAGGACGGCACCGGGGCCAGCAGGTCGCAACCCGCCTCGATGGCTTCCAGGAAGGCCGGCAGGTTAGCTTCCTTCATTGCCGCCACCCGGTCGAGATCCCCGAGTTCCAGTTTCGGCATGCCGCAACAGCCGGCGTCCTTGAGGATGGTTACGGGTATGCCGTTGTGATTGAGCACGGCGATCATGTCCTCGACGATTTCGGGCGTGTTGTAGTCGCCGTAGCAGGTGGCGTAGATGGCCACCCGCCCTGTGGTGCGGTCCGACGGGACGGCGTCCAGTTCATCGCCGGCGCTGGTCCCCACCCGCTTCGACAGCGGCTTTGCGTTGAATACCGGCAGTGGGGCGTCGGCGGCCATGCCGGCGATACGCTCGCCGAGCTTGCGCAACGGCTTGATCCTCGCAGCCGCATTCGCGGCCTGGGCGATTCCGGGCTTCGACAGGACACCGAAAACACGGTCTGTGCTGGTGATCAGCCGGTCGCGCCACTTGGTGTCCCCCTGCTTGAACCGCCAGGCCTTGGCGCGGAGCATCAGGTGGGGGAAGTCCACCGCCCATTCATGGGGCGGCAGGTAGGGGCACTTGGTCTCCGCGCAGAGGTCGCAGAGGAAACACTGGTCGACGACCTTGGTGTAGTCCTCCTTGGGGATACCGTCGACTTCCAGCGTCGGCGACTCGTCCACCAGGTCGAAGAGGGTCGGAAAGGCATCGCAGAGGCTGACGCAGCGCCGGCAGCCGTGGCAGATGTCGTATATCCGCTCGAGTTCCTCGTACAGGCTGTCCTCGTCGTAGAACCCCTCGTCCCGCCAGCCGAGCGGCTGACGTTCGGGGGCTTCAAGACTGCCTTCGCGTACCAACGTGAAATCCCGTTCGAGGGGAGCGCTATCCGGGGCGACCCGTGAACCAGTCCCACGGCTGAATCCGGGACTCTGCGAATATCTCCGCTTTTCCGTAGGGGCTGTCCGCCAGGAACGCCTGCGCATCCGCGGCCGAAGGGGCCTCGAGAATCAGCAGCAGGCCCGTGACGTTCCCGGCGCCGTCGTCGAGCGTCGGCCCCCCGTGATGAACCACAACCTCGGCATGGTCCGGATGATTGCGCAGATAGCTTCGAAAGGTCTCCTGCAACTCGCTGCGTGCGGATTCCGCTTCGGGCTTGTGAACGACGGAAACTACAAAGTACATGGGTTCTCTCCCTATGGTTTGGGCAGTCCTGGTCAATCACCGTAAGAAACCCCCTCGCCTCGTGTCAACCGGCTAGCCCGGGCTGACTGCCACCGATCGGTGAGATGCAGGGCGAGTACATCGGCGTCCGCACCGGGAAGTTGGTGAAGGATGCGGGCTGCTATATAGACCGTTGAGTTTTCCTTTACGACTAAAAAGATAACTCGATGTTCGAATCTGCGGGTTGGTTATGTTTTTGGGTGCTCGCCCGGGAAGGGCTGGCCTCAGGTGGGTTCCGCGTGGGGCAACTCCACACGCAGCGTCACGATATCCGTGCCGTGGTATTGCTGGTGGCGGATCGAGGAGGCGAGGTGTCGCAGCAGCCGTAGCGAGACTTCCTGTTCGACTTTCGTTTCCGCGCCGATGTCGTCAAGCAGCGCGATACGGTCCTGGAGGTTCTCCTCGCCTTTCGAGGCTACGAACTCCAGGGTCGCGCCTCCGTCTTCGGCGCGCGCGACAAGCAGCAACCGCCGCGACTCGGCCGCCCCGGCGGATTCGTCCCGGTGCAGCAGCGTCAGCAGCGTTTCCTCGCTGGCGGCCCCAAGGCGATCCCTCATCGCCGCGTTCCAGCCGCTGCGCGCGGCAAACGCCCCGAGAAACTCCCGGATCGTCTGCAGGGCGGTAAGGTCGAACGCCAGGTCGATGCGCTGCGGGCGGGGTTTCGTCAATTGCACGAAGAGGGTCATGACTATCGCCAGAATGCCTCCGGCGATCATGCCGTTGTTCAGGACGCCGCCTGCGATCGGGGAAACCAGCTCGGGAAATATCACGCCGCTCTGGAACCCGGCGCCCGTCCAGAACGAGACGCCGGCGATCAGCCCCTGGCGTGTGTCGATGCCGCCCTGAACAATGATCCTCAGGCCGATGACGAAAATTGTCGCCATGGTGACACCGATGAACGCTGCGGTCACCGGGCCCGGAATCGCCAGGATCACGGCCAGCGCCTTGGGAAAGCAGGCGAGCGCAATCATGACCGCCCCGAGTCCGACGCCGATACGGCGGGTACTGATGCCGGTGATCTCCACCATCGATGCCCCGTTCGGACGGGAGCCGGCCGGCATCGTGCCGGCCAGGCCCGACATCAGGTTGCCCACTCCGTCCGCAGCCACTGCGCCCTGTACGGCGCGAAAGTCCACCGCCCGGGATTCGGCCCAGGACACGCGCTGGATCGCGACCGAGCAGCTTATGGTTTGAATGGTGCAGACCACGGCGATGAACAGGAAGCCGGGCAGCAACGCCCAGAAGGAGAGCCCGAAATCGGCGCCCGTGATCGGCCACTCCGGGCCCGGCAATCCTATCCAGGCGGACCGGGCAACGCGGTCGAAGTCGTAGAGTCCGTATGCGGCAGCGACGGCCGAACCGGCAACGATGCCGATGACGGGCGCCCAGAGGCGCAGGCTTCTCCCCGCCTTCAGAATCAGGCCGGCGATGACGAGCAGCGTAATCAGCGCGCTCAGGGGTGCGGCCGCCGGCGGCGTTGCGGCCGGGACGTTCTGCAACTGTTCGAAGATGATGGGCATGACGGTGACGGGCGTCAGCATCATGACCGTTCCCGTGACCGTTGGTGTGAAGATGCTGCGGAATAGCGAGAGCCTTGCGGACAACGCAATCTGGAAGAGACCCAGGCAGATGACCAGGGCGGCAAGCAAAGCCGGGCCGCCGGCAGCGAGGGCAGCGATGCTGACCGCAATGGAAGCCCCGGATGCCCCGGTCGCCAGGATGTATCCCGCTCCGAACCGGCCGACCCTGAGTGCCTGTAGCAGCGTGCTTGCGCCGCAGACCGCAATCGAAGCGAACACCGCCCACAACAGCACGTCCTCCGGCTGGCCGGCGGCCCGGAACACGACCGTCGGGATGAGCACCGCGCCGGGCAGCACGAGGCTGGCAAGCTGCAGCGCGAAACCGGCCGTGAACGGCAGCGGGACCCTGGCGTGGGGACTCGGGCGGTCTCCCCAGTGTCCGCCGGATTCGTCGCTGGCCATGCGGGACGCTAGCCCAGCCCCGGAAGCCAGAGGCAGACGGTGGGGGCGGCCAGGATGATTCCGAGGATGACGATTCCGCTGAACAGGAACGGGACGATGCCCCGGAACGATTCGCCGAGCGGGGTGTCCCGGTCCAGCGAGTTGATCACGTACACGTTGAGACCGATGGGCGGGGTTATCAGGCCGATCTCTACGGCGAAAAGAGCCAGCACTCCGAACCAGATGGCGATCTGCTCCTCTGTATAGCCGAAGTCGAGCCCGGTGAGCAGGGGAAAGAAAACGGGCACCGTGAGCAGGATCATCGCCATGCTGTCCATCACGCAGCCGAGCACCAGGTAGACGAGCAGAATGCCGATCAGGATCGATATTGGGGACAGTCCCGACATGGAAAGCGCGTCGGCCAGTTCCACCGTGACCTGTGAGAGTGCCAGAAAGCTGTTGAATATCTCCGCGCCTACCAGGATAAGGAAGATCATACCGGTCGCCTGCGCCGTTTCGAGCAGGCTCGATGTGAAAGCCGCCCGGTTCAGCCGACCGGACGCCAGCCCCGCCAGCGCGGTGGCCGCCGCGCCGATGGCGGCGCCCTCGGTCGGGGTGAAGATGCCGAAATAGATGCCGCCGACGACGGAGACGAAGATGACCGCCACCGGCCACACCCCTCCCAGGCTGCGGATGCGCTCGCGCATCGGCGCTGCCGGAACCACCGGGCCGGCCCCGGGCCGCAGCCGCACGTACACGGAAATCGCCGCCCAATAGCCGGCCGTTGCAATGAGCCCCGGGATCAACGCGGCCAGAAACAGCTTGCCGATCGACTGCTCGGTGATGACCCCGTAGATCACCAGGATCACGGAGGGCGGAATCAGGATGCCGAGCGTTCCGCCCGCCGCCAGGGCGCCGGTCGCCAGGGCGCCGGAATAGCCATGGCGCTTCATCTCGGGCAGGGCCACGGAGGCCATCGTCGCACCGGTGGCGATGGAGGATCCGCAGATGGAGCCGAACGCGGCGCTGCCGAAGATGGTCGAGACGGCCAGTCCGCCCCGGTAATGGCCCGTCCAGGCGCGGGCCGCGTCGAACAGCAGGCGCCCGAGCCCCGCCCGGGCTGCGAACTGACCCATCAGCAGGAACAGCGGCAGTACCGAGAGCGTGTAGCTCGATACGCGGCCGAACGGCGCCGTGTTCAGTAGGTTGAGGAACGCCGGCCAGCCCGCGAGCGAGGCGAAACCGAAGCCGCCGACGGCGAACATTGCAACCGCCACCGGCATCCTGAGCGCGATCAGCAGCAGGCAGACGCCGAACAGCAGGCCGCCGAATTCGACGTCCGTCATGGTTCCCGAGTCTTCAGGCGACGGAAAAACGCAAGCCCGCAGATTGCCGCCAGCAGCAGCGCGCCCAGCAGGGCAGAGAAGTACGCCCAATGGATGGGAATGCCCAGAAACACCGTCGTTTCGCCGTCAGCGAGCTTGTGCATGCCACCGATGCACAGGCGCCATGCGATCAGGCCCGCAACGGCGGCGAATACCAGTTGGTGCGCGGCGTCCAACACCGCCCGGCGGCGCGGGTGCATTCTCCCGGTGAAGAACTCCACGACGATGTTGGCGTTCCGGCTATGGCAGTACGGAAAGAAGGCGAACACCGCAATGCCGCAGGCGAGTTCGGTGAGTTCGTAATCGCCGGGAACCGGCGCATTGAAGAGGTAACGCCCGAGAACGCTGACCAGCGTCATGCCCGTCACCCCGACCAGCAACAGGCCTCCCGCCAGCGCGACGCCGCGTGCCAGCCGCTCCAACCAGGCGCCGACGGGGTGTCCCGGCGATTCCGGGCCCCCGGACACGATGCCTGACTGCTCGTCCGCCATGGGCTCGCCCCTACGGATCAGTGCCGTATTTCGCGATCAGGCGCGCCGCATCCGCGAGCATGGTTTCGCCGTCGTGCCCCGATTCGCCCACTTTGTTCACCCATGCCGTTACTACCGGCCCGGTAAGCGTCCGCCATCGCTCGCGCTCCGGTTCGGAAAGCGGAACGATGCCGTGGCCGCGTTGCACCGCGAGGTCGCGGCCCCTTGTTTCATCCTCCTGCCAAAGCCGCCCGAGCCGCCGGGCGAGGGCCATCCCGGTGGATTGGTCGACAACGTCCCTGATTTCCTCCGGCAAACCATTGTAACGGGCCTTGTTCATCGTCATCACGAACAGCACGCAACCCAGGGCAACCTCGGTATGGGACCGGGTCACTTCGTGGAGACGGAACGGCCGCATGATGGTCCACGGGACCCAGACGCCGTCCACGACGCCGCGCGAAAGCGCCTCGTAGACCTTGGGAACCGGCATGCCGACCGGGACGGCGCCAAGGGCCTCCAGCGTCGCGGCGGTTGCATGCGAAGGCGCTCGAATCTTCAGGCCCGCCAGGTCTTCGAGCGCACGGACAGGCCCGCCGTTCGTATGGATGTGGCCGGGTGCGGCGGCATGGAAAACCAGGGGGCGGGTGTCGGCGTATTCGGCCCGCATCCATTTGCGGTAGAAGGCCACCAACGCCTGGCTGGTCGCTTCCGCGTTGCCGCAAACGAAGGGCAGTTCGAACGCCTCCGTCAACGGAAATCGTCCCGGCGTGTAGCCCGGCGAAGTCCAGACGATGTCTACCACGCCGTCGCGGGCCTGGCGGTAAAGGTCCGACGACTTGCCGCCGAGCTGCATTGCGGGGAACACCTGAACCCGCGCCCGCCCCCCGGAGCGGTCTTTGATCTCGCTGGCCCAGGGCAGGAGAAACGAGCGCACTGCCAGCGATTTGGGTGAATTGAAGGTGTGCAGCCGTAGCGTGACCGGCTCGGCGTCAGCGGTGTTCACCAACGCACAAAGCAGGACGGCGGCGAGCGCACCGATCGGCAGATGGAGCGGCCGCCGATGGCTGGCGCGATTCGATGGCGCCCTTGCCGATTCGTCAGCGAAACCCGAGCCGTTGCCGCCCTGGGCTTCCCGTTGGCGTCCCTTGCGAGTTGTGTTCCCGGCCGGCGCAGTTGCAATTGTGGAATTCAATCCTGAATCCTTATCCTCCGGGTATCGGGACCCATCCGGCCGACCCGGATTTCAAAAGATTATGCTCACCGCACCGTGCCAGGCCAGGGATTCCAGGTCCAGAACGGCACGGCGGTAGGCTATTTTGAAGTCGTCGCGTTCTCTCCTGAGAATGTAGTCAACTACGCCCACGTACGGCGCCGCCTCGCCGCTCCGGAACCGGAAGACGAGTACGTTTGCGGATACCGAGAGTTCTCCGTCGCCGGTTTCGGCAATCCGCACGTTGGAAACGAACCGGCGTGTCCGTGACCTCGGGTGCTCGCGGTGCGCATTGCCGCCGGTCAGGCGCAGGGCCCGGGCGCGCAGACGCGTGATGTCGTCGTCGATGAACACCAGGTCGCGGCTGGGGTCTCCTTCCGGCAGATCCGTCGTGGGAACCACGTACCGTGCGTCTTCGGTAAACAGGTCTACCCAGGCGTCCAGGCTCCAGTCATCCAGAAGCGCCGCTTCCCTGTACAGGAATTCCTCCACCGACTCGCGCAACGCAGGCCCGCCATCGGCCGTCATCGTTCCCCCGCCGGGGCATTGCCCTGGATGTCGGATACCGATACCGCCGCGGTTTTGCGCTCTTCAGGCTCCCCGTCCTGTACGTTGGTCCGGCCACGGCCCTGCATGTTGGCGTGCCATTGCCGCCAGAACCCGCGCATCTGGAGTTCGTCCGACGTTCCCGGGGCGGGATTCAACATGCCTCTGGAGAGGTCGGACCACTCGTTGCCGCTGGCGCGGAAGCCCTCCTGACAGGACTCCAGGGCTTCCACGTCATCCGGGGTGGCGAAGCCGCCCGGCCCGAAGAACGTCAGGTAACTGTCGAGCCGGGTAGCCAAGAGGGCGCCCGACTCCTCCCGGGGGACGAGGTGCCAGGCCGTGACGTCCATGGCGCCCGGCGCCAGGGGTTCGATGTACCGGATGGTGATGGCAACGAAATCCAGAACAAGGAGGTTGGGATAGACGAGCAGGTTTCGAGAGGTATCGGCCATCCGGCGGGCGCGTTCTTCCCCGTACTTTTTCACCAGCCGAACGCGGGCGCGTTCGATCGGCTCCCTCGTTTCCTCGCCGAACAGCGGGTGCCAGTGGGCGATGGGGCGCCCGTGACGGGCGATGTTCTCCCCCACGCAGTGTCCGTTGCCCAGGGCTCTCGCCAGGCCGGGAGGGCGGGCAGCCATGGTGGCCCTGCTGTCGTCCGTCCCGAGACCGGTGATGTAATCCACGTAAGTCCGGTGGGTCGTGAGCAGGTGATAGGAATCAAGGCTGTTTTCGACCAGCAGTTTCCAGTTGGCCTTTATCGTGTACCGGTTTGAACCGGAAACCACCCGCATCCCGCTCTCGGCCTGGTCCACCACCAGGTCGAGATAGTCCCTGGCCCCGGCGAGGTAGGTGACCAGGTCTTCCACAAGGGGATTGAAACTCACGAAGTAGAAGCCCCGGTAGCTGTCGACCCTGGCTGGTTCCTTCAGCCCCAGTTCGCCGCGGTCGAAGCCGGGGCCGTATGCGTCTTCGCCGGGTACGGCGATCAGGTCCCCCTTGGTGTTGAACGACCAGCCGTGGTAGAAGCAGCGCAGGATGCTGGCGTTTCCCGCGGCGCGGCGGCAAACCAGGGCGCCCCGGTGGGGGCAGGAGTTGAGGAACACCCGTACTTTCCCGTCTTCGCCGCGGGCCAGGAAGAGCGGTCGTCCGGCCAGCGTCCGGCGCCGATAGTCTCCCGGGTTTTCCACTTCCGATTCGTGCCCCACGTAAATCCAGCACTTCTCGAAGATCAGTTCCCGTTCCCGCCGGAACAGGTCCATGGAAGTCATGGACGAGCGGTGGACCCTGAAAATCCCCCGCTGCCGGTCATCGATGATCAGGTCATTGATATCCATGATTTCAACCGAATGCCGAAACGCCCGCTCGAAGCTGCGGGAATTCTACATGCTTGCCGTCTCCGCACATGACCGGCGAAGCGGCACCGGACAGCGCTGGTTTTTGACGAATTGGCCGTACTCCCAGCTCACACCTTTCGGGCGGTTGCTCTTCCTATGCGCTCGGCGAGATGTTTTCAGAGCAATGGCCGGACGCGATCTAACCTCGGCATGGATGCTCCCAACGCAGAGGCTGGAAGCGGGAGAAATCGTTGTCGCAGGAGACCATGGTTGCGTTGTGTGTGATGGCAAGGGCAGCCAAGTGTGCGTCAGTGGTAAGGTTCCCAGCCGTGCCCGTCTCATTCAGCAGGTTTCGCAATACGGCCCAATGATTGGGTTTCTCTGATACGGTCGTGACCGTTCTTGCCCCTAGCCAAGCGGAGACTTGTGATAGTGCTTCGTTCACACGCAGGGGTTCGGGAAACATCCTCGGGTTCGTTGACAGCCGCAAAAAACCGGCGAGGACCAGCCAGGGGAAGCCCACCGACTCATCGCCATTCAGGGCCGACTCCAACCAGCGGCGTATTCGTTGATGTTCAGGAGCCTGTTCGTTGATGGCATACAGCAGCACGTTGACGTCGACGACTTTCATTTGCGCAAGGACATCTTGCGGAGAATCTCCTCATCCTCCAGTGCGGCCGCCAACCCCAACGCCTTGTCAAGGTCAACGCGGGGACGTCCCATGCAGAATGTCTTTTGCCGGTAAATCTCCTGTTGATCCTCGTTCCGATCCAACGCTTCGAGGCCGGCCCGCACCACGCGATTGAGCATTCTGGTAATGGATAGCCCTTCTCCCTGAGCCTGCGATCTGATCGCGGTCATAAGGTCGTCATCGATACGTACCGTGCTGCGCATGGTGTCATAACCTCTTGCATGATGATGTTATGACACCAATTATCGACAAGTGGGCTTCCGGGTCAAATCCACTGATTCTGTTTTATCGCCGAATGATCACGCCCGAGTGAGTTCCATGTAGCCGTCCGGCGGCTCATGCCCGACAAACGTGTTATCCAGGTCTTCGTAGTGCCGTTATGCAATCAGGGCGTGGGTGGCGGCTTGTTGCGCATCCCGAAACCAGCGTTCCAAGGGACTGTCCATGCGCGACCCGGTGGTGCACTACGAGAAGCGGCCGAACCGTCTCAGTTCTTGACGAAATGGCCGAGGTAGTGGCGGCTTTCGGTCATTGTGCCGTTTTGGCCCTTGCAGGCGTCGTGAACCAGGCGTTCCGTGCAGCAGACATAGGCTACGTCGGTGGATTGCCGTATACGCAGACAGGGGACGTTGGGATTGGCCGCCAGGTACCGGTCGGCGATTTCGCAGGGATGGATTCGGTCCGTCGAGGCCAGACACCCCGCCATTTCTTCGATCGGAATCGGTACGACGTAAACGTCTCGGCTTGCCGGGCCCTTGTTGACGACGATCCGGTTGCGGCTTTTCCACCTCGCGGCGAGGTCGAGTTCATCCCATGTGTCCAGGTGCATTCCCATCCTGAGCCCGGACTCGGGATCCACCGTTATCGACGGACGATTCTCCTCGTCAACGGAAGGTGGGAGTTCAACGACCGGTGACAGGCTGAAAAACGGGGAGAAATCCGATTCGTTGTCGGTTTCGAGGTCCGGCCGGAAAACCGCGATGAAATCCAGCTCGTTCCCGATGGTCAGCTCCTCCAACGGAGCGGTGTATTTTTCGAGTTGTTGTTCATCAAGCTCTCGAAAGCCGACAGGAAGCCTGGCCTCGGGCCGATAATCCCCACAATCCGGGTAGGCGTCTCTGGCAACGACGAGTGTTTCCGTGAACGAGACCAGCCGGTTCACGTTGCCCAGTCCGGTGTCGATATAGACTTTCAGCCCTTCAGACCAGTTCCGCACCGATCGTTTCCAGTGGCTCGCCGTGCAGGGCGAGATACCTCAAGACGTGCGTGTAGAACTTGTCCAGGCCTTGGCAATAGACGGATGGATTGTCGAATCCGTTGCCCGTTGCATGTCGGTGCACCGGCTGGCCGCTGCCGCATATGTCCCGCCAGCAGCAGTCCGAACAGGCGGATGCGGGCGTTTTCCTGAAATACTCGAACTCCTGAAACAAAGGGTCCTGGATGATCTCGGCGATGCTGGACTCCCTCAGATCCCTGTATTGATATCCGTTCCAGTATTTCGTCGTTCGCAGCGTGTCGTCCGGGCCCACACCGCCGTCCGAAGAGACCGTGATGAGCAGGTATTCGGGGTCAGACTCGCCGGCTCCGAACAGGAAGTTGCCGGAACCGTAGACCCTGGCCAGAAAGTGGTCGATGAATCGTACGCTGACCGGTTCGTCGTCCTTCACCATCCTGTCGAAGATTTCGATCAGGGAATCGCCGTATGCCTCGGCGTTGCCGTCGAAATTGTCATGATTGACATCGGGCAGCAGAAAGTCGAAGTGACGCAGATTCAGGTCGCCCCGAAAGTGTTCGTAGATTTCGCCGGCGTCGTGGTTCTCGTCCATTACCGCGAGAATTGCGGGGGGCCGGTGCAGATGCGCCTGACACAGCCTCAGGCCGCGCGCGGTCGCCCGATAGGATGACCTGCCCCTGTGATCGAACCGGTGCACGTCGTTGTGCTTCCTCGCCCCGTCGAGGCTGACGCCCACGGCGACGCCGTGCCTGTTGAAGATGTCGATCCACTCCCTGTCGATCAGGACCCCGTTGGTCTGAATCGAAATGGACAGGTCGACGACGGGTTCCAGTTCCGACCTGAGCCGTTCGCAGATACTGTCCAATCGGGCTTTCGGCATCAGCAGCGGCTCGCCGCCATGCAGGTACACTTCCACTCGTTGCAGCCCGCAATGTTCCGAGAATTCCCGAAGCCGCCGCACCAGCAATGCGACTGTGTCTTCCGCGATGATTGCCGCGTGGTCCTTGTAGCTATCGTCTCCGGCATTGAAGAAATAGCAGTAGTCGCAATCCAGGTTGCATCGCTCGGTTATCTTCAACACGACATCCAGCGTACGGAGATTGCCGAAACTCACTTTTCTTCGATCGGTAGTGATCAGCATCTTGTAGAGGGACGGATCAATGGCTGGCGCCGGGGAACGGGCAGCGGAACACCTGCCCGGGAATGAGGCGGAATGGGGGTTCCGGTGGCGGTGGACTCATTCGCCCACGCCAGCCGGCACCTCTCTCGATTTACTGCAAATCGGGAGCCGGCCGGCGCACCGCAGAGGGAATCTGATTTTCCCTGTTACGGTATCTGCTACGAACGGGTTGCGGAGACGAAATTTCCGCCTGACCCGGGGTCGCCGCCAGAGACCTTCTTGCGCAGGTTCGGACTGATCGCCTTGCCTGAGGCCGCCTTCTCGTCCCTGGCCGTGATGCCCAATTTCTTGCGAAGCTTGCGAATCTTAAGATCTTCCATGGCCTTGACCTTCCTCTTTTTGGATAGAATTCAAAAACTATCCCAACCGCCGCAGTGGTGTCAATACCGACACCATTGCGCGCGGCCGGCGGATTTGCTTTGACAGGCCGGAACAGCCGTCAGTCCATGGCGTCCAGGGCTTTCTGAAAGCGATTGGCGTGGGACCGCTCGGCCTTTGCCAGCGTCTCGAACCAGTCGGAGATCTCGTCGAATCCTTCGTCCCGGGCGGTCTTCGCCATGCCCGGATACATGTCCGTGTACTCGTAAGTCTCGCCGGCGATGGCGGCCTTCAGGTTGTCGCTGGTCGTGCCGATGGGCAGCCCCGTGGCCGGGTCGCCGACCGCTTCCAGGTATTCCAGGTGACCGTGCGCGTGACCCGTCTCCCCTTCCGCCGTGGAACGGAAGACGGCGGAGACGTCGTTTTCGCCTTCCACGTCCGCCTTCGCGGCGAAATAGAGGTAGCGGCGGTTGGCCTGGGACTCGCCGGCAAAGGCGTCTTTCAGGTTCTGTTCGGTTTGGCTGTCTTTGAGATCCATGGTGTCCTCTTGCGGATTTTTCGCGATTGTCCGACTCGAAGTATACGAACTGCGCCCGTGAGTGGTAGTCGAAAGTTTGAATCGTCGCGATAGACGGTTTCTATCGACGTGAATCGCGGCGCAATGTTTCGTTTATGGGAATCGTTCTCGTTCGCGTCTGGTCGAAACGGCTGGCGAGGGTGCGCAAGCGACAGCGGCCATGCGGGTACAATGCGCGCTCCTTGGACTCCCGGGAACTGTTGGTGATCCGGCGCGAACTGGGCCAGTTGTCGCGGCTGGCCCTGCCCATGATGTTGGCGCAGTTGTCGCAGATGGGGATGGGCGTGATGGACACCATCATGGCCGGCCGCGTCGGCGCGGTGGACCTTGCCGGCGTGGCGCTGGGCGGCAACCTGTTCTGGCCCGCCATCCTGTTCGTCGTGGGCGTGCTCCTGTCGCTCATGCCCTCCATCTCGCAGTTGCACGGCGCCGGGCGCCAGCGGGAAGCCGGCGAGGTGGTGCGCCAGGCATGGTGGATCGCCCTGGTCGGCGGCAGCGGGCTGATCCTGTTGTTCCGGAACGCGGAACGCATCTACCGTGCCATCGATGTCGACCCGCTGGCCATTCCCATCGCACTCGCTTACCTGGATGCGCTTTCCTGGGGTGTCCTGCCCATGCTGGGGTACGTGGCGCTCCGTTACCTCTGTGACGGCAATTCCTGGACGGTGCCCGCCATGGTGGTGGCGCTGTCCGGGCTGGTGCTGAAGCTGCCGCTCAACCTGCTGTTCATCCACGGAGGGTTCGGCGTGCCCGCCATGGGAGGGGTGGGGTGCGGCTATGCGAGCGCCATCGTCATGAGCGCCCAGTTCGCCACGATGACCCTGATCGTGGCGTTCTCGCGCATGCGCGTCTGCGGCGTCTTTGCGCGTTTCAGCGCTCCGGATGGAGCGGAGATCTGGCGCCTGATCAGGTTGGGGCTGCCAATCGGCCTCGCGATCTTCGTCGAGGTGGGCATGTTCTCGTTCATCACGCTTCTGATAGGCCGCCTCGGGGTCGACGCCGTGGCGGCGCACCAGATCGCCATGAGCGTTGCCGGCCTGACCTTCATGGTGGGCCTGGCGCTGGGCGCCGCCGCATCGGTGAGAATCGGCTACAGCGTGGGTGCGGAAGACCTGCGCGCCGCCCGCCGCAGTGGCGGGGTGGCCATCGGCGTATCGGTGTCGTTCGCACTGCTGGCGGCGCTCGCAATCTATTTCGGCCGATTCTGGCTGGCGCGCCTGTACACGACGGAAACGGCCGTTTTCGCCATGGCTGCGGAACTGCTTTTGTTCGTCGCGGCATTCCAGTTGTTCGACGATGCCCAGGCGACCTGTACCGGAGCGCTCAGGGGCTACAAGGACACCCGCTCCCCCATGTGGGTGGGTGCGGTCGCGTACTGGATCGTGGGCTTCCCGGTCGGCGTGCTTTTCGGCTTCGGATTGTTCGGCCTGCCCGAACTCGGCCTGCACGGGTTCTGGACCGGGATGACCGTCGGGCTTGCCGTTGCCGCCTCCGCGCTGACCATGCGTTTTCGCTGGCTGGCGGGAAAACCGCGGCGGATACGGGCACTGGCTCGCCACTGACGCGGCCCCGCCGCCGAACCGGGTTTCACGGCCGGCCCATTGACAGACAGGCCGGCCCGGCTACGATTCCCCCGGACGGACTCCGGGAGGAACCAGATGAAGATCGGGGCGAATCTGATATTCAACCACCACACGCCGCCGGCATTCGTGGCCGAGGCGGCGCAACTGGTCGAGGAGGCCGGCTTCCACTCCATCTGGGTGCCGGAACACGTTGTCTTCTTTCCGGAATACGACTCGCCCTATCCGTACACCGCGGACGGCAGGATACCCGGCGAACCGGAGGGCATTCTCGACCCGTTCTCCGCCCTGACGTTCATCGCCGCGGTTACCAGCCGCATACGGCTGGGCACCGGCGTCTGCCTGGTTCCCCAGCGCAATCCGGTCTACACGGCCCGGACGGTGGCGGATCTCGATTACCTGTCGGGAGGCCGCTTCGACTTCGGCGTGGGCATCGGCTGGCTGAAGGAAGAATTCGACAACCTGCACCTGGACTTCGCCACCCGTGCAAGGCGCACGGTGGAGTACATCGAGGTCATGCAGGCCCTCTGGTCGCCGGGCCTGTCCGAATACAGCGGCGAAACCTACGAGTTGCGCCCCTGCCATTCCAACCCCAAGCCGGTGCAGAAACCCCATCCGCCCATCTACTTCGGCGGCGAGACGGACGCGGCCATGCGCCGGGTCGCCTCCCACGGCAACGGCTGGTACGGGTTCAACCGCGACCCGTCCGGGGCGAGGGAGGGGATTGCCAGGCTCTCGGAGCATTTGCGCGCCGCGGGCCGCAGCCGGTCCGATGTGCAGGTGTGCATAGGGGCTAACGTCAACCCCGTGACCCGGGAGACGGTGCCGCGCTACGAGGACGAAGGCGTCGACCAGCTTCTCGTGCCGCTCGTGGCCGGAAAGATCGAAAAGCTGAAGATGCGCATCGGGGCAATGCTGAAAATCGTCTCGCCCTGATCCCGCTGGCCGGACGGGCGGGCCCGTCCACGCGGGCATTGACGGATGCCGTACAATGCGCCGCCAATTCGAACCGGCCCTGAGGCAATGGCGGAACCCGCTGCAACCCAGAATACGTTCTCCTTCGTTGACATGGAGCACCGGATTCTCGAGCAATGGGAGTCTTCCGACGTCTTCCACCGCTCGATGGAGGCGCGCAAGGGCAGGAAACCCTACATCTTCTACGACGGGCCGCCGTTCGCCACGGGCCTGCCGCACCACGGGCACATCGTCTCCAGCACCATCAAGGACATCGTCCCCCGCTACTGGACGATGAAGGGCCGCCACGTGCTCCGCCGCTTCGGCTGGGACTGCCACGGGCTGCCCATCGAGCACGAGATCGACAAGCGCCTGGGCATCTCGGCGCACGAGGCGGTCGCCGAACTGGGGGTGGACGGGTATAACGACGAGTGCCGGGCCATCGTGCAGCGCTACGTCCGGGAGTGGCGGCACACGATTACCCGGCTCGGCCGCTGGGTCGACTTCGACAACGACTACAAGACCATGGACGCCTGGTACATGGAGTCGTTGTGGTGGGTGGTGAAGCAGCTCTGGGACAAGGGGCTGATTTACCAGGGCAACAAGATCATGCCCGTCTCCACGGCCCTGGAGACGCCGCTTTCGAACTTCGAGGCGACCGCCAACTACCTGGAGGTGCAGGACCCGGCCATCACCGTGCTGCTGAAGCTCGCCGACGAGGAGGCCTGGCTGTCCGTCTGGACGACCACGCCCTGGACGCTGCCCTCCAACCTGGCGGTCTGCGTCGGCCCCGACATCGACTACGTGAAGGCGCACGACCACAACGCCGGCCGGGACATCTACTTCGCGGCGGAGCGGCTGGCCGACTTCGGCGAGTTCGAAGTGCGGGCCCGCCTCAAGGGCCGGGACCTTTGCGGACGTTCCTACGAGCCGGCGTTTCCCTACTTCGCGGGCGAACGGGACAACGGCGCCTTCGTCGTGGTAGCCGACGGCTACGTCACCGCCGGCGAAGGCACCGGCCTCGTGCACCAGGCGCCGGCGTTCGGCGAGGACGACCAGCGCGTTCTCAAGCGGGCGGGCATTGCGGCGTTCGTTTGCCCGGTAACCATGCAGGGACGGTTCACCGACGAGGTCCCGGACTTCGCCGGGCTCCACGTCAAGGAAGCCGACCGGGAAATCATCCGCCATCTCAAGGACGCGGGCGTCCTCTACCGCCATGAGGTGACACAACACGCCTATCCCTACTGCTACCGCTCCGATACGCCGCTGATCTACCGGGCGGTGCCGAGCTGGTACGTGCGGGTGACGGACATCGTCGACAGGCTGCTGGCCGCAAACGGCCAGATCCGCTGGGTGCCGGAGCACATCAAGGATGGCCGCTTCGGCAACTGGCTGGCCGGCGCCATCGACTGGGCCATTTCCCGCAACCGTGTGTGGGGCACGCCGCTGCCCATCTGGATCAACGACGTCACCGGCAGCCGCGTCTGCATCGGCTCCATCGACGAACTGGAGGAACGCACCGGCATTCGCGCCGCCGACCTGCACCGCGAGCATGTCGACCCGCTGACCTTCGAGGTGCCGGGGGAAGAAGGCACCTACCGACGTATCCCGGAGGTGCTCGACTGCTGGTTCGAGTCGGGCTCCATGCCCTATGCCCAGTTGCACTATCCGTTCGAAAACAACGATGTCTTCGCCGCGGCATTCCCGGCGGAATTCATATCAGAGGGGCTCGACCAGACCCGCGGCTGGTTCTATACGCTCACCGTGCTGGCCGCGGCGCTCTACGACAAGCCCGCCTTCCGCAACGTGATCGTCAACGGCATGGTCATGGCGGGCGACGGCAAGAAGATGTCGAAACGGCTGAGAAACTACACGCCGCCCGATGACCTGATGGAGACCTACGGCGCCGATGCGCTCAGGCTCTACCTCATCAACTCGGGCCTCGTGCGCGGCGAGGAGCAGCGGTTCGCCGACAGGGGCGTGCGGGACATGGCCCGCCGGGCCCTCCTGCCCTGGTACAACGCCTTCTCGTTCCTGAAGACCTACGCCGAAATCGACGACTGGTCGCCGGACAAGGGCGACCACCTCGGCGACAACGTGCTCGACCGCTGGATACTGTCCCGGCTGCAGACGCTCAAGGCCAACGTCGCCCGGGAGATGGACGCCTACCGCCTCTACAACGTGGTGCCGGCGCTGTTCGAGTTCATCGAGGAACTCACCAACTGGTACATCCGCCTGAACCGCAACCGCTTCTGGGGCGAGGACATCACGGCGGACAAGATCGCCGCCTACAGCACGCTGTATGCGGCGCTGCGCGAACTGAGCCTGGTCATGGCGCCGTTCGCTCCCTTCCTGGCCGATCACCTTTACCGGGAGCTGGCTGGCCTCGGGCATCGGGAACCCAAGCCCGATTCGGTGCATCTGTGCGACTACCCCGACCCGGAAGAGAGCCTCATGGAGCCCGAACTCGAGCGGGCCGTCACCCGCATGCAGCAGGTCGTTCTGCTCGGGCGGCAGAAACGCGAGGAGGTGAAGATCGGGTTGCGCACCCCGCTCAGGGAACTGGTGGTCATCAACCGGGATGCCGGCCTTCTGGAGCAGATCGGGCGGCTCGAACCCTATATCAGGACCGAGCTGAACGTGCGGCAGGTCGTCTATGAAACGAACGAGCAGCGCTATATCGAGCGGGTCGCCAAACCCAACTTTCCGGTGCTCGGCAAGCGGCTCGGCAAGCGCATGCGGGAGTTCCAGCCGCTCATCGAAGCGCTTTCTTCGGCCGAGATCGATACCCTGCAGGCGGACGGCGCCATCGAACTGAATGGCGAACGTTTCGGCCCCGACGAGATTCGGGTGCTGCAACAGGCGCGGCCCGGTACCGACACCGTGTCGAACCGGCTGATCGGCATCGCTCTCGACTGCACCTTGGACGATTCGCTGGTGCGCGGCGGTTACGGCCGCGAGATCGTCAACCGGGTGCAGCGGGCGCGCAAGGACAAGGGCCTGAACGTCACCGACCGCATCGTCGTGCGCTTCGACGGCGACGGGGAACTGCTGGTTGCGGCGGGCGAACACCGCGACTACATCATACGGGAAACCCTGTGCACCACCTTCGAGCGGGACGAGTTCATCGACGGCGCGGTGGAAGCGGAGATCGACGGCAAGGCGTTCCGCTTCACGGTTTCCAAGGCGGTGTTCCACACCTGACCGGCCGCCCGGACCGGGGCGCCGCCGCCTTGTGCCGAAGCGCCTTTACGGTTCCATGCGCTTGCCCCCGGCCGCGGCCGGTCGCCGACCGGCATGGCCGTCATTGCGGGCAACTCACATTGGCCGAAAGGCGGCTTGCGTTCGCGAACTTTTTTCGCACTTCAGCGTCATAAACCTGTGCAGTTGTTTCAGGGATTTGCTTCAGCTTTCCTGAATCGCGAGAAAAACGGTCGATACGAGCCCTAAACCGGTGGCTGTTCTGGCACGTAGTTGGCGCAGCAACACGGACGGGTAGACGGGCATGGCGCTAGACATCAGCCACTTTGCGGAAGTGGCAAGACATCCTGACGGCGAGCGGGTGGTCACCGTGGAAGGGGGGAAAGTCGGTGCAAAGCGCGAACGGGATCTCGGGTCGACCTACAACGGAAGATCGGTTACGGCCGAGTTCAGGAAAGCGGCCAAGGCGCGCTTCGGAGAATCCCTCAAGGGGGTCGAAGTCCTCGATGATCTTGAAAAAACCGGCAAACCGCTCAGAGCGCGCGACGTAAGCAGAATCTTGTCGGCAAACCAGGCGCCGTCCGCCGGCCTGACCGAAGCAAGACCCCCCTCACGACCCTTGCACGTCCTGCTGATCGGCGGAGGGCCGAGATCGTCCGCGCAGGTTTGTGCCGAGATCGACCTCCTGTTTCAGCTCAAGCGGGACTTTGAGGAAATCGTGGCCCTCGGGGGGAACTACGACATACGCACAACGATCGTCGAGAAACAGTCACCGGGGTCGATCGGGCATGGCATTGCGTGGAACCAGGACCAGCAGGGAACCACCAACACCGGCGCCGAGGGCTGGGGGTACGACGAACGGTTGCGGGGCCTCTACGTGCGGGAAAAAGAGCGGCTTCTGGTCGAGGCGAAGACTCCCCTGGTGAGGTCCCTGTTCGCAAAGGCGTTTACCGAGGCACACGAAGCCCATTTGACCAAGACGGAGATGCAAGCTGCCGGCGGCGCGGCGCCCGTGCCGGAAGGAGAGCCTTCGGCAGCCAAACGGCCACGCATGGAAGAAACGACCGCTCAGGAGGGGCCGGTGGAAACCCGAGCGGCGCCGGCGGTCCTCCCTGAGGACGTGCAACCCAGAGTGGACAGGGCCGCTGCAATCCGTTCGGCGTTGGGGGAAGAGGAATATCGGCATTTTCAATCCAGGGTGACGGCGACACGGGAAGATGCCCTGTTCAGACAGATCTACAAGCTGGAAATCGTTCCCGAGTCCACAGTGATGGAGGTAGACCCGACAGTCCCGTTGAAGCCGCGGGTGTCTCTCAAGAGTGCCTCCGGCCATGACAGGTCGATCGCTGCCGACCTTGTGCGGATGAATACCGGCACTACGGTTGCGCCTCCGCTGAAGGAAAACCAGGCCGATGTCGCGGAGCGCTCATACATCGGGCCGATGTCGGGCGACAAGTTGAGGGCTTTCCTCTCGGAGCAGGGACTTCTGGACGAAAACGGCATGTTGAAGCCGGGTACCAGGGTGTTGACGGGCGGTTCGGGCCTGTCCCTCTACGATCAACTCCTTGTCCTGGATCAGATGATGGGGCTGTCGAGAGAAGATCTCGCAAACCCGCTTGGATACAGTATCTCGGACGAAGCGAAGAAGAATCACCAGGGCGCCATTCTCATTACCAGCAATACGCCCGGCAAATGGATATCGCCGCGCCACTCACACACTCCCCATTGGACCCAGGAACTGGACCCGATTTCGGGAGCCAGGGAACAACACGCGCTGTTCCTGCACAACCAGGGCGAGCAGATTTACAAGGCCTGGGAAACGATCTGCGTTGCGACGGTGGCGGCTGCCACGGGCCGCACGCCCGCAGAGGTCAGGCACGACGGCTTGACGACCGATGAGCTGCTCGCCCTGCAGCGTTCGGAGACGGAAAGGCATGTGTCCGCCGCCGCCGGGGCGAAGGAAAAAACCCTCTACGGGGCAAGACGCCAAGCCTACCTGTCCACCCTTCTCGGTATGGGGTTGGAACGCGACCCGATGACCGCCGCCTTGCAGTTGGGAAACGCGGCACCCGTCACGTACCAGGGCAGGGCCGGCTACCTGATGCACCGGGCCCAGCTCGCCGCGGTGACCGAGCCGGATTCGCCGGTTGCGGCAACCAACGCCCCGTTGATTGCGGTCGCAAACGAAAGAATGCAGGATGTGACCGCATCGCCGGCATTGATACACGCGTTCGCCAAGGAGCTTGTCGATGCGGGAATAGCCCGCTATACGCAGGGGTCCTACGGCAGCATCGCGGTCGACGAATCGACCGGCAAACTGTCGTTCTTGGACGCCCATGGCGAACGCACACAGCACGATTTCTTCCTCGTATCTCCTACCTTCCGGCTGAGTGCGAATCCGGCGGAGAGGTCTCTTGGGGGCCATGTGCTTCCCCTGACGGAGGAGTTCCCCTACGTGGCGAGAGTCGGGCAGCATCGAATGCTCCTACGCCAGGACGGTGTGCCTCTCGGCATCGAGAGCCATGGCCTGGGGGCCAAGGGGGTCAGGCGGCCTGACGGCTCGTATGTCGGCAACTATGGGAACGACGTGAACAACAGGGAGTCGGCCATCCAGTTGGCGCCGGGGCTGGCTTACAGAAGGCTGGCGGAGCAGCATCTGGCGGCGGCCAGAAGAATCGACCCGGTCGGCGACGTGGAGGCGATGTACAGGGACCTCCTCCCCGAACGGTCGGCCTACAACGCGGAGGTGGCCAGGTTCGCGGAAGACTTCGACTCGGCGATGCACAAGGCGGCTTACCTGGAGGCAATCGAGGAAATCTCGCGCGGCAACGCGGAGGAGTTTGCCCGCCTGTACAGGCAGGGCTCCATCGAGTCGGAACGGTTGTTGCACGGGGGCGCCGTGTACCAGTCGAAGCTCCTGGAGGCGGTCCAGGCCGGAAGATTCAATCCGGCCGCCAGGGACGCCTACTTCGCCCGTTTCGCAGACGCTCCGGATTACATTCACGAACAGGTCTATGCAAGGGCGTTCAGAGAGGCTCGGGAGACCTTCGCCGGCACACAGACGTAAGGAGAAAGGGCAGTGGCGGATGAAATGACGGAACCGGTGGGTGCGGAGGCCGACATCGGTTTTGCGTACCGGCGGATGGCGGTTGCGCACCTGGAGGCGGCAGGATTCGCAAACCCGCTGGAAACCCTCGAAGGTCTGTACAGGGAGTTCCTGCCCAGTGAGTCCGAATATGAAGCCGAGGTCGAGACCTTTGAGAAGGACTACCAGGAGGCCATGCGCAAGGCAGCGTACTTCCGGGCGATCGAGGAGACCGCCGGGGAGGATGGGAAGGAGTTCGGCCGCCTGTACCCGTTTGGCGCGGACGAAAAGGGGCGGCGGCTTCACGGTGGCACCAGGTATGCCGATCTCGTCGAAGAGATTCCACCGTTTGCGCCGCCATCGGCGGAGGAATACTACGCGCGGTTCGATGACCACCCGCCAGCCATTCATGAACAGGTTTACCGCAAGGCTTTCGCGCTGGCGAGGGCGCGCTTGATTGAGGCGCGCCGAAAACCGGAATGAGCATGGCGGCGTGGGGTGGGCCGTGATCCTCAGGCCGCCGGTGCCGGGCATCGGTTCTCTGAAACGGCCTGCGCCGGTTCGCTCTTTCGGTTGAATGCCGGAGCCGACGTTTTCGTACGGGAGAACCATGCGAGAAAACGGCCGGGATGCCCCGGCCGTTTTTGGATCAGGAGATACGCTGCGCGTTCTCCCTTTCCTCCCCCGTTGTGCATATGACCAAAATCCGTATGGGGTTGTCAATCCTGATTTCCAGGCGTTGCGGGCGTCGCGCTTCAGTCAGCGCCATGCGGCGGGAAATTCGTTGGCGAACGACAGGCGGACAGCCGCTCGGCTGTTGAGAATCTTCCATAAAAAACAGTAATTTGTTGACATGCAATCGTTTGCATAAATTGCAGCGAAGCGCGGCTTGGTTACCTGAGGCGGCCGGTGTCGACTGCGCGCGTGTCAACTCAGCGGCCGGGCCTGCCCGGCTCAGTCGGGATGGGAAAACACAATGAGCGCAACGGGGCACTGTTCCCCACGGAGCGTTTTGACTGGACGGATTTTCCCCGGAAACGGTTGCGGCCGGGGGGAAAGTAAGAGGGATACCCGCTGGGATGGGAGGGGAGGGAAGGAAGTCGGGTATCCCTCCGTTTACAGCTAGTCTCCCGAATGTTGGGAGGGCTGCAGTCAACAGTTGTCAACGGGGCCTATGTTACTTTTGGTAACATGGAATGCAACCTCCAGTAGCGCAACGTGTTGTTGCAACTTTGCAACACTAGACATCATGTTTTGACCTGCCCGTCCTCAAGGGCGTGGATTATCTTAGTGG
>JAPPHD010000054.1 GCA_028821125.1 Gammaproteobacteria bacterium
ACATGACGAAGCGGCTCAGGCTCTCGAAAGTTGGGCAACTCGTGCAACATCCGGGTTAACGCCCGTTTGGCGCTTCTCGAGATTCTCGCTGAAGGCAAGCTAAAGCGCCGTCACGCCCAAGCCGAAGCATACGAAACCCTTGCCGAGCTTTCTTGGACCAAAGCGACGGGCCGCCGGGGTGAAATTGGACTGATCGAAGAACGCCGAAGCGAAGTCGTTACTTTGATCGCCCGTGTATGGCCGGACTGGCGAGAAACTCTCGCGGATTTGATTGCCTCCGGTCTTCCGCCCACGCCAGAGGGCTATCGACGGCTGCTTGATCGGGAAAGGGTGAAGGGTCTCCCCAATCTGCCCAGCCGAATCAACCGAAGAACTGCCACGGCCCTGATCGGCCCCGACTCCAAAGCGTTGCTTACGGGGGATAGGCGAGTTGCCCTTGGAGATGTCGACCTCACCCATGATGGTTCTATCCGGCTGCGCCCGCCAGATGGCCTCACGGTCTGCACGCCAGCAGGAGTTGTCAACCTCAGCAGAGTCGCTGAAGTGCTTGGCGAAGCATCAATTCCTGAGCGTGCATTCCTTGACGGGTTGGTTTTCGAGGGGCCGATTCGCGCCGTGCTCCTTGTTGAGAATCTTGGGGCTTGGCGCGACCTACCGGCACCACCGGGTTGGCTGCTAGCCTATGTGCCTGGCTGGGACACGGCTACCGCTGAACATTTGCTAAAGCGCCTTACGGCGATTCCCGCGATCCACTTTGGCGACCTGGACCCCAATGGAGTTCGCATCATGCTGCATCTGCGACAACGTGCGCCCAACCTAAAGTGGTTTCTGCCTGGCTTCTGGTTCGAGAATATGGAGGAATATGGGCTGAGAGCTTCATGGCCCGCCGATGCGGACATCGGTTTCGCGCCTCCGCAGGTCCGCGAACTCGTCGCTCGTGGACTATGGCTTGAACAGGAGCGTATCGTTTTTGATACGCGGATAATCGATGCTCTTGAAGAGTCCCTTGTGACAGAAAGAGATCTACACGTATCGAGTGCGAGTCCATGACCACTGCGGGTTGAGGGAAATGACCACGAACCATCGCTTTTTGGCCGTTTCCGGTGCCATGTGCCCTTAAGACCAGGCGGCTGGCTCTCTGCCAAACTCAATGCGGCTGAGCAATCAGACCGGTGTGCCCTCAAGCCGCTCGATCTCTTCCTGCGTCAGCATCGGCATGTGACGGCTCGGCTGCCAGTGGTCGGCGATCTTCAACAGGTCATTGGGGGTGCTGTATCCCAACGCAAATTGGTTAATCCAGTCTGCTAGGAAACCGGTGTCGATGCGGGCGTTGCGCAGAGCGCGGGCCAGCTCGAAGACGGTTGCGCCCATGTTGTAGCGCAACAGCTTTCGCTCAACTGGGTGCATCTGCAGGAACAGGTCCCGGACGTAGCCCCGCTCAAGATCGTCCTGCTCAGGCTTCACGACGAACTCGGTGAATTCTTCGAACGAAGGCCGAAACGCGCTGCCGGCCATGTTGCGGGACGCGATGCAGTCATGGATGTACTTGCCGAGCGCCGTGCGGGGCGGGCGAACATGGTTGCTTGGACCATCAAGAGGCTCGTCCGGGAGTATTCTGATGAGCCGCCGCCAAGCGTGAAACTCCGACCACAGCGTCATGTCGGGCTCCGCGCCATGCACCGCATCGTCGGTTGGCGTTCCGAGGCTGGTCATGGCGCGAGCCCTGGCAGCTCACTTCTGCTGAGCTTGTGTCCTACTCCAAGGGCGGCACCCGTCAGCACGTCGAAAGGGTGAGTCAATCCGTCGCGGTCGTCTCGCCCGTGTAAAAGGCCGCCGTACGCTGCGCGGCTGCGCGGGCAACGTCGGGGTCCGTTCCGGCTGCCTCGGCCGCTCGGCCCCAGGCTGCGCAACTTCCGACGATGAGCGCCTTTCCGTCACGAGTCGTGTGGAACGTTGCCGCGTCCAACTTGGGTTCGTCCGGCTGCGCAAGATGCAGTTCCATCCCCAGCAAGCCCATCTCCCAACCTACGCCGACGGCGCCGGGACCGAACTCGTGCCAGTGGTCGGACACCAGCGCGGTATGCGTAATCGCAAGGCGCGAGCGGCCGGTACCATCGTTGCACAGACGCGCCTCCACCCAGCTCACGTCACCGCCGAACTCCCACGTCAGCCCGAGATGCGAGGGACGCTCGCAGTGCCTGATCGTGCCGCCTGCGTTTCCCTCCAGTTGGTAGCGACCGCCGAGTTCGAGGCGGCCGCTGACTGGCAGGAACCAGCGTGGGATTCGTTCCGCGCTCGTCACGGCGTCCCAGAGGTCCTCCACTGTCGTCGCGTAGCTGCGGGCGAGGGTGACCGCGCGAGCGGCCTGTCCGTCGCGCTCCAGGGACGACACTGTGCGCTCCACGGCGCCGAGGTGGCTTTCGACATCCAAATCCATGGCTTCTCCGTTTCGTCAGGCAGGCGATTGTGCAAGTACATGCCACTTCGTTCAGCAATTCAAGCCGCTACCTGCGCCAGCCCAAAAGGCAAATGACGATACGGTCTGTGCGTGGTTCTGCGTGTTGACTGAATAAGCATAAATATACATACTTTCGCTGTGGACACGCATTGGGATCCGAATAAGGCGCGAACGAACTTCGCCAAGCACGGCGTAGCTTTCGAGGACGCTGAAACGGCTCTCACCGATCCTCTGGGCCTGACCAGGGACGACCCCGACACCTGTGGGGAACGCCGCTTCGTCACTGTCGGCGCTGACGCCCTCGGGCGTGTCGTTACCGTGGTCTACACTTATCGTGGTGATGCGGTCAGACTGATTTCCGCCCGCCCCGCCACACGAAAGGAGATTGACGCCTATGCGAAAGGAATATGACTTCTCACACGCTGTCCGCGGCCCCGCCGTGAAGCAACCCGGCAAGACGCGCATCACGATCATGCTCGACCGGGATGTCATCGCCGCGTTCCGCGCCCGCGCCAAAGATACCGGCGGCGGCTACCAGACCGCCATCAACCAAGCCTTGCGCGAGCACCTCGCCAGCGACGAACTTGAAACGACCCTTCGGCGCGTGGTGCGCGAGGAGATTCGGAACGCTGGCTGATCTACGAGCCTAAGCTTGCATGGTCTTGGTTCGGCACCTGTGTGGTATTCCGACGCCCAGACAGCGTTGGGCCATACCTACCAACTCCGCGGTTGCAGCAGAAAGGCACTGCCTGTTCGCCGCCCGACGGGATTGTTGCTCCCTTCGAATACCGGCTCTTGTAGTCAGCAGTTAACCCGACATCGGGTAACCGCGAATTTGATAGGTGCTATCGACTCTGAGCCAGCCAGGAAACGAAGACAGGGGCGACTACATGGTTGATCAAACTGTAATTTGTATCGGTTTGGTTCTGACGCTCGCTTTGGGGGCCTGCACGCCGCAGACCGACGTGGCTGGGGAGAATTCGTACAAGGTCCCGCCGTCGGCATTGCCGCAGCAGGCCGAACAGGCTGACGGGCTGCGCCGGAATATTCCGATGACCGAAAACCTCCGGACGGACAACGAGCAGGACCTCAGGCTCGTCAACGCCCTGCGCGCCTTCATCCCGATGCTCATGCACACCTACGGGTCGCCCGGGCTGAACATCGCCCTCGCGCGCCGGGGGGACGTGGTGTGGGAGGCCGGTTTCGGCTACGCGGATCTGGCGGAGGGCAGGCCGATGACGCCGGAGACCGTGTTTCAGTCCGGGTCGATGGGCAAGCTCTACACCGGAATGGCGATCATGAATCTCGCGGAGGAGGGCGTGCTCGACCTCGACGGGCCGATCAACGACTACCTGCCGTTTGCGGTGGAGAACCCCCTGGGCGGCCGCGCCATCACGGTGCGCGACCTGTTGATCCACCGCCCGGGGCTGTCGGCTGATGCGGCCTTGAGCATGTTCGAGCGGCCCCGCCCGCTACGGGAGGAAATCGAGGCGGAGTACGGCCGCGACCTGGTGCCCATGTCGGGTGGCGACAGCGTGCCCCGCTGGTACGCAAAGGCTGGGGAGGCGTTCATGTACTCGAACCTCGGCATGGGCACGCTCGGGCTGATCGTCGAGGAAAACAACCCCGAGGGGCTTTCGTTCTCGGAGTTCGTCGAGAAGCACTTGATGGAACCGCTCGGCATGCGCTATTCCCAGTATCCGCCGGTACAGGATGCCGAACACATCCGGCCGGATATCTGGGAACGCAAGTCCACCGGCTACATGCCCATGGGCTCCGTGTGGATACCCACCCCGGCGGTCTATTTCGGCGAGTTTCCGGCGGGCGGCTTCGTTGCCACGCCCGGCGACTTCGTGCGCTTCTTGCTGGCTTTCCTGAACGAAGGCGAATTCCGGGGCGTGCGGATCCTGAAGCCCGAAACCGTCGAACTGGCGCTCACGCCCCAGGCGGACGCGCTGGGCGGCATGCAGATGGGCCTGGCCTGGATGCTCGACAAGGTGGGCGAGCCCACCTTCAGCATCCAGCACGGCGGCGCCCACATGTACGGCTGGCACAATTGGGGCATCGCCTGGCCGAATTTCGACACCGCCGTCGTCTACGCCACAAACAACTGGGCGGTGCCGGAACTCGTGCCCGACGTAACGATGGTCCGCGCGTTCATCGAGAACTGGCTGCTCCACGACGCGAGCGTGCCGGAGGTCGGCGCGCGCCGGTCCGGCAAGGACTGGGCGAAGAAGGTCTCCTATGTTCGCGGCGTGCTGTTCACCGCCGCGTTCAACTACGCAATTGCCATTCCCACGCCGGTATCCGACGGGCAGATACAGCGGGCGGCCGACGCCGCCATGCCCAACCCGGACTTCGCCGCCACCCGGCACGACTGGGACAGCGAGGCCTTTATCGAAGGCGCCCGCGCGCTACGCGAGCACGGTACGGACACGGCCGCCATCGCCACGTTCCTGGAAGACAACCCGGCCGTCACGCGGGACGAGTTTCGCCAGGCCTACCTGGAGCTTGGCGGCAATCCGGAACTCAGCTCCTTCTTCGGGGCGTTTTTCATGCAGGCCGAATAACCCTTGCCGGTGCGCCGGGACGCGTATCGGCAGGGCTCTGCATGACCTTGGCAGGTTCTTATGTCTCGCCCTGCACCGTGGCGAGCGGCAGGCCCGCGATCGGCGTTGCGCGGGAGCCGGTTGCGTGATGCCTGCGCGATTCGTTACCGATGCAGTTCCTCCGCTACTCCGGCAACACCGGCAGCACGATATGCGACGGATGCTCCGCCGTGTGGTGCACGCTGTTCTCGGCCACCACCCACTCGGTCTCGTCGTAGTTGTTGCCGCCGGTGTTCAGGTTGCGCTCCAGCACCGGGAAGTTGCTCGAGGCGACTTCGATGCGGATGCGATGCCCGGCCGGGAAGTGGTTGGCGGTGACCAGGTTGGTGAGGCGCACCCTGTAGACGCCGCCGGGCTCCATGAACACCTGCCTGTCGAAGCCTTCCCGGTAGCGGGCGCGGATGGCGTCGTCCATGAGGTTGATGGCGGTGCCGTCCGGGTAGACATCCACCAGCTTGACCATGAAGTCGGTGTCCTTGGCCGAGGAGGAGACGTAGAGCACCACGTCGACCGGGCCGGCGATGGTCAGGCCCTCCTCGAGCACCGGCGTCGTATAGGTGAGCACGTCGGAGCGCATCTCCAGGTCGCTCTGGTCCAGGGCCATGGCGTCGCCGCAGCAGCCGCCGCCCCGTGAAGGCACCGGCAGCGAGGGATCGTAGACCCAGGTATCCATCGCCGCGCCGCCCGGCTCCTCGGTCGACAATACGCCGCTCGCCAGTCGGGCTTCGGCGCGGCCGTCGCTGTCCAGGTAGTAGGTGGTGAACCGCGTTTCCTCGAGGGGCCAGGCATCGCCGCCGATCCAGCCCTTGCCTTTCACGTGAAGCTGCACCTTGGGCATGCCGGTGATGCCGTTGTCCTCGCCCTTCAGCCAGTGGTCGTACCAGTCGAGGAACAGCTTCGTATAGCCCCGGTCGCTGCCGTTGTAACGGGCGTCGCCCACGTGCAGGTCGCCGAAGCGCAGGTCTGCCATGGACGATCTTGCCTCGTCCAGCGCGGCGCAGTGGGGGCCGGAACCGATGATCAGGTACTGGTTCGGCGTATCCATCGACTGCAGGTATTCGAACAGGCGGATCATCTCGCCCACGCCCACATCGTGCCAGGTGTTGTGGTGCAGGGCCGGCACGCGCGGCTCGTCGCCGACGCCGATCTGCTCCACCTCGTCCCAGCGCTCGTCGGCGGGGCCCCAGGTGACGTACTTGTCGAACGGGGTCAGGGCGCCGCCCAGGGTGCGGATGACGTCCCGGCTGGGCAGCATGTCGAGGGTGGTCTCGATGGCGTTCTTGGTTCCGGAGGTGTTGATCGTGCCGTCCTCCATGTTCATGAAGTGCGTGATGGGCTGCAGGGTGAAACTGTTGCGCAGCCGGATGCGCTGTTCCTGCGTGGTGTCGGGCGGCAGCAGCAGCCGTTCGCTGGTCGCCATGTCGTGGTACCACCAGGCCCACAGGCCCACCATGGGGATGCCGCCCCGGTAGATGGCCCCCCGGGTGTCGTTGCCGGGAACGTCGCCCACGGCGGTGCCGGAGGCCAGGGGCAGCATGGCGGCGTGGCCGGGGTGGTTGGTCGAGGCCATCGCCCACTGGTGTTCGCCGGAGGACGAGCACCCGAACGTGCCGACCTTGCCGTTCGACCAGGGCTGGTTGACGATCCACTCGACGGAGTCGTAACCGTCGTTGCGCGCGCCTTCGAGGTAGTCCTCGAAGTAGCCCTCGGAAAAGTGCCGGCCGCGCTCGTTCATGATCACCACGGCGTAGCCCTGCTGCAGGAACAGCGTGTCGAAGGGGCCGAACAGCGCCCAATGGGTTCTTTCCTTGTGGTAGGGCGTGCGCACCAGCACCGTGGGCAGTTTCCCTTCCGCGCCCTTGGGCAGCAGCACGTCGGTGGAGAGCCGGGTGCCGTCGCGCATGGGCACGAAGATCTCCTTCTCCCAAGTCCAATCGGTGTACACCGGTTCCGGCAGGTCGCCGGCCCGGGCGGAGGCAGACAGGCATAGCGCTGCGGCAAGAAACAGCCCGAGGCAACGGGCCGAGTTGCGATGATCTGACATTGGATTCATTCCTTGCTGTTACTCCGTGCCATGAGACGCCGCGACGGCGAATTGTCCACAGAAGGCAATGACCGGTAACGGAACGCGCGGATGTCGCCGCCTGGTACCGGGACTGCCGGGCGATGCCGGCCGCACCTGCTCGTGAGTTGTCCATTGGATTGCCAATAGCAGCGAAAACACGGGGCGTGCTCCCTCCGCGTGCCCGACGATATGTCAAGCACGGTAAGCGCGCTCTATCTCTTTCCCCGCGTCATCCTGCGTTTTCATTGCTCTTGCCAAACTCGCCACGTTGATTTGCGAAGAGGTGGGGCAAATGGTTCGCCAAGCGGATCCGTTTCCGGCGTGCAGTTGCGGCTGAGGCAGCAGCGGGCGGGTGCGTCCATTGATGATGACCATCGGCTCGGAACGCGGGAGCAGGACATGGCCTCCATTTTGCGCAAACTCCTCGCCGTAGCGGCTTCATTCGGCATGTCGGCCGGCGCCCTGGCGGAAATCACGGCAGCCGACTATGCGCGGGCGGAACGCTGGGTGCTTCCCTATGACGCAACCACCAATCCCCGGGTGAAGAATCTGCTGCCCGAGGTGCACTGGATCGGCGAGGAAGACCGGTTCTGGTACCTGCGGGAGACGGAACAGGGGCATGAGTTCACCGAGGTGGATGCGGCCACCGGGGAGAAACGGGCTGCATTCGATCACGCGGCCGTTGCCGCGGCACTGACGGCGTCGGGCTTGGCCGGCGCCGGCGCGAATGCGGACACCGCCGAAGCTGACGCCACCGACGCCGGCCATGAACCCGAGGCCGGCAATGAACCCGAGGCCGGAGCCGGGATGGATGCGAACAGGCTGCCGTTTACCGAATTCAGCTTCGAGGACGGCCGCGGGGCCATCGAGTTCGCCATCGACGAACGGCCCGTGCGCTGCACGCTCAGCGAACCCGTCGCCTGCGCTCCGGCGGAAGAACGCGTACGGGAAGCCGGCCTGCTCGTCTCCCCCGACGAGCGGCTGGCGGTGTATACCGAGGCGGCGAATCTTCATCTGCTCGAACTGGAGACCGGGGAACGGGTTGCGCTTACCGACGACGGCGAGCCGAACAACGGCTACGGCCTCTATTACGGCAACTGGAAGGCTTCATACATTCCCCGGCTCCGTTCCGGCGAGCGCCAGGTGCCGATGGAGACCAGGTGGTCGCCAGACTCGAAGAAGGTGCTCGTCACGCGCCTCGACGACCGCCATGTGGGCGTCTACCCGTTCGTGGAGACGGCCCCCGGCGACGGCACCCACCGGCCGAAATACTACCTGCCGCGAATTCCGCTGGTGGGCGAGAAGCCGGCGCTCCTTACCTGGTCCGTCATCGACGTGGCCAGCCGCATCCGGGTATTCCTAGACCTGCCCTACGACAGGCTGTTCCACCTGCACCAGGACATGACGGCCCTGCGCAAGGTCTGGTGGAGCGAGGACGGCGCCCTGCTGCGGGCCCTGGCCTGGACGGACAACCTGAGCGGCGCCGCCCTGTTCGAGATCGACCTGGCCACCGGCAAGCCCCGGGTGGTGATCGAGGAACAGGCCGCGCCCCGCTTCGACACCAACTCCACCTCCTACAACCCGCCGAACGTCGAGGTGGTGGGCGACGGCGCCGAGGTCATCTGGTTCTCCATGCGCGACGGCTGGGGGCACCTGTACCTCTACGACGGCGTCACCGGCGCCCTGAAAAACCGCATCACCGGCGGCGACTGGCTGGTGCGGGACATCGTCGAGGTCGATGAGGAACGCCGGCTGATCTACTTCACCGGCAGCGGCCGGGAACCCGGCAATCCCTACTACCGCTACCTCTACCGGGTCGGCTTCGATGGCAGGGGGCTACGCCTTCTCTCCCCGGAACACGGCGATCACCTCATCGCCTCGCCCTACAACGACGTGCTCGCGTTCGACGGCGCCTCCGGCCAGCCCGTGGTGTCGCCGGGCGGCGCCCATGTGGCGTACAGCTACTCCCGGCCCACCGAACCGACCAGGAGCGTCATTCGCCGGACAGCCGACGCCGGCCTCGTGGCGGAATTCGAGGCGGCGGACGCCACGGCCCTTTACGAGGCCGGCTGGCGGGACCCGGTAGAGGTGGTGGTCAAGGCCGCCGACGGCACCACCGACCTGTACGGCCTGCTGTACAAACCCGTGGACTTCGACCCCGAGGCCAGCTACCCGGTCATCGATTCCCAGTACGCGAGCCCGCTGACCGCGGTGGTGCCGCGCAACTTCAACCAGGTGCTGAAACCCGTCCCGGGCAAGACGCCGCAGATGTCGCTCACCGAACTCGGCTTCGTCGTGGTGGTCATCGATGCCCGGGGTACGGCCTACCGCTCGCGCGAGTTCTCCCACCACTCCTGGAAGAATCTCAACCTCATCGGCCTCGACGACCATGTCGCCGCCATCCGCCAGCTTGCCGCACAACGCCCCTGGATGGACATCGGCCGGGTCGGCGTCCACGGCTCCTCCTACGGCGGCTTCACGGCCTTCCGCGCCATGTTCGAGTTCCCGGACTTCTTCAAGGTCGGCATCTCCAACGTCGGCGTGGCCTCGCTGCACAACATGTACCCGGACTACCACTGGGAGGCATTTCACGGCCGGGTGCTGTACGCCAACGAAACCCGCTACTACGACGACCCCACGGAAACCCCGGTGAACTACCGCAACAACGACGGCCTGGTCCAGGCGGAGAACCTGAAGGGCAAGCTGCTCATCATGCTGGGCGAGCTCGACGAGAACGTCCTGCCCGCCACCACGCTGCAACTGGTGCACCGGCTGATCGAACTCGACAAGGATTTCGACATGGTCTACGCACCGAACCGCGCCCACAGCCTCAAGGGCCGGCACTTCCTGCGGCGCATGTGGAACTATTTCGTCGAGCACCTGCACGGCCAGAAGCCCCCCGCCTACCGGATGAGAGACGATGAACGGAACGCCAATGAATAAAGCTACGCAACCCGGCCAATGGGATTTCGGCCTGAACGAACGACAGGAGGCGCGCGCCGCGCGGCTGCACGAGGAGTGCCTGATCGCCGACTTGGTGCACCAGCATCCGGGCGGAGCCAATATCTTCAGGACCTACGATCCGCGGCTCCTCGAGCAGGCGCTCGGCGATGTGGGTGAAGGCCTGTCCGGCGTCGGCCAGGCGATCGCCGCGCCCTACCGCCTGGCGGCCACGGGGCAATCCGACGAGATCCGCCGTTGGTGGCGGCAGAGCGGCGTGAATCTCGGGGTATTCGGCGTGCTCATGGGCGCGCCTCATGTCATCGAGGCGACGAGCGGCTACGAGGGAATGGTGGACCTGCTGTGGAGCCTGGGCTGGTTGAAGAAATGCACCACCGCCGCACAGATTCGGGCCGCGAAGGCCGAGGGTGCAGTCGCCATGTATGGCTATTGCCAGCCGGTCTACGGCCTGTCACAGGACATCGACGACGTCAACAGGGCCTACGACGAGGGCCTGCGCGTACTGATGCTCACCTACAACCGCCAGGACTACGTCGGCGCCGGCTGCACGGAGCCCACGGACGCCGGCCTGTCCCGCTACGGCCACCAGGTAGTGGAGCGCTGCAACGAACTCGGCATCGTCGTGGACACCTCGCATTGCGGAAAGCAGACTACCCTGGACGGCTGCCGCGCCTCGAACACTCCAGTGCTCGCCAACCACACCAGTGCCCAGGGCGTGTACGGCCATGCCCGGGGCAAGAGCGACGAGGAACTCGATGCCATCGCGGCAACAGGCGGCCTGGTGGGCGTGGTCACCGTGCCGTTCTTCCTCTCGGCCGACCCGGAGGCGAGCGTGGATGCGGTGCTCGACCACATCGACTACATCGACGAACGGATCGGCTGGCGGCACATCGGCATCGGCACCGACTGGCCGATGCAGGCCCCGGAGGACGTCATCGAGGCGACGCTCGGTGCCATCGTCGACGAGATCGGCTTCCGCCCGGAGGACAACGTCTCGACGACCCAGACTCTGCGCGGATTCGAGGACTACCGGGACATGCCGAACATCACACGGGGCCTGGTCGCCCGGGGCTACGACGACGAGCAGATCGCCGGCATACTCGGCGAGAACTTCATGCGGATATTCGAGACGGTCTGCGGCTGACCGCCTGCAGCGGGCAATAGCGGTCCGGTGGGCAGCGATCAGGAAATCCGGTCCCGCTCCACCGTTCGCGCCGCGATCATGAAGTGCACCCAGGCCCAGGCGAACAGCGCCAGCGACATTAACAGCGCCCAGCGCAGCCCATCGCTGCCGAGGGACGGCGTCAGGTAGTCCGAAGTGAAACCGATGGCCGTCGGCCCGAGCCCCTGGCCCAGGATGGCGGAGCAGAACATCACGATGGCCACCGCCGTGGCGCGCTGGTGCGGTTCCGCCACCGACTGCACGCTGGCCATGCCCGGGGCGATGCTCGTACCGGCCACCAGCGAACTGACGAACACCAGCGCAAAGGCGAACATGGCGTTGCCGGTGACGAAGGCGACCGCATAGACGGGTATGCACACAAGGTATGCCCAGGCCGGCCACCACACTTCCCAGCGGCGTTCCCGGGCGATGTAGCGCGGCGCGAGCACGGAGCCAAGAAAGGTACCGACGGCCCCGCCGAGTCCGCTCGCAATACCCACACCCCAACCTACCTCGGTGAGCGTCATTCCGTGCACCCGTACGAAGAAGGCGGGAATCCACTGGGCAATGCCGTAGACGCCGAACAGTCCCAGTGAATAGGCGACGACGATGTGTACGAAGGTCCTGCGGCGAAAGAGGCTTGCAACGGCCTGTTTGAACGACTGTGGCTCGGGCTCCGGTGCGGCGGAGAAGTTGCCCCGGGGCGGGTCCCTGACAGTGAGCCTGGCAACCAGCGCCAGCACCACGCCCGGGATGCCGACGATGAAGAAGGTGGCGCGCCATCCGTACTGATCGGCCAGCCAGCCGGCGGCGATCAGGCCGGCCATGATGCCCACGGCCCCGCCGGTCTGGAAGATGCCCAGGGCCAGCGCGCGCTGCTCCGCGGGCACGTAGTCGGTCAGCAGGCTGTGGCCGGACGGTACGCAGCCGGCTTCGCCGACACCGACGCCGACGCGCGCGAGCAGCATGTGCAGGAAGTTCTGCGCCAGCCCGCAGGCGGCGGTCATGGCGCTCCACAGGGCCATGCAGACGGACAGGATCGTCACCCGCGACCGGGTGTCGGCCAGCCTCGCGATGGGAATGCCGAAAGTGGCGTAGAAGAGCGCAAAGGCGAAGCCCGTGAGAAGGCCAAGTTGGCCATCGCTGAAGCCGAGGTCCGCCTTGATGGGCTCCACCAGCATCGACAGCACCATGCGGTCGAGGTAGTTGAAGAACGCCACCACGGCCAGCATGAACAGCACGTAATCCCGGTATCCGCCGGAAACCGCCATCTTCGGCTGGATGTGAGCCCGCTGGGTGGTTATCTCGGCCATGAGCCCTTGGACGCATTGACGCCTTCCTGACCGCAGGGAACGACTTCTCCACCGGCGGATGGGAAAAAGCGACCCACGGATTGAGCGGCCAGCGCGTGCGATGCGCGGGCCCGGCAGAAAACGGCCAGTCCGCCATCGCGGATGTTGAACCGACCGGAGGGCGCCGGATCGTCGCCGGTATCAGTTTCCCCAGAGAACGCGAATACCCCGGGTGTAGGCGATCGGCATCACGGTCAGGTGATCCTCGCCCGGGAAGATCCTGACCGTCAGTTCCAGCGAGGGATAGCGGCGCACGGTGAGGCGCTCGGCCATGGTCGCCACCGTGGAGACTATCTGCGCCGCAGACCAGACCGGATGCGCGGCCTCACCTTCGCCGGCACTGAGAAACACTCTGGCTTTCAGGTCCCTGTTCTTCTCATGCCAGCGCTCTTCCATGTCGAGCCAGGGCTGGTAGGCCGCGGGGCTGCTGATGATGTACTTGTGGAAACTCTCGGGCTTGTTGAGCAGCACGTACAGGCCGAACTGGCCGCCACCGGAGTGACCCGCGTAGCCCTGATCGTCGAGATCCATGCGGTATTCCCCGGCCAGCATCGGGCGCAACCGGTTGACCAGAAAGTCGAGAAAACCGGGTGCGCCGCCGAGCGCCTCTGCCGGCATTGGCGCAAACATCGGCCCCATCAGCGATTTGTCCGGGATGAAGTCGTAGCTGCGGCGACGCTGAAACTCGGCCGGGTTGACATCGGTGGGGGCACCCACCGCCACCACGATCAACTCCGGCGAAAAGCCGAGCGCATCGCCGATCAATGCCCCCTGAATCAATTCAAGGTTGTTGTCGGTAATCCAGAGCGCCGGATATTTCCTGTCGGTAACGTGGTAGCTGGGCGGCAGGTAAACCCGAACCTCGTGGTCCCACGCCCACCCGTCGGCACGCACCAGGCGCACGGAATCCACCGTGCCCCGGGTGGGCATTTTGCTGTCCGGGCTGAAGCGGGCCATCTGTTCATCCGGCATGTCCAGGGACCCCATCGTCTCTGCCTGCTCGTCGGCCAACGAAGAAAAACTGCAAAGGGCCAGGGCCAGAAGGACGCTATTTTTTGCTTGTCGAACGATTGCGGTCATGTCTGTCTCCTCAGGCTCGGTACGAACTCGCCAGCGCCCGTCCCCGACCGGGCCGCACCGGCTTTGCATCCAGCCCTTGGACGCAGCCCCGACCGCCGGACCACAGCCGGCTTGCTCGCGGCGGTTCGGTATCCCCGGAAGGCAGCCCCGCTCCACGGGGAGGACGCCGTCCGGCGCCGCCGCTTCAGGATGCGGCCGGTTCGAACAACGGGATGGAGAGTTCGTCGTGCTCCTCCCAGCGGACGCGAACGCGCATACCGATGCTGAGGTCGCGGAGCGGGTCCTCGATGCCGACAATGTTAGAGATCAGCCGCGGACCTTCGTCGAGATCGACCCAGGCAACCGCGTAAGGGACGAGACCCCGGAAGAACGGGTGGTAGCTCTGCCGCACGACGCTGTAGGTGTAGACCGTGCCGATGCCTGCCGAATCCTTCCAGACAAGCTGCCCGTCAAGGCATCCGGTGCAGTGCCCTCGCGGATAGAAGACGACCGTACCGCAGGCGTTGCACTGCTGGTAGGTGATGACTTTTTCCCGGGTCGCCAGCCAGAACGGGCGGGTGTCGGGGTCGTGGAGGTTCGGCAATGGGCGTTTGGGCTCGCTCACGGTCAGTCCCTCCCGAGGATCACGGTGCCGGCGCAGTGTCGGCTGCCGAGTATTCCGCCGTTGCCGTGCGCGACGGCGAGCTTGGCACCGTTCACCTGGGAGCAGGATTCGCCCCGCAACTGGCGCGCCGCCTCGATGAGCAGGAAGATGCCGCGCATGCCCGGGTGATTCGACGAGAGCCCGCCGCCGTCGGTGTTCAGCGCAGGCCCATCGGCCGGGCGGTCGAATCGCAGGCGGCCGCCCTCGACCCAGTGCCCGCCGTCGCCTTTCGGGCAAAAACCGAGGTCTTCCAGGATGGCGAGCACGGTGATGCTGAAGGAGTCGTAAATCATCGCCACATCGATTTCTTGCGGGGTGACACCCGCCTCCCCGAAGGCGTCCGGGCCTGACTGCGCCGCCGCGGTGGTCGTAATGTCGCCGCCGTTCTCGGGGTAACGCGTCGCCTCTCCAGCGCCGAGCAGCCAGACGGGAGGCTTGCGGCAGTCCCGGGCCACCTCGGGTGCGGCGATCACCACAGCGCCGCCGCCGTCGGAGATCATGCAGCAGTCGAGCAGGTGCAGCGGGTCGGCGATCATGCGGGAGTTGACCACGTCGTCCACGGTCGTCTCCCGGATGTCGAGGAACTCCAGATCCTCCATCGCCTTGACGGCTTCGGGATTGCGCATGGCGTGACAGCGGGTGGCCACCCCGATTTCCGCGAGTTGCTCGCTGGTGGTTCCGTAATCGTGCATGTGGCGGCGCGCCACCATGGCGTAGTGGGCGACCAGGGTCGTGCCGGCGAACGGGTCCATGTTGTCTGCGGGATGATCGGCGCCGAAGCCCCTGCCGCCGACACCGATGCGGCGGACATTGCTGTGCGCGGTGGAGCCGTAGCTCAGGAGCGCGACCCGCGCCCGTCCCCGGGCGATGTCCCGTTTCGCATGGGCCGCGTGGTATTCGTACGACGAACCCCCGACGTTGGTGGTGTCGATGACCCGCGGCTTGAGCCCGAAGTACTCGGCGACGTTCAGCCCGCCCATGCCGCCGCCGTCGCCGGCATCGTATATGGCATCGACGTCGTTCCAGGAAAGCCCCGCGTCCTCCAGGGCCCGGGCTGCGCTGGCGGCCTTGATCTGCAACGGGCTTACCGCTCCCTCGACATCCCGGGACGGGTATTCGTGGATGCCGACGATGGCGGCGTCGCGCGACCGGGCGGTCACCGGTCCCGTCCCTCGGGAGCGAAGAAATAACGGTCGGCCGCAAAAGGCAAAACAGGGAGCGAAGGCGTCAAGGGCAGGTCCGTCAGTAGGGCGACGGGCGCATAGCTTACAACCGTCATTGGCCGGAACGCGAATCCGCCATGGCGCGCGCCGACGCTGGGCGCCTCTGGCGATTGGTCAGATCACCTGCACGCCGTTCCAGAACGCGATTCGGTCGGCAATCGGCCGCGCCGCTTTCTTGGGCGTCCGGTAGACCCAGGCCGCATCGCGGTTAATCTCGCCGTCGACCACGACGTGATAGTAGTTGGCCGTGCCTTTCCAGGGGCAGAACGACGTGGTATCGCTCTCCCTCAAGTGCTCCCGGTTCAGCGCATCCGCCGGAAAGTAATGATTGCCCTCGATCACTATCGTGTCGTCGCTGTCGGCCAGAACGGCACTGTTCCACATGGCCCGCATTGGCATATCCTGTTATCAGGGGAGTTTCGATGATAGCGTTACCGGCTCTTCCGATCCCGCGGGATTGAGGGAGCACAGCCGAGCGCTCGTCTTACATTGCGTGTGCATTCCCGAAGTCAATCCGGAAAAAATGGGGAAATCAGATGAGTTTACGGAAGACCGTTCTGCTGACGGCGTTGGCGGCGTTGCCGCTCGCCGTGTCCATGCCCGCCGCACTCGCCGAGGAAGGCGCGGAAGCCGCTGAGAGCCGGCCCGTCACCAGCCTCGAAGAGGTCATCGTCACCGCGCTGCGCCGGGAACAGTCGCTGCTGCAGGCGCCGCTCGCGGTGAGCGCTTTCGACGGGGACTTTCTCGAGGACATCGGCGCGCACCAGCTCGCCGACTTCCTGCTCGGCGCACCGGGCACGACCATCGTCGACACCGGTACCGGCGATACCCAGATCTACATCCGCGGGATGTCCTCCTTCTACGGCGACGGGGCGGTGGGCTATTACCTCGATGAGGTGCCGTTCGGCTTTCTCGGCCTGTCCCACGTTCCCGACGTGCGCACCTTCGATCTCGACCGCATCGAGGTGCTGCGCGGCCCCCAGGGCACGCTGTACGGCGCCAGTTCCCTGGGCGGCACGGTGCGCATCATCACCAACGATCCGGTCTTCAACGAGTTTCAGGGCAAGGTGGACGTGTTCGGCTCCGGCAGCCGCGGCGGCGGCGACAACTACGGGGTCAAGGCTGCCGTGAACGTGCCGCTGCTCGACGACCGCCTGGCCATGCGCCTCGTGGCCACTACCGAAACCTACGACGGCTGGCTCAACGAGCCGCTGTCCGGGGAGGAAAAGGTGAACGACCGGGAGGTCGAGACACTGCGCGCCAAGCTCCGCTTCGCGCCGACCGAAAACGTCAATCTCGTGCTCGGGATCGCCAGCTACGATAACGCCATCGGCGCCTCGAATGACGGCGACGACGAAGGCAATTACCGCAATGCCTTCGCGCCGGGCGCACTGAACGCTGCGGACCAGGAATACGAACTGGCCAGCGCGATTCTCACGATCAGCACGCAATGGTTCGACATCGTCAGCTCGACCTCGTGGTTCGACTTCGAACAGTCGTCGGGAGGAGTGATCGACGTCGTCCGCACGGCGGACACCATCGCCCAGGAGTTGCGGGTCAGCACCAACGACCTGGGGCCCTGGCATGTCACCGCGGGCGTCTACTACCGGGATCTCAGCACGGCGTTCGCCTTCGAGGTGCCGCCGTTTCCGCCGTCCACCCAGGACACGACCGGCGAATCCTGGGCGGTGTTCAGCGAAGTCACCTACTCGATCACCGATACCCTGGATGCAACGGTGGGCCTGCGCTACTTCGACGATACCCGCGACCGCAGCGACACGGTGATTGCCGGATTCGACTTCACGACCTTCATGCCCATCATCGAGACCGTCGAGTTCGAGGAGAAATACTCCACCACCAACCCCAAGTTCAACCTCGGCTGGCGGCCGAACGAGAACTGGCTGATCTATGCCAACGCCGCCAAGGGCTTCCGCAGCGGCTTCCTGCAGCCGGGCATTTCGCTGTTCATCGCCGAACAGGTGGGCCTCGACATCGGCAACGGGGCCGAACCGGAGAAAGCCTGGAGCTACGAGATCGGCGCCAAGGCCCGGCTGGCGGACGGGCGCCTAGTCATCGAGACGGCCGCCTACCTCATCGACTGGGACAACCTGCAGACGGTGATCAGCGTGATTCCCGCGGCGCTCGGCGCCATCACCAACGCCGGCAAGGTCAAGGCCAAGGGCATCGACCTCGGTATCACCGCCGCTCCGGTCGAGGGCCTCGAGCTGACGTTGAGCGGGAGTTACAGCGACTCCAAGTACGGCGAGACCGTGACCGATGTGGGCGGCATCGTCGTCGCCGACGGGCAGCGGGTGCAGTTGTTCCCCGAGTGGACGGTGTCCGCTTCGGCTTCCTACCGCAGGAGCCTGGGAACGAGCGGCCTGCAGGGCACGGCGTACCTGCGCATGGACCACACCACGGAGCGGAGCCTGAACTTCGGCTCGGTGACCACCGAGGGGGACAAGATCTCCCAGGGCTCCGCACGCGTCGGGGTCGAAGGGGGTCATTGGGGAGTCTACGCGTTCGTGGACAACCTGTTCGACGAGGACGGCAAGGTAACCGGCGGCGGAATCCGGCCCGGATTCGAGGATCTGGCCACGCGCCTGCGCCCGCGCACGGTGGGGCTGAACCTGCGCCTGAGCTTCTGATCGCGGGCAGCCGGTTGAGGTTCGCCGGCCGGCACTGCGTCCACCCGTTCTGACACGTCTCCCGTGTCGGGGCTGCCTGGCGGCAGTTCCCGACCCGGGTGGCGTGGACGGACGAGCACTGCTCACCGATGTCGACTGGAGAAACAATGACTGACTTGCTTCGAAACCACGGGCTTTTCGCGCTGGCCATAGCGGGGGCTGTTTTTCTGACGGGTTGCGCGGAGCCGGACGATGCGCCGGATGCGGGGCCGCAGGCAGTGACAGAGGCGGGGGCTGCCGGAACCGAGGCCGAAGCGACCGGCCAGGATGCGTCGGCTGCGGTGCTGGCGATGGCGGATCAGGTCATGGCCGACCTGGAGGACGCCTCGCCCTATCTGCAACTGCTCAAGGGGCGGCGCGTCGAGTCGCTGGGGGACAACAGCTTCGCCCATGTCGAGGCGCAGGCGGAGAAGGCTCGCACCGCGCTGGAGGAACTGCAGGCGATCGATGCGTCAAAGCTCGGCCACGACGATGGGATCACCTACGCGATCCTCGCGAGCGTGCTGCAGGACGCTACCGAATACCCGCAACACTTCTGGCACAAGTTCAACGTCACGCCCTATGCGGCGGGTTCGGTCTTCAGTTCAATGCTACCTTCGGCGCTGGCGACATACAGCATCGAGTCGGAAACGGACGGCGAAGGCTACCTGGGCCTGCTGCGGGACATCGGCCGCTACGTGAACGATGACCTGGCGCGGCTCAAGGGACAGGAAGAGCGGGGCATCCTGTTGCCCAAGCCCGCTATTCCCGGGGCCAGGAAGGTGTACGAAGCGTTGCGCGCGGGCATCGGCAATCAGGCGGCGGTTGCCCCGGAGCGGCTTTCCGCGCTGACCGACGAGCAGCAAACCAAGCTGAACGCGGGCATTGAGTCGGCCGTCGCCGAACAGGTGATTCCGGCCGTCGATGCGCTGCTCGAGTACATGGGCGATGACTATCTCGAGCGCGCTCCCGAGGCGGTTGGCCTCGGCCAGTACCCGGGCGGCGAGGCGGCTTACCGGTTCGCCATCCGCCAGGAAACCACCATGGACCTCGACCCCGGGGACATCCACGAGCGCGGCCTCGCCTACATGGCGGACATCCAGCGGCAGATGCAGGCGATCCGGTACGAACTGGGGTTCGAGGGAACGGCGGAGGAGTTTCACGATCAGATGCGCCAGGATCCCCGCTTCTACGCGGAAACACCCGCACAGGTGGAAGAGCGCTACATGGCCTATATCCGGGAAATCGAGCCCCGCATCCCCGATTACTTCTCGGTGCTGCCCGAGGCGCCCTACGGCGTCAAGCGCCTCGACCCGGCGGCGGAACCGGGCATGACCTTCGGTTTCTACCAGCCGCCCAACGCGGCAAGCCCGCGCGGCAACTACCGCTACAACGGCTCCAAGCTCGAGAGCCGCCCCATGGTCTGGACCGGCCCGCTCATCTTCCACGAGCTGGTTCCGGGCCACCACTTCCATATCGCCCTGCAGCGCGAGACCGAGGCGAGCACCGAACTGCGCAACCTCTCGAGCCTCTTCTACGCCGCCTTCACCGAGGGCTGGGCCAACTACGCCGCGAGCCTCGCCCTGGAGATGGGCATTCTGGACGACCCCTACGAGCGCTACGGCTGGCTGCTCTTCGATGCCTTCATAGCCAACCGCCTGGTGGTGGATACCGGCATGAACCACTTCGGCTGGCCGCGGGAGAAGGCGATGACCTACATGCTCGCGAACACCTTCTCCAGCGAAGAGGAGACCGCCACGGAAACCCTGCGCTACTCCACCGACATGCCGGCCCAGGCGCTGGCCTACAAGCTCGGCCTGGAGAAGATCCGGGAACTGCGCGCCGCCCAGGAGGCGAAGCTGGGCGACGGGTTCGACATCCGCACGTTCCACGCCGCCGTCCTCGGCAGCGGCGCCATGCCCCTGCCGGTGCTGGAGGAGCATGTGGACTGGACCATGAGCCGGCACTGAGCGACGGCACGCCGAATCTATCGTAGGAGCAATTGCATGATCCGAGTATCCCTGGCGCTTCTCATCCTCGCCGGCGGGGCCCAGGCGGCGCAGCCGCTGGCGCCGATGGACCTCTTCGAGCTGGAGTACGCCACCGACGCGCAGATATCGCCGAACGGTGAACGGGTGGTGTACGTGCGTCATTTCAGCGACGTGATGACCGACCGCCGCTATAAGAACCTCTGGATCATCGATGCGGACGGAACCGGCAACCGGCCGCTGAGCGCGGGCAAGCACAGGGTGAGCTCTCCCCGCTGGTCGCCGGACGGGAGCCGCCTGGCCTACCTTTCGGACGAGAGCGGCAGCGGGCAGATCCACGTGCGCTGGATGGATACGGGCGACACCGCGGCCATTACCAGCGGCGCCCACCCGCCCGGCAACATCGCCTGGTCGCCGGACGGCGGCCGCATCGCCTTCACGCGCCTGGTGCCGGAACCGCCGCTGGTCATCGGTGGGATGCCGCCGGCGCCGGAGGGCGCCGAGTGGGCGCCGCCGCCGAAATACACCGACAAGCTGGCGTTCCGCTTCGATCACGTGGGCGAGGTGCCGCCCGGTTACATGCACATCTTCGTGGTCGCCGCCGACGGCGGCACGCCGCGCCAGGTGACGCAGGGCGAGCGCCAGTTCGGCGTCGGCAACTTCGTCTGGGCGCCGGAGGGCGAGTCGTTCATCGTCTCGGCGGACCTCGCCGAAGGCCGGGAAATGTTCGGTGCGGGGAATCCGGACATCCACGAGGTCTCGCTGGAAGACGGCTCGGTCCGGCGGCTCATCGACCGCGACGGGCCCGATGCGGCCGTGACGGTGTCGCCGGACGGCCGCCACATCGCCTATGTGGGTTACGACGACCGGCGCCAGGGTCATCAGCAGAACGACCTGTACGTGGCGGACCGCGACGGCTCCAACGTCAGGAACCTGACCGGAACCTACGACCGGCACGTGCAGTCCGCCGCGCGCCGGGGCGGGGGCGGCCCGCAATGGGCGCCCGACGGCCGCGGCATCCATGCGGCCGTGCACGACGAGGGCAATGCGCGGCTCGTGCTTTTCTCCCTGGACGGCAGCCGCCGCATCGCCGCGGAAGACGTCGGCGCCGGCGAGATGGGCTATATCAGCCACAATACCCTCTTCTCGATCAGCGACCGGGGCAGGCTCGCGTACACGGTGCCGGGGCCCGCCATGCCGGGCGATGTGGCGGTTGCCGATCCCGGCCGTGCCGGGCGGATGCTGACCGGGCTGAACGATGACCTGTTCGCCGGTCGGGAACTCGGCCAGGTGGAAGAGTTGCGCTGGAAGTCATCGAAGGACGGCCGCGGTGTGCATGGCTGGATCATCAAGCCTCCCGGGTTCGACGCCTCCCGGAAATACCCGCTGATCCTGGAGATGCACGGCGGGCCCTTCGCGGACTACGGCGATGTCTTCGACACGGAAAAACAGCTCATGGCGGCCGCCGGTTACGTGGTGCTCTACACCAATCCCCGGGGCAGCATCAGCTACGGCGAGGAGTTCGGCAACCTCATCCACCACGCCTACCCGGGCGACGATTTCCACGACCTCGATTCGGCGGTGGACCACGTGATCGGAATGGGATTCATCGACGAGAACCAGCTGTACGTTACCGGCGGCAGCGGCGGCGGCGTGCTCACCGCCTGGATGATCGGCAATACCGACCGCTTCCGCGCGGCGGTGGCGTTCTATCCGGTGATCAACTGGGAGAGTTTCATCTTCACCGCGGATCTGTCCGGACTGTTCCTGGAGTACTGGGTGCCCGGGCTGCCCTGGCGCCACCGCGACAACTTCGAGGCGCGCTCTCTGCTCAAGGTGTCCGAAAACGTGACCACGCCGACCCTGATCATGACCGGTGAGGAAGACTGGCGTACGCCGATGTCGGAATCGGAGCAGTACTACAAGGCGCTCAAGCTGCAGGGCGTGGAGACCGTGCTGGTGCGGGTTCCGGAAGAGCCGCACGGCATCGTAGCGCGGCCGAGCCATGCCATGTCGAAGATGACGACGCTGCTCGGGTGGTTCGACAAGCACAGCGGGCATTCCGGCGACTGAAGGACGTTGGCAAATGGGGCCGGAGCGGTAACACCGGAGGCCGTGCCGCGTCCAATGAAACGCGAGGGCGGGAATCGCCATGGCAGGAATAAGGAAACCGGCAAATGTCCAGACAGCGAATCATCGAACTTCAGCAGCAGATCCAGCAATCGATTGAGGAACTTGGCGAGCTGCTGAAACAGAGCCGCGGCGAACCGGTAGCGGATTACAGGTTCGCCACCACGGAGGGCGAGGCGAGCCTGTCCGAACTGTTCGCCGGCAAGGACACCCTGCTGGCCATTCACAACATGGGGCAGGGATGCCGCTACTGCACGGTGTGGGCCGACGGGTTCAACGGCTTTCTGCCGCACTTGGATCTTATTATCGCTTAAACTGCAAATCTGGCCTTTTTCGCGATTAAATTTAATAAAAACAATAAGTTGGTTATTTCACATTGTTTCATTGCAGTGAGAAAGCTGGGCAGGGAATTCTCGTCTCGCGCGCGGATAGAGTCGCGAAATCGTCGAAAATTGGGGGCGGCCTTGTCGTATACGCGCCGAGGTCCGGTGTGAGGCTATCCCGCGGCTTGAGGGCGCCCCACCCTTGCCTTCGATTCCGGTGTTGGCGGCGGACCGCCCCCATTACCTCTCGGATACGAAAACAGGGGTCAAAAATCATAATTATAGATGGATTTTTGACCCCTATTGGCGTATATACCTCGTATGGATCGCCACCAGCAGACAGATCTCAGCAATTGGCTGCACTCCCCGCGCCGCAAACCACTTATCGTTCGTGGGGCACGGCAGGTCGGCAAATCCACCTTGGTGGAGCTACTCGCCAAGGAAGACGGCAGAAGCCTGTTCACAGTCAACCTGGAACGCCATCCAGACCTTGGCCAGGTGTTTGCGAGCAACGACCCGTTGGCCATCGTAAACCTGCTGCAAAGCACCCTCGATACGCCCTTGTCGGCTGACGGCCTTCTCTTCCTCGACGAGATTCAGGCCGCGCCCGCTGCCATCGCCTCATTACGGTACTTTCTCGAGGAAATGCCGCACCTGGCCGTTGTAGCCGCCGGGTCGCTGATGGAGTTCACATTGGCCGAGCACACCTTCTCCATGCCGGTGGGTCGGGTGAACTACCTCCACGTCGGGCCGATGACCTTCACGGAGTTCCTGAACGCCGTCGGCAAGGGCGGGCTTGCCCGCACCATTGCCGAGTTCGAGTGGCCTGCCGATCAAGAATCCCCTATCCCGGAAGTAATCCACGAGCGCCTCCGGGAACAGCTCCGCCTGTATCAGTATGTTGGCGGCATGCCCGAGGCCGTATCCGTCTTCGCCGACACTGGAAGCCTGCGCAATGTTGACGAAGTCCACGCCAGCATCACCGGCACTTACCACGACGATTTTCCCAAGTATGCCGCACGCCGCGACATGACACGGATGCTGCGCGTGTTCAACTTCGCGGCCCGCCAGCCAGGCCGCAAGGTGAAGTTCAGCAACATTTCGCCAAACGACCAGAGTGCAACCCTTCGCCGCGATATCGACCTGCTGGCGATGGCCCGGGTGGTTGCCAAGGTGACGCACAGCGCCTGTTCCAGCCTGCCACTGCAAGCCGATCTGAAAGAGAACGTCTTCAAGCTGCTCTTTCTCGATGTTGGGTTGATGAACGCGATTTCCGGCGTCGGATGGGAGACCATCCAGGCCGCCGGCAACTCCGAGCTGGTCAACGCCGGCAGCAGCGCCGAACAATTCATCGGCCAGCACCTTCAATACCTGCTCGCCCAACGGCCCAACCGCGAACTCACCTACTGGCTGCGCGAGGGCCGGTCCAACAATGCGGAGGTGGATTACGTCGTCGAACTGGTGGGTCAGATTGTGCCGATAGAGGTCAAGGCAGGCCGTGTTGGCACCCTCAAGTCACTGCACCAGTTCATGGCGGAGAAGGAAACACCCTTGGCGGTTCGATTTGACGCCTCCCCGCCAAGCCTCCAGGAGGTGCGGGCGGAAGTGCGCACCAAGAACGCCGTCAGGCAAGTCCGCTACCGGCTGCTGTCGCTGCCGCTCTATCTTGTCGAGCGCCTGCCGAACATCGTAAAGGGGGTCCTGAGCTCTGGACCGTTGGAGTAACGAGGCGATGCCCCATACAACTCGCGGTCGAAAAAAATCTGGCGTGGCGCTCAGGCTGGCAGGCCCCGGCCGAGTGCCCGGGCGGCCTGCTCGCCGGCACGGCCGCCTTCCGCAATGGCATTCCGGTAGTTCATCCGCCAGCCAAGCTCGGAATGGCCGTAGAAGATGCGGCCGTGGCCCTTCTTCATGGGCGCGGTCAGGCCCTCGCCGTTCTCGCCCCCGAAATAGAAGCCCGGTTGCGGCCCGATATAGGCGTGCCCCCAGCGGTTGAGGATGATCCCCGCGATATCGCGCCGGGCATCGAACCCGGCGGAGCCGAACAGGTCGTTCATGTGCGCGCGGATCTCGCGCTCGTAGTCGAGGTAGGACTTGCCGAGCAACTGTGCGCGGCCGATGCGGCCCTGGGTGTCGATATCCAGGCCGGGCGTGTAGAAGGGCACATAGAAGGTCATCACCGTCGGCAGGTCGGGGTGATACGGGGCGGTCTGCCCGCCGATCTTCATCGGTGCGCGGATGCTGCCGATGAACCCGAAGCCGTCGTACCAGCGCCCCGCGCCCATGCCGAGCCGGTGCAGGAAGCGCCAGTTGTTGAGGGCGACGTTGGCGACGAGCACGGCGCCGTGATGGAACTGCGCGTAGTTGGCGCTTATCCGCTCGGGCATGTCGGCGACGATCCTGCGCGCCATCTGGCCGCTCGCGGAAATCACCACGGTGCGGGCGCGCACCTGTTCGGCGCGCCCGTTGCGCAGGTAGGTCACGCGGACGGCGTCGCCTTCGTGCCGCACGTCGATGGCCGTGGCGCCCAGTCTCAGCCGCGTGGGTGCACCGGCCCGGTCGAGAGCGGGGAAATCGATGCGCCCATGGGCGATGCTCTCGAGCCCTTCCCCGGGAATGGCGTCGGGAATCAGGTATTTGGCGATGTACCGGGCGTAGGTGGTGTTGCCGCCCGGGAAACTCATGATCTTGATCTGCGTGAAGTCGAAGGTGTCGGCCACGAAATACCCCTTCATGCCGGGCAACTGCAGAAGGTAAGCGGCATAGGCCGAAACGACGTCGCTTCCGAAACCGTAGTTGGAGATGGCCAGCACCGGGTCGACCCAGTCCGCGACGCCGGGGTGCAGGTCGAGTTCGCGCTCCAGGTAATCCCTGTAGGACATCGAATCGAGCCAGGGACCCAGGCCTTCCATGGCGTGCGCGGTTTCCTTGCCGGTCATGGCGCGCAGCATGTCGGTGCGCAGGCGTTCCGACCAGGGCGTGCGGGTCAGGCCGTCCTCCCAGATGTTCTTCACCCAGCGGCCGCCGTTCGCATCGCGGAAGAAGTGGCCGACATCCAGCTTCGGCTCGCCCCAGAACATGGCATCGTAGCTGTCGTGGGCGAGGCGCAGGCCGAAGGTTTCCTCGGCATCGGCGAACTCGTATTCCATCGGCATGCCCACGGCGCGCCACACATCGTCGGACAGGGTGGTGCGTCCCACCGGTGGCAGGAAACCGTTGGAACCCTGGGGCCCGAACAGCCGGTAGCCGCCGACCGAGAACTCGTTTTCCTTCGCCTCGCCGCCGAACACGGGGTGATTGTCGAGAATCAGGCAGGTCTTCCCTTCACGGGTGGCGTGAAACTGGAACGCCGCGGCGAGCCCCGCGAATCCGCCGCCCACCACGACGAGGTCGAATACCTCGCCCGTAGCCGAAGCCGAGGCGAGCGCGCGGGCCTGCGTTCCGTCGCGCAGCACGTGCGCGGCATCCATCACCGCCTGGGTGTTGCCGTTGCTGGTGGCGTAGTCGCCGACGCCGCCGTAGCCGTCCCAGGGGTGAAACCCCGGGGTCCGGCCGCGTTGCGGGGCGGTGGCCAGCGGGGCGCAACCCGACAGCAGGGTGGCGCCGGCGCCGATGAGCGTCGAGCCGATGAAGTCCCGCCGCGTCATGGGAGCCCCTACGCCGAGCCGCCGGTCGAGACCGTCTAGTTTATCCATCGCCACCCGTCTCACCCTGTTGCCCGCATTGCGATAAGACGCTACGCCTGCTCGATTCCACAGTCCGCATTGTGCAAAGGTTTGCGCAGAATCGCCAAGGGACCGTCGTCGATCGGCCTGCCGCAGCACGCGGGCGAACCGCTCTCGGGCAGAAAGATCACGCCGCTGTTGTTGCCGCTGGCTTGGTTGATGGAGGAGCTGCGGGCGAAAGGACGGTAGCCCCGCTTGACCTCGCCCACCCCCGGTCGCTCTTGCCACAGCGCATCCGGAAATCCTCCGGAGGCGTCCGCCGCCGGCCGTTTTTGGCGGAAACACCGGTAGCGGAATCGGTTCCATACAGCCTTGTACTGTTTCCGTACATTAGTGTATGGTTCGGGTGTCACAGGGCTCACGGGGAGGGCAATGTGAATAGCCTGGCAGCCGCCGCCTCCGTCGCGCCATCGCGGCGCAACGACTATGTTGCCGACAGCTACACGACCTATCACCGCCAGTTGCGCAGTTTCTTTCAGCGCACGGTCAGCGAGACCGAAGCCGATGACATGCTGCAGGAACTGTACATTCGGCTGATCCGCCAGGTGGACCGGGCTCCGCCCACGAACTGCAAGGGATTCCTGTTCTCGGCCGCGGCCAACCTGCTCCGTGACCGCTGGCGCCGCCGCGCCGTGCGCAAGCTCGACCGGATGGATTCCCTCGACGGTTTCGGCGGTGACTTCAAGGACGGCGAAGAACACGATCCGTCGCTCTGGACGGAGCAGATCGAGCAGCTCGAGCGGCTCGACCGTGCCTTGGGCAGGGTCAGCGAAAAGGCTGCCAGCGCGTTCCTGTGCCACCGGGTGGAGGGGTGCTCCTATGCGGACATCGCCGTGCGCATGGGTGTCTCGGTGAGCATGGTGGAAAAGTACATCTCGAGCGCCCTGGCCGAACTGCGGGAATCCCGGCTGTGATTGCCGGCGTTGTGCCGGCGCAATTGATGGTTCCAGCCGCTGGCGCGCAGTCGGCGGACCGGTCGCGAAACCGGTTCGCCGGAATTGGCGCGCCGGCCCCAATGACGGCTATTGCGGCTTCAATCCGAGGAGAATAGACGTGTCCGGAGACTTCGAGTTCGGCCTGAGCGCGGAACAGGAACAGCGTGCCGCGGAGCTGCACCGCACCAGCATCAGCATCGATATGTGCAGCATGGGGCCGGGGGGCCCGGCGCTCTACGACCGGCTGCCGGCGGATGTGGTGGAGGAGCGCCTGCCGGCGGAAATGAGCCCCTGGCAGCGCTTCCTCGACGGCATGGAACTGCCCTACGAGCTTACGGCCGCGGGCGCATCCGATGCGCTACAGGTCTTCTGCAAGGGCCACAGCGCCGCCAGCTTCGCCATGGGCGGCGTGCACGAGCGCGCCCTCGAACCGCTCGAGCGCCTGAACGAACAGGTCGAGTCCATTCCCTGGATGGATTTCGCCGGAACGGCCGCGGATTTCCGTAGCGCCCAGGAGGCGGGCGACTACGTCACCTACGGGTTCGCGCAGCCGGGGATGGAAGGGCTGCCGCGGGATCTCGGCATGTTCGACCAGGCCAGGGCGCTCGGCACGCGCTCGGTGATGCTGACCTACAACCGGCAGGACTTCGTCGGCGCCGGCTGCACCGACCGGACCAACGCGGGTCTGAGCAATTACGGCATCGAGGTCGTCGAGAAGATGAACGACATCGGGCTGATCATCGACACCTCCCATTGCGGCCGGCGCACGACCCTGGATGCCTGCGCGTTCTCGAAGGCGCCGGTCACCGCCAACCATACGAGCGCCGAGGGCGTCTACTTGCACGACCGCGCCAAGTCCGACGAGGAACTGAAAGCCATCGCGGCAACCGGCGGGCTGATCGGCGTCTACGCGGTGCCTTTCTTCCTGGCGCCGCCCCGGGACAACGCCACCGTGGACGTCATGCTCGATCACATCGACTACATCGCCGGCGTGGTCGGCTGGGAGCACGTCGGCATCGGCACCGACTGGCCGTTCATGCTCACCCACGGGATCGCCGAAGAGACCATCGGGCTCAATGTCGAAGAGTTGGGGTTCCGTCCGGAACACGGCATCAGCATCCGCCAGCACCTCGTCGGGTACGACGATGCCCGCGACTTCGTCAACTTCACCCGCGGCCTGGTGGCGCGGGGCTATTCGGACGAGGCGGTGCGGGGCGTTCTCGGCGAGAACTTCCTGCGCGTCTTCGCCGAGGTGTGCGGTTGACCGGGCGGATTGAAAGCGGCCGGGAAGGCACGAACAGCATTGGGAATTCGATTGGCGGCCTGCTGCAACGCGAGGGCCGGCTCAAGGAGAAAGCAGTGAGCGCGCGTAAACCCGACCCGTCCGGCAACTTGGTCTGCGAAACTAGAGGATTGGCGTCCTTGGCGGCTCCGCAGTGCATGGTCGGCGGTTGGCGCATACGCCGTCCGCGGCTTGTCCGCCTGGTGTTCGCGTCCCTTTTCGCGACCCTGGCGGCCGGCTGCACGGAGGAAAGCAACGAGCCCGAAGCGGTGGCCGATGCAGCGGCGGTGACGGCGCCCGAAGCGCTGGCCGTCGATCTGTCGCCCGCCGGCTGGCCTGCGGGCGAATGGGAAAAATACCTCGCCATGGAGGAAGTCCAGCATCCCGGCAATCCGATGGCCCAAGGCAGTCGCGGCGCGGTTACCGGCAGCTACCACCCGCTCGCCCACCGGGCTGGCCTGGAGGCACTGCGGCAGGGCGGGTCTTCCGTGGACGCCGCAATGACCGCCTCGCTCACCCAGATCGCCCTGGGCGCGGGCGCGGTGATCAGCTATTTCGGCATCCTGTCCATGGTGCACTACGATGCCGCCGGCGACGGGATCGTCACCCTGAACGCCGGCTGGAACGCCGTGCGCGGCGAGCGCGACCCGATGTCCATTCCCGGTACCATGGGCATGGGCTCCGACGAAGAGATGTACGGCACCGACGAACCGAGCGGCCGCACGGCCCTGGTGGGCGGATTCATGCGGGGCCTGGAGGCCGCCCACGGCCGTTACGGCAAGCTCTCCTTTGCGGACCTGTTCGCGCCGGCGATTCACGTGGCGGAGGCGGGCATACCGTTCAACAGCACGCTTGCCGGCTACCTGGAGCCGCGCAAGCACAGCCTTTCCCGCCTGCCGGAATCGAAGGCGATCTTCACGAACCCGGACGGCGCCTGGATCGGGGAAGGGCAGCCGTTCCGGCAGGAAGCCCTGGCGCGCACCCTGGCGGCCATCGCGGAGCAGGGCGCCGATTACATGTACACGGGGCCCTGGGCCGAGCGGGCCGTGGCGGCGGTGCAGGCCGACGGGGGCCTGATGACCCTCGAGGATCTCGCCGCCTACGAGGTGATCTGGGCAGCACCCCTCGAGGCCGATGTGGGCGATTACAGGATCCACGCCAACGGCCTGCCGTCGTACGGCGGCGTCAACATGATCGAGGCGCTGCACCTCGGCGAGGCGGCCGGCATCCGTGAACTCGGCCACTGGTCGGCGCACGGCGAATCCCTGCGCCGCGCATCAGACCTCACTTTCAACAGTTTTCTGGCGAGGCTGCCGGAGGGCGTGGGGGAACAGCTCTTCCCGGGCGTCGATCTCAGTGACCGCAGCCGGATTCGCCAGGAAACGGCCGCCGCGCTCTGGGAGCGCATGGAATCCGGCTCGCAACTCGCCCAGTACGCCGAAGCCGGCCCCTCCCACTCGGACACGGTGGTCGCGGCCGACCGCTGGGGCAACATGACCGCCGTCACCCACACCATCAACTGCATGGTCTGGGGCGCCACGGCCATCATCGTCGACGGGGTTTCCATCGGCGACCCGGCCGTCAACCAGAAGGCCATGGTGGCGGCCGCGGGCCCGGGCGGCAGGGTGCCGGACCCCATCGAAGTGGGCATCCTCACCCGCGACGGCCAGCCGGTGGTCGCCTTCGCCTCGATGGCCATGGGCTTGCACCAGCAGACCTTCCAGTCGCTGTTCAACGTCATCCACTTCGGCATGGACGTCAAGGAAGCGGTGGATGCCCCGGCGTTCTTCCTGCCGCTGCCGGTGGGCGATGCGGAAGCCGCCGAGCAACCGCCCAGGTGGGTGGTCCGGGTGGGAGAGGGGGAGTTCGACGAAGCGGCACTGGAGGCCAGCGGTCTGCCCATCGAGCAACTGTCGCCGGAAAGGCGCCGCTATGCCCAGGGCCTCTGGGCCGGCATCAGCCGGAATCCGGAAACCGGCGAACTGCAGGCAGCCTCCCACCCGTATACGAACGGCCGCGCTTTTGCCTACTGAACACGAACTCTATGACAAGATAGATGATATTGAGCGCCGCTGATACTGACGATTAAACGGAAGCTGATCGGAAACCACCGGGATCCGGACCGTGCATTGGCGCGCATCGAATCGTCAAGTGGCTCACGACGGGCGTTGCGGAGGGCGACCAACTCGACCAATCAGGAACTGATTCCATGAAGCTAAGAATGCGGTTGCGGGCGGCCTTCAGCATCGTCGCGCTGATAACGGGGGTGCCGGTCGCGGTGGCGGGCGAAGAGCGGCTGGCGGTATTCGAGCGTTACCTCGACTTTGCATCGCTGGTGAAAAACGCCTCCGTGAAGCCCAACTGGCTGAGCGACGGTTCGAGTTTCTGGTACGCCGAAGGCGGGCCGGCCGCGCGGGTGATCTGGAAGATCGACCCGGCCGCGAACTCGAAGGAGGCGCTTTTCGATACCGAGCGCCTGCGTGCGGCTATCGCGGCGGCGATCGGGCACGAACCGCCTTATGCGGGTGTGCCTTTCGAGACGTTTTCCCTGAGCCCGGACGGAGCCACGGCAACGTTCGCGTTGGAAGGCGATACCTACAGGCTCGACATGACAGCCTACCGGGTGGAACGCGTGACCGCGCCCCGCATGACACCGGCCATGGCGGTGCGTCCCGGAACCTTCCCGCGCCGCGGCTATTTCAGCCTGGCGCTTCCCTCACCGGAGGTGCTGTCCCCGGACGGCAGGTGGTACGTGACGCTGATCGACGAGAACGTGGCGCTGCGCTCGGCGGCGGACGGCAGCACGCGCCCGATCACCACCGACGGCACGTTCGACGATGCCTGGGACGTGGAAAGCACCCGCCTCTCCCTGGGAACCGGCATCACCGTCACCTACGTGCCGTTCACCTCCTGGTCGCCGGACAGCCTGAAGCTCTGGGCGACGCGCACCGACCGCTCGAAGCTGCCCCGGAAGGGGGAACTGCACTACATGGAAACCACGGAGCGCATCGTCATGCGGCCGTTCGCTGCCGCCGGCGGACATCTCGATCACGTGCGGCCGTACATCCTGCACATCCTGTCCGGCGACCGGGTCGAAGTGGATGTCGATACGGAGAACCGCTATTTCAATCTGCTCGGATGGCTGCCCGACTCCTCGGAAGCGCTGTTCGCGCGTTTCTCCCGGGATTTCAAGACCGTGGACATCATGGCCGCGGATTCCGGGGACGGCTCGGTGCGAACCCTGTTCACCGAAACGGCGGATTCCTTCGTGAAGATCCAGCACGATGTCATCTCCTTCGGCAATACGGGTTTCACGGCGCTGCCGGACGGCGACGGCTTCCTGTGGGAGTCCACCCGGGACGGCTGGGATCACCTCTACCTCTACGGAAACGACGGGCGGCTCAGACGCCAGTTGACCCGGGGCGAATACCCGGTTCTGGAAGTTCGGAAAATCGACCAGGGCGAAGGCTGGGTATACTTCACGGCCCACGGCGAGCGTCCCCGGGTCTACGATACCCACCTGTACCGGGTGTCGCTGGACGGCGGCGGCGTGCAGCGCCTGACGGAGGGCGAGGGCCAGCATGCCGTGCGGTTCTCCCCGTCGCTCGGCTTTTTCCTGGATACGCACTCGAGTCCCGGCCGGCCGCCACGAACCGATCTGCGTGCCGCCGACGGTACCTTGATCCGCACCCTCGCCGAAGCGGACATCACCGCGCTGGAGAACCTGGGATGGACGCCGACCGTGGAATTCAACGTCAAGGCAGCCGACGGCGAGACCGATCTGTGGGGGGTGATGCACAGGCCGTACGACTTCGATCCGGAACGGCAATACCCGGTTCTCGAATACCTTTACGCCGGCCCTCAGATCGTTGCCACCGACCGGAGCTTCTCGCTCGGCCTGTCGAAGACCCAGAACCTGCCCCGCGCCATGGCGCAACTGGGCTACGTGGTCGTCACGCTCGACGGGCGGGGTACCCCGGAGCGCTCGAAGGCGTTTCAGGATGTGATCTACCGGAGCTGGGGAAGGAACGAGATCGCGGATCATGCTGCCGCCATCCGTCAGCTCGGCGAACGGCACGGTTTCCTGGACCTCGACCGGGTCGGCATCTGGGGCCACTCCTGGGGCGGTTACTACGCCTTTGCGGCCCTGGCCCAGGCGCCGGACCTGTACCGGGCCGCCGTTTCCAGCGCGCCGGGCTTCAACCCCTACGCATCGCTCCTCTATGAGCCCTACCTCGACCTGCCCGACCGGGCCAGGGCGGCTTACGACTTCGCCCAACCCTACCGCCTGGCGCCCCAGGTCAAGGGCCGCCTGATGCTCGTCGGGGGCCTTGCGGACTTTGCGACCTTCCCGGAATTCATGCGCATGAGCCGCGCGCTGATCGACGCGGGCGTCGACCACGAACAGGTGGTGCTCCCGGAAGAGGGGCACGGCTATACCGGCGTGGCGGAGGACTATTTCATCCGCAAGCTGGCCGCCTTCTTCGCGAGGCACGTGATGCAGGCCGGGCCGTAGCCGGCACTACCGGCAAGCCCCGCGTTCCCGCTCCGGTGCCGCGGGCGAAAATCTCACCCGGAATGTAAGAGTTTGCCGATAGCGGTGCGAGCGCGCGCAGGGTAGGATTCGGCCATGGAAAACACGGCTTCCCTCGTGCGCAAGCTGAGCCCCGAGTTGCTGGGCGTTATTGGCTGCGGGGTTGCCATTGCCACGCTCATGATGGTCATTGCAGGTTGGCAACGGGAAGACATCCGGGCGCTGCACACCACGTTGAACGACCGGATCGAGAAACTCGATATCAAGCTCAGCGACCGGTTTGAAAGGCTCGATGCCAAGCTGAGCAGCCAGATCGAAAAGCTCGAAGCCAAGCTCGATCGGGAAGTGGAGCGCCTTGACGCCAGGATCGACACGGTTCAGGAAGATCTCGGCGATGTGCGCGAGCGCCTGGTTGGAATAGAAACCCGTCTGGATGGGGTGGAAACACGCCTCGTCGGTGTTGAAACACGCCTGGACGGTGTGGAAGCCCGAATCGGCAGGGTGGGCGCCCGGAGGTCTGGCGCCGAGCCGGAAAGGCTGGCCCGATCATAACAACGGGCCCACCCTGTACCCGTGGCCTGTCTGTGCCCGCCCAACGCGGGCGGTGCGCCGGTCGTCAGCGCCCCTCGCCGCTGAAATTCATGCGCACCGACAGGCCCCAGGTGAACGGGCGGATGGTGATGTCCGTCTCCCGGAAGCCGACCAGGGTGAACGATCCCGGAACGCCCTCGATGGAGGGCAGTTCCCCGGTCAGGTTGTCGCCGAACAGGGTGAACTCCCACTGCTTCCAGGCGATGCCCAGGCGCGCGTTCAGCTCGCCATACCCGTTCTGGGTGCCGGCGGCGCCGGCGGTGGCGAAGGCGCTGCCCGCCTGCTCGGAGCGGTAGCTGTAGTCGCCGCGGACGAAGAATTCGGTGCCCGGATTGATCGGCATCGAGAAATCCGCGAGGACGCTGCCCATCCACATGGGAACGTCTGGCATGGGTCCGCCCTTCTCGGCGAGCGGGTCCAGCGACGGATCGGAACCCTCGGGAATGTAGTCCTCGCCGATCTGTGAATCGATGTAGGTCAGGTTCATGGCAAGCACCAGGTATTCGCTGATCGCCGCGCTCATTTCGAACTCGACGCCTTGGGACTCCACCGAGCCCAGATTGATCACCGAACCGTTCAACTGGCAGAGCGGGTTGACGCCGACCTGCGTGTCCTGCCAGTCGGTGTAGAACCAGGCGAGCGCGGTGGTCACCCGTCCATCCCCGAACGTCTGTTTCCAGCCCAGTTCGTAGGTCCACAGGGAATCCGATAGGTAGCGCTCGGGGGTTCTCGGTGTACCGATGCGCGCCTGTAACTCGGCACGGCAGGCAGGCGAGTCCGGCAGCGGAAAGTTGGCACCGCCCATGCGGAATCCCTCGGCGGCCGAGGCATAGAACAGGGCGTTGTCGGTGGGCCGGTACTCCAGCTTGAAGTTGGGCACGACGCCGTCGTCCTTGTTGCCGCCCTCGAGCACGAAGTCGCCGCCAGAAATGAACAGCGGATTGCCCCGGAAGTGGTCCCAGAGTTCGAACTCGTGCCAGAAGGCCCGCATGCCGACGACCGCGCGCCACTGGTCGGTGAAGTCGTAGGTCGCTTCTCCGAAGAGGGCGAACTCGTCCCGGTCGCGATACGAGGTGCTCCAGAATATGTAGCCGTCGGGGGAGTTGGGCAGGAGGAGACCGAAGGCCGGGAAAGAGACCGTAGTGTTCTCGCCGGCGAAGAATCGGGTGTTGTAGTCCTCCCTGCGGTTCGTATAGAAGACGCCGGCGGTGAAATTGGCTTTCCTGTCCCAGGTGGTCTGCAGCCGCGTCTCGTGGGTGATCTCCTCGTTTTCGGGGGAGTAGTCGCCGGGCATGTAGCGGGGCGCCGGCAGGCCGTTGGCGTCGCTCACGAGGATGCCGAACGCCTCCGTGACGTCCAGGCGCATGGTCATCTCGTCGACGTAGTAGGAAGTGTTGGACACGGCCCGGAAGCTGTCGTTGATCTGCCAGTCGAACGTGAGGTTCGACAGGGTGAACTTGGTATAAATGCTGTCCAGTCCGCGGCCGAGGAAGATCGGGTCGTCGTAGTCGTTGCGGTCGCCGTCGAGAGCGGCGACATAAGGCGCACCGATGCCGAAGCTGCGGTACAACTGGCCTGGGGCCGAAAGCGTACCGGTGTCGCCGGGCGATCTCGGGTGCAGGTAGTTGGTGGCGTCCTGCTTGGTGTTGTCGTGCATGACCGAAGCCGAAATCGTCAGGCTGTCGGTGGCGAGCAGGGATAGCGCCAGCCGCCCTCCCGTTACCGTTTCGCCGTTGGCATCCTTCTTGACGAGATCGCCCGTGGGGTTCGCGAACAGGTCGATTTCGTGGATGTCGATGAAGCCGTCGTTCTCCTCCCGGTAGGCCGAGACGCGCAGGGCAAGCCGGTCGGAAACCGGAATGTTCAGCATGGCCTCCACATCGAAGTTGCCGCCGCCGAACTCCGTGTCGCTGACGCTCGCCATGACATGCCCGTCGAATCGCTCGAAATCGGGTTTCCGGGTGACGATCTTGATCGCTCCGGCGAGGGAGGCGGCGCCGTACAGCGTGCCCTGGGGCCCGCGCAGCACCTCGATGCGTTCCAGGTCGACCAGGCGGGGGTTGCTCATGGTCACCGGCGTCTCGTCGATGTAGAAACCGACCGTGTTCTGGCCCACCAGGAAAGCCCCGCTGATGGTCTGGACGCCGCGCAGGCCGACCTCGCGCGGGCCGAGTTCCGAGGCGGCGCTGCGCTGGCTGGTTGAAAGGCCGGGCACCAGGTTGATGTAATCGTTGAAGTCGCGGATGCCGAAGCGCGTCATCGTGTCCCCGGTGATTGACGTGATGCTTACCGAAACGTCCTGAACCGACTGTTCGCGTTTCGAAGCCGTGACGATGATTTCCTCCAGGTAGGTTCCCTGGTCGTCATCGGCGTTGCCTTCCTGGGCGTTGGCGGTTCCCATCGATCCGATGGCCGATGTGGCCGCCAGGGCCAGGACTACGGACGTGGCAGTTTGTCGAGTGTGCATCTTTCCCCCTCCCACGGGTTCATCGAGTGCAGAATCCTTTGTTCAATTTTCATGCCATGAAACGAGTTACACAAGTCAGGCGCCCTTGGCAAGGCCGCGGCGCCGGGGGTCGGCGACTCCCTCTATGGGGCCCGCCGCGGACAGGCGCACGCCATGGATGCTGCCCATGTTCATGTCCTTCGGGGTCACGCGGTACAGGTCGTGGCCTTTGGCCGCCAGGGCCGTCAGCAGTTGCTCGCTGAAATCTCCCTCGATCTCGATGGCGGTCATGCCAGGGTGCGGATGGCCGAAGCGGGGCGCCGAGACCGTCTCGGTCAGCGGCATGCCGTATTCCACGGCGTTCGCCGCCCCCTGCAGCAGGCACTCCATGAGCGAACGGCTGGGCGTCGCCATGACCAGTGCGGGCTGCCCGTCCCGGAACAGCCAGAGCAGGGTGGAGAATCCCTTGGGCATGTCGGTGAACTTGCGGATGAACGTGGCGCGGTTGAGGATGACGCCGCCGACGTTGATGCCGGTGCCGAAGGGCTCCGAGGAACTGGAATGGGTGCCGGCCGCAATGTTGCCCTCGGCATCGATGATGGTCAGAGCGCAGGTGGCCGCGGAAAAACCCCGGAACGGGCGCGGCGGCCCGGTACGGATTGCCTCGAGTACCTCGGCGGCGTGGTCTGCGGAGACGAACCGCGCCTGGTTTTCCGGGGTGAGGTCGCGGCCGCGAATCCAGAGTTCCTGGACGAGGCGCACCTGGGTGTGCAGGGCCTCGACGGATTCCGTCGGGCGCCCCATGTCCTTCAGGTCAGCAGCTTCGTAGACGCGCAGACCGAGCTGGAAGAGGGCGCCGGACACGGGCGCCACCTCGAATCCGCGGTAGGGCGTGCCGCCGGCGTCGCCGGGTTTCCAGGTTGGCGAGACGTAGGCCTGGTCGAAATTTTTCAGGTCGTCGGCCGTGATACCGCCGCCCCGGCGCTGCACTTCGGCCACGAGATCCCGGGCGAAGGGGCCGGTGTAGAAATAGTCCGGCCCTTCGTCGCGCAACGCTTTCAGCGTGGCCGCCAGCGCCGGCTGCCTGAGCATGTCGCCGACACCGAGCATGTAGCCGTCCCGGAACCAGGCATCGCGGCCGGGGCCGGGGAAGCGGCCGATCATCTTGCGGGTTGCCTTGGCGTAGCCCCACAGCATGTGGTCGATGACGAAACCCTCTTCCGCGAACACGATGGCCGGCTCGAAGAGGTCTTTCCAGGGCAGCTTGCCCCAGGTGTCATGGCAGGTCTGAAGGCCCCGCACGAAGCCGGGCACCATGGCGCCCCAGGCTGTCCACGACTTTCGCTCGTCGTAGGGTTCGCTGACCGGCGCCCCGCTCGGAAAGGCGAATAAACCGCCGCCCTGGGCAAGCTGCCCGGTTTCCGCTTCCCAGAACGCCATGCCGAAGCCGCCGCCCAGGGTGGTCATGGTGGGCTCCAGCACGCATTGGGCGATGGCCGCCGTCATGTACGCATCCGCCGCCGAACCGCCCCGCTCGAGTGCCCACAGGGCGGCTTCCGTGGCATAGGGGTGGTCGCTCGAAACCATCGTTCGGTTGCCGGTGGCGTATACGTTGGCGAGATTGGCCTGTATGGGCTTGAGGTCCCGGCGGGCCAGGGCCGCCCAGTCGCGCTTGCCCTTTGCGGCGAGGCGGGGCGCGAACGCCAGGGCGCCGGTTCCGGCGAGGGTGGAAACGAGCAGGTCGCGGCGGTGCATGGCGATGCGGGCTCCGGGGGCGGTATTCAGGAAAGGACGCAGGGCGCGCCGAGGCCCTCAACGCAACAATTCGAACACCCCGGCGCCGAGGAAATTGCCGATCAGGTATCCGAAAATCCCGCAGAGGATTCCCGGCGTGACCAGTTCATGCCACCCGGAGCGCGCCGCGAGCGCGGCTGCGGTGGGAGGGCCGAGCACGCAGGCGTTGGAGGCAATGGCCACCTCCCGCGCACTGAAGCCGAACAGGCGGCCGAGGCCGAAGGCGACGGCAGCGTGCACCGCAATGATCACCAGGGCGAAGAGCATGAGCAGGGGCGCCTGGCGCAGCATGGAGACCAGGTCGACGCCGGCGCCGAACACGCCGAAAAACACGTACAGCAGCAGCATGCCCAGCGAAAAGTCGCCCTTCAGCGCCTGCATCGGCCGCCGCGCCAGGTTGGCCACCGCGATGGCGATGAGCGTGATTGCGAGGATCGAGAAACGCGACTGCCCGGCCAGGTCCGACAGGCCGACGCCGATGGCGCAGACCGCAAGGCTCAGGCCGAGCGCCAGCCCCATATGGGTCAGATCGGGGCCATCGGCGGCCGCTTGCCGTTCCGTCCGGGCGACCGGCGCGTCCGCGGGCGCTTTCGATGCATCCCAGCGCGCGAACCAGGCAAAGGCGGGCATCAGCGACAGCAGCATCAGGTAGGACAGGCCCACGCTCGCTTCCGCCCCGAGCACCACGGCGAAGCGGGTCGGATCCTCCAGCCCCACCACTTTCGAGACCGCCACGAAGTTCATGCCGCCCCCGGTATAGCCTCCGGTGATCACCGCGGCCGCCTGGGCGGCCACATCGCCAACGGGCACCAGATGGAAAGCCGTGAAAACGCCCAGTACCGTCCCCCCGGCGGCAATCAGGAAAGCGAACAGCAGGCGCCCGGTCTCCGCAACGATCAGGCGCAGGTCGGCCTTGAACAGCAACAGCGGGATGGACACCATCACGAAGTACTCGGTAACGAAAGAATAGCTTGGGGCCTCCCGGGGAATCAGCCCGAGATTGGAAAGCACGAGTGCCGCGAGGATGATCAGAACCGGGGCGGAGACACGGCTCGCCCAGGAAAAGCGCTCCGCCCAGCAGCAAACGCCCACAATCGAAAACAGCAGCGCCACCAGGCCCAGGTGATTGTCGGCGTCGATCAGCATTCAACTCTCTCGAGAAGGTTGGCGAACCCGCTCCTGAACGTGGCGTGACCCGGGCTCGGGCACCCGCAACGAGTCAGCCCCGAGCCGCGCGCCGGCCTATGCGATCGGCTCGGCGCTGCCATGCGGTACTCCGGACGGCTCCCCATTGATTTCGGCTCGCCGTTTTGCGGAATCGTGTCCGGCGGCCGAACGGGTGAACGATCAGCGCCACACCTGTTCCGCAACCCGCAGGTTGTTGGCGCCGAGCAGGCCCCGTATCGCGTTGTCGTCCCAGCCGAGTTGCACCAGCCGCTCGGCGATTTCGGGTATTCGCTCCGGCTCCACCATGCGTAGGCCCTTTCCATAGCCTTTCTCGGGCGGAAACAGTTCCGGGTTGTTTTCGACCAGGTCGTCCAGTTCCGAGGCATCGAATACAAAATCGAGCCCCAGCCCGACATGCTCCGGCCCCACCAGGGAGGCGACGTAGTCGATATGGCGAACGATGGCCTCCGTGGAATTGTCGTTGTCGCCGAGAAAGAAGCCGATGCCGTTGATGTTGACAACGCCGCCGCTGTTTGCGCAGGCCTCGATCAGGTCGTCCGGGATGTTGCGCTCGTGGTCCCAGAGCGCGCGCGGGTTGGAGTGGGAGAAGATCACCGGGTCGTTCGAATACTCGATGGCTTCCCGGGCCGTCCGGTAACCGGTGTGGCTGCAACAGAGCACCATGCCGACCCGCGCCATCTCGTCGATCACGCGCCGCCCGAACCCGGTGAGGCCGGGGTCGTCGTCCTGGCAGCCGCCCCCCAGGCGGTTGTTGAGGTTGTAGGCGATCAGCATCCAACGGACGCCGAGGGCGTAGTACGGTTCCACCAGCTCTGGCAGGTCGTCCACGGCCACCGCGCCTTCGAGGTCGAACGCGACGCCCAGCTTTCCCTCCCGCTTGGCGGTGTGGATGTCGCTTACCCTGTTGACCAGCAGGTACCGCTCGGGACGCTGCTTGATCCAGCTCCGGAACGTGGCCAGCATCTTGAACCCGAAGTGCCAGGGAAACCGGTCGAAGGAGACGTTCAGGCTCACGAACGAAGCACCGCTCTGCCGGTGCCGTTCCAGTTGGTCAAGGAACTCGACATCGCCGGGGCGCACCGGCATGCAGGCATGGTTGTCCCACACGATGGCATCGGCAAGCAGTTTTCTGGCCCGCTTCGAATTGTCGCTGCTCACGGTTTCCGCATTCATCGCAAAGCTCCCCGGTTATCCCGGATGACTGTTGCTTCCTTCATCACGAAGAACACCGACCCGTACGCCGCTCGATCATCTTGCCGTGCTCGATGCGGTCGAGGCCGTCAACGCTGCGTTGGCGCCGACATCGCCGCAGTCGCAATCAGTTGCTTCGGTTACATGTTGGTCGTTCCCCGCACTTGGCGCAACTGGAACGCCGTCACTCAAGAAGTTGATGCCTATCATCCGCATCGAATTCGCCAATGCCCTGGCGGGGGCGGTGCTGGACGCTGCTTCAAATCAAGGAAATCAAACGTGCGCCCTTCAAAGGTATCGGCAAACCCGAGCCCCTCAAGCACGCGCTCGCCGGGTACTGGTCGAGGCACATCGACGGCGAACACAGACTGGTCTACAAGATCGACGCTGCCTCTGTGCTCATCGCGCAATTTCATTATCACTATTGATTGAATGGTGAGACCACTCCCTGCGGCACCGATGCGTGAGTCGGCTGAGGGGCCGCCACCTGAATTGCGTCATGTTGCTATGCGGCGCCTGGCGGTGCTCTTCCATTTGCCCAGTTGGTTCAACCCGAGTCGACCATGCACTACAGCAACGATCGTATTCTTGTCACCCATGTCGGCAGCCTGCCGCGATCGCCGGCGCTGCTCGACATGCTGGGCAGGATGGAGGCCGGTGAGGTCGTCGACCGCGGCGAGTTCCGCTCAGAGGTGCTCGCCGGGCTCAGGGAAGCGGTGCGCGAGCAGGCGGCGGCTGGAATCGACATCGCCGGGGACGGCGAACTGCCGCGCATAGGCTTTTCCTTTTACGCAAAAGACCGGATGACGGGTTTCGGTGGGGAGGCCCAACGCGGCACAGTCACGGATTTCGCCAAGTTCCCGGGCTATGCGGAACTGGTGGTCAGCCGTTCCGCCGGGCAGTCCAACGCCGGCAAGTCCGCATCGGTATGGGCGACCCCGGAATGCGTGGACGAAGTGCGCTACGACCCGGAATTGGCCCAGGCCCGGGAGGAACTCGACCTGTTCGAGGACGCCCTCAAGGCCGAAGCGGAGGCGAGCGGCAATTTCACGGGCACCTTCGTAACGGCCGTCACGCCGGGCATCCTGGCCACCACGCTGCTGCGCAATCCCGAAAACCCGGCGTATGCGCGCGACGAGGACTACGTCTTCGCCCTGGCCCGGGAACTGCGGCGGGAATACGAATACATCGTCTCCCGCGGCCACATCCTGCAGCTCGATGCCCCGGACCTGGCGCTCGAGCGGCAGATCCTGTTTGTCGACCGGCCCCTGGAGGAATTCCAGGAGCGCATGGAAGTGCATGTAGCCGCGCTGAACGAAGCGCTGGAAAACATACCCAGGGACAAGGTCCGAATGCACGTCTGCTGGGGCAACTGGGACGGGCCGCACAGCGACGATGTCGATCTGGAAGCGATCCTGCCCATCATCTACAAGGCCGAGGTGGGCGGCCTGTCGCTGGCCTGCGCGAACCCCCGGCACGCCCACGACAACACCTATGAAACCTTCGTCGTGCTCGACGGCACCATCGAGTTCCGGGTCGGTCCCGAGGGGGAGGAAAAGGTGACGCTCGGAAAATGGGACACCTTCTCATGCCCGCCAGGCGCCTACCGGGGATTCCGGAACGTGGGGGAGGACAACGCCGTTCTGCTCACCGTGATCACCGGAGCAGTGGATGCGCGTGACGATGTCTGCGTACCTCCCAGCGTCGGCCGGGAGATCGACGATCGCTTCGGTGGCGAGGTGCTCGACGCCTTCAGGAAGCTCGCGAAGTTCAACGAGGAATAGCGCAACTGGTATCGGTGTGAGATCAGGTATTACCGGTGGTCCCGTCTATGCGAACGAAGTGTCCGGCCCCGCGGGCACGACCCGCGTGGGATTCAAGATGGCGTGACTGCCGTAGTAGTGCTGCTTGATGTGGTCGAGAAACACGGTATCCGCGATGCCGGGCATCGAATGGAGCCGCCGCGTATGGGCCCAGAGGTTGGGGTAGTCGACCAGGCGACGGACATTGCACTTGAAGTGACCGTGGTAGACGGCATCTCATGCCCGGTTCCGCCGCCGG